>JBBIUU010000024.1:0-31712 GCA_037440125.1 Acidobacteriota bacterium
TTCGGGCCTGACTCTCTCCGGCGAAGGCCTTGAGCAGATTTTGCGCGGTGCGGCTGTCTTTGAAGTGCATGGGATCCCCCCTATCTGAAGAGTGACAGGATACACCACTGGGGAGATCGGGAGGGGGGATGGTGATGAGGGGATCAAGTGATCGGGTGATCGGGTGATCAAGTGATCGGGTGATCAAGTGATCGGGACAGAATAACCCTTTTCCGTGCGCCCCCCTTCTCCTGCGCGCTTTCCCCGGCTCTCCGGCTCTATCTTTCCCCGGCTCGATCCCCTCACCATCCCGGCTCGTCCACGGTATAAAAGTAGAGGACATTGTCCGTGAGGACATTGGGATCGTCGAAGCTCTGGCCCGCCGTGCTGCCGATCTGGCTCATCACCTGGGGCGAAGTCCCGCGGTAGATGTTGTAGTTGTTCATGGTGGCGTCGGTCCAGGTGAGGGCGGCGTCGGGGGTGCTCTTGTTCACCATGAGCATGAGCGTCGCGTTGGTCTTCACATAGAGGGAGGAGCCGCTTCCGCACCCCGTGCTGGTGTACTGGGCGGCGTTCACCGTCCGGATGGCGTACTGGTAGGTTGTGTTGAGGCTCAGGCCCGAGTCGGCGAAGTAGGTGTCGCTCGTCTGGCCCACCAGCGCGTTGTTCCGGTACACCTGGTAGTAGGCGATGTCGGTGCTGTTGTCAATGGCGGGGAGCCACGAAACGGTGGCCGCGGTCCCCGTGATGCCGTAGGCCACGAGGTTCTCCGGGCAGGGGGGCTGGTAGGCGTAATTGCACCCCCACGCCTGGACGAAGTTGGCAAGGCCCGGAAGTGTGCTCGTGGCGAGGTAGCCGTACTTGGCAAAGGCCGCGGCAGGATATTCGGAGTTTGTTGAAACGGTCACCTGGACATTGGAGCCCAACACCGCCCCCGCGGCGCTCACGCGCTGGAACCAGGTTTCATAATTGCCGCTCCTGCTTTCGTACCAGAAAACGCCGAACTCGGCGCCGGTCCAGACGATTCGGGGGGCGTAAGAGGCATTTGAGTCGTTGGTTAGGCGGAGGTCGGCCCCGACCTTGCCTCCCGTGGCGCTCAGCCGGGCAAAGTAAATTTCGTTATTCCCATCACGGGTGTCGCCCCAGGTCAGCCCCAGGCCGTTCCCCATGTCGGCGACGGACGGATAGAAGCAAAGGCCCGCCCCGCCGTCCAGAAGCGACGAACCGCTAACCGCACCAAGCGGTGAGAGTGTGGCGCCATAGATGTCGTAAGTCGAGTTGCGAGAATCCTGCCATACCGCCACGAAGCGCCCGTAGGCAGAGGACCACGCGAGCGACGGCGCTTCCTGGTGGTAGAGAGCATCGCATACGATCAGGTCGTGGGATGCCCCGCCGTTGGCAATCGTGCCGTCTCCGTTGAGAAGGGTAGCAAAGATATCGCGATAGCCGCTATAGTCGCCTCGGGAGTCGCCCCAGGCCAGGGCGTATACGGACCCGCTCCAGGCCAGTGACGGGTAGAAACAATCGGCCGTTTCGGTCGAACCCACGAAGGAGGCCTTCACTTCACTCCCCACCAGCGCTCCGTTGGCAGAGAGCCTGGCGAAATAGATCTGTTCATACCCGGATGGGGATAGCGCCCGCCACGCCACGCCGTAGCCGCTCCCGTTCCAAACGAGGCTGGGAGAGTGCCCATCGCAGACCAAAGCGGACGGGACCACGCCCGCCGCGGCGGGCGTTCCGTCCGCGAAAAAGCGCCTGAAGTGGAGGCGGGCGTCCGCATAGTCCACCCATGCCACGGCGAAATCCTTCCCGTTCCAGACGACTTCAGAACTCAAATAAACCTGATTTCCCCCCGCCGCCTGCATGGGCGCAATGGCCTGCGGGCTGGCGCAGGTGGGCAGGTTCTCCGGCGCCGGCGCCGCGGGCGCCGAGGCCCGAGGTGCTGCAACACTGAGAAAACTGATTACAGAGGCCAGAGCGAGCGCCGCTTCTTTCATCATGGGCTCTCCGAGAACGGACCGAACCGGTTGCCCCCGATGTCTCGCTCCCTCTCTCCAGGGGAGCGACCGCAGCGTTGGTCAGACTTGGACCGCTAACTACTCAAACATGATTTTGGGTCCCGGTCAATCCACGTCTGGCTAGAGGGCCCGCACCGAGTAGTCGAACCGGACCGATCTCTACGGCAACTGGGACGTCTCAACCGCGCGCCGCGGGCGAATGGTTTCCCTGGGGAAGCGCCGGGGGGCGATGGCGCTTGTGCTGGCGTCGGCTTCCGAACGCCCCACCGGGTCCCCGCCGCACGAGAACTTTCCCCCCCTTCTCCCGTATCAAGCCGCAGAGATCGGCGATCCGCGGGGTGCGGCGGCGCCGGGAAGCGAAGGAGAGGTAAGGGCCATGAAAAAGCTGTTCAAGTGGCTTTTGATCCTGGCAATGCTGGGCGGCGTCGCGATCGCCCTCTACGCGGTCGTGCTCAGCCGGGGGAAAGGCGAAAACGGCATCACGCTCGTCGAGGTCCAGGTGGGCTCCATCACCGACAAGGCTCTGGCGGTGGGGCAGATCGAGCCGAGGCAGAAGTTCCAGGTCAAGTCCAAGGTCTCGGGTCTCGTGAGGACCTGCGTCGTTCAGGTGGGCGACACGGTCAAGCCCGGCGATCCCCTCTTCGAGGTCCAGCCCGACCCCACGCCCCAGGACATCATCGACGTCGATCGGACCGTCGAATCCGCCCAGGCCTCCTTCGACCGCGCGAAGGCGGACTACGAACGGTACAAGCAGCTCTTCGCCCAGAGCGTCGTGGCCAAGGGCGACCTGGACGCCAAGCGCGAGCAGTTCGAGCTCGCGCAGGTCTCCCTGCAGCGCGCGAGGGAGAACCGCGAGCTGACGACCAAGGGCCGCGTCTCCGGCGGCGGCGCCGCCATGGAGACCATCATCCGCGCCCCCGCGGCGGGGACCATCCTCACGCGCGCCGTGAACCCGGGTGACCCCATCGTGCCCCTCACGTCGTTCCAGCCCGGAACCGAGATGGCCACAATCGCGGACATGAGGGACCTCATCTTCAAGGGCACCGTGGACGAGATCGACGTGGGCAAGATGAAGGTCGGCCTCCCCGTTCGCATCAAGGTCGGCGCCCTGCCCACGGACGTGGTGACGGGCAAGGTCTCCCGCATCGCTCCCCAGGCCCAGAAGAAGGAGGGCTCGACCCTCTTCGACGTGGAGATCGAGCTCGACCCGAACGCGAACGTCACGCTGCGCGCGGGCTACTCCGCCAACGCCGACGTGGTCATCCGGGAGAAGAAGGACATCCTCACCATCCCGGAGCGCCTGGTCATCTTCGAGGACGGCGGCAAGAAGACCTTCGTCGAGATCCCGGGGGACGTGCCCAAGGCCCCGCCCAAGAAGGTCGAGGTCAAGACGGGCCTCTCCGACGGGCTGAACATCGAGGTCGTGAGCGGGCTCAAGAAGGGCGACAAGGTCGTGCAGCGGCCGCCGAAGGAAATCGCCTAGGGAAGGTGATCAGGTGAAGAGTGATCAGGTGAAGGGAGAGCTGTGGATTGGAGACGGTGATCGCAAGTTCACTCGATCGCCAGATCACAAGATCACCAGATCACCAAGTCACCAAATCACCAGGTCCCACCCTATTGCCTGATCACGAGCTGTTGACGAGGAAGCGATGCTGACCATCGTGGACGTGGGACGACAGCTCTTCAGGGACCTCCGGAGCCAGAAGCTCAGGACCTTCCTGACGGTGTTCGGCATCGTCTGGGGGACCGTGGCCGTGAGCCTCCTCCTCGCCTTCGGGCAGGGCCTCCACAAGCAGCTCATCAAGAGCATCGCGGGACTCGGCGACCGCATCGTCATCGCCTTCCCGGCCCGCACGTCCGTCCCTTACCAGGGCCTGGGCAAGGGGCGCGCCATCGTCGTCTACGAGGACGACATCCAGGCCGTCGCGCAGGAGGCGGAGGGGCTCGACGCCATCTCCAGCGAGTACACCGACAGCTTCAAGGTCCACCAGGGCGACAAGAGCATGGCCGTGGACGTCTCCGGCGTCCATCCCATCTTCGGGCAGATGCGCAACCTCATCCCCAAGCCCGGCGGGCGGTTCATCAACGCGATGGACATCGAGAACCGCAGGCGCGTGGCGTTCCTCGGGGACGAGTTCGCCAAGGACCTCTTCGGCAAGGAGGACCCCATCGGGAAGGTGTTCATTGCCCAGGGCTCGCCCTTCGTGGTCGTCGGCGTCCTCATGCCCAAGGAGCAGGACAGCAGCTACAGCGGGCGCGACAAGGACAAGATGTTCATCCCGGCCACCACCCTGAAGGCCATCACCGGGCAGAAGTACGTGGACCTCTTCATCTACAAGGCGAAGACCCCGGAGGGGAACAAGGCCGTCACGGCGGAGGTGAACCGGATCCTGGGACGCCGTCTCCACTACGATCCCAAGGACACGGAGGCGGTGAAGATATGGGACACCACGGAGATGTTCACCTTCATGAACGCCTTCATGCTGGGGTTCCAGCTCTTCCTCGGCATCGTGGGGTGCCTGACCCTCGTGGTGGGCGGCATCGGCGTCTCCAACATCATGAACGTGGTGGTGGAGGAGCGCACGCGAGAGATCGGCATCAAGATGGCGCTGGGCGCCAGAGGGGGGGCGGTCCTCAAGCAGTTCCTGATGGAGACCATGGTCCTCACGGGCACCGGCGGCGCGCTGGGGCTCCTCATCTCCTTCGGGATCTGCGCCGCGTTTCCCAAGAACCTCGGGGAGTACGTGGGGATCCCGGTGGTGTCCCCCTCCGTCGCCGCGCTGACCGCCACCGCGCTGGGCATCGTGGGGCTCCTCGCCGGCTACTTCCCGGCGCGGGACGCGAGCAGGCTCGACCCCGTCGTGGCGATGAAGCTGTGAGCGAGATTTCGGATTTGGGATAGCGGATTTCGGAAACGGAAAGGGAAATGAAACGATGAGAATTGCCTGCTTTCCCACCTCCCACATCCCAAATCCCAAATGGTGCATGCCATGCGCATGAAGCTGGTCTTCCAGCTCTTCGTCCGGGCCTCCCAGCTCCAGAAGAAGCGGGCGGTGCTCACGGTCGCCGCCATCGCGTGGGGCACCGTGGCGATCCTCCTCCTGCTGTCCTTCGGAGAGGGCCTGAAGAACCAGATGATGAAGGGGCGCCGCGGCATGGGCGAGAACCTTGCGATCATCTGGCCGGGCGAGACCTCGAAGGCCTGGAAGGGGCTCCCCGCCGGGCGGCCCATCCGTCCCATCGCGGACGACGTGGATTACCTGCGCAAGCGCCTCCCCGATCTGCAGGCGGTCCTCGGCGAGTGCCACAACTGGGGCGCCGTCATGACCAACGGCCGGAACACCATCACGGGCCACCTCATCGGGACCAACTATATCTACGGCGAGATCCGCAACCACGTCCCGCAGGCGGGCGGCAGATTCTTCAACCCGTTGGACGAGCAGGAGAAGAAGCGCGTCATCTTCCTGGGGGACAAGCTCTGCGAGAAGCTCTACGGCAAGGAGGACCCCGTCGGGAAGACCCTCCTCGTGGACGGCGCGCCGTATCTCGTCATCGGCGTCATGAAGCCCAAGATCCAGATGGGCAACTACGCGGGGATGGAGAACGACCACGCCGTCATTCCCATCACGACCTACGTGGGCCAGTACAGCCGCCAGCGGCTCAACAACCTCGTGCTGAAGGTCAAGGCCCCCGAGGAGATGCCCCGGGCCCTGAAGGAGTTCAAGGAGGCCATGGGGGCCAAGTACCGGTTCGACCCCGAGGACACGAAGATCTTCGGGATCTGGGACACGGTGAACAGCTCCAAGATCATGGGCAACGTCATGATCGGCCTGCAGCTCTTCCTCGGCATCATCGGGGCGCTGACCCTCCTCATCGGCGGCATCGGCGTGGCGAACATCATGTACGCCGTGGTGAAGGAGAAGACCCGCGAGATCGGCATCCAGATGGCCATGGGCGCCCGCTCCTCCTGGATCACCGGCCCCTTCATCCTCCAGGGACTGCTCTACACGCTCCTGGGCGGCGTGCTCGGGCTGCTCATCTCGGTGGTCATCGTGACCCTCCTCTCGCTGGTGCCCATGGAGGGCAACCAGGCGCTGGAGTTCCTGGGCAAGCCCACCCTGTCCTGGCAGATCGGCGTGGGGACGGCGGCGATCCTGGGGCTCATCGGGGTCCTGGCGGGGTATTTCCCGGCGAGAAGAGCCGCGTCCATCGACCCTGCGGAGACGCTGCGGTACGAGTGAGGACGGCGCGCGAGTGCGTCGGATGATCCACACGCGGCGGTCCACGGGGCGCCCCTAGACAGCGACCCCACGCGGCCGTCGTACAATTCGGAAGCAGCCCTGCCGCTGAGGGAGCCCGCCTCCGGGTGACACCGGAGGGGCTTCGCGATCGGCATGCCTTGGTATGGGGGAGAGCGTGAACAGCACGATGAAATTGGGGATTGCGGCCCTGGCGGCCGCCGGCATCGCCGGGGGCATATACGCTTACGTACATTACAACAAGAGCGGCGACCCCGGGCCCAAGACCGTAGAGGTCACCGCAGGCCCCATCACGGACCGCGCGCAGGCTGTCGGCGACATCGAGCCGAAGCAGAAGTTCTCGGTGAAATCCAAGATCCCCGGGATCGTGAAGAACTGCTTCGTCGAAGTGGGGAACCAGGTAAAGACGGGGGACCCCCTCTTCGAGATCGGGCCTGACCCGACGCCCTCCGAGCGCACCGGCGTGGACCGCGCCACGGACCGCGCCCAGGCCACCTACGACCGCTCCAAGGCCAAGTACGACCGGTACAAGGGGCTCCAGAACAGCGGTATCATCTCGAAGCAGGACTACGAGGACGCGAAGGAGGAGTACGAGCTCGCCAAGGTGGCCCTCGCCGAAGCGCAGGAGAACCGGGACATCGCCCTGAAGGGGCGCATCGACACGGGCAGCGCCAAGGTCGAGTCCATCATCCGCGCCCCCGCGGACGGCACCGTCCTCACCCGCGCCGTGAACCCCGGCGACCCCATCGTCCCGCTGACTTCCTTCCAGCCGGGCACCGAGCTGGCGGCCGTGGCCGACATGCGCGAGCTCCTCTTCCGGGGCACGGTGGACGAGATCGACGTGGGCCGGTTGCAGGAGGGGTTGCCGGCGCGCATCAAGGTGGGGGCCATCGCCTCGGCCGAGGTCACCGGGAAGCTCACCCGCATCGCCCCCCAGTCCAGAATCAAGGACGGGGCCACCGTCTTCGACGTGGAGATCACGCTCGACCCCGGCCAGAAGACCGCGCTGAGGGCCGGGTATTCCTGCAACGCGTCCATCATCATCCAGGAGAAGAAGGACGTCCTCCTCCTGCCCGAGAGGGTGGTCTTCTACGAGAAGGGCAAGGAGAAGGCTTCCGTGGAGGTTCCCGACCCCTCGTCCAAGTCCTCCCCCAAGAATGTGGAGATCACCGTCGGCATTTCCGACGGCCTGAACGTCGAGGTGCTCTCCGGCCTCAAGAAGTCCGACAAGGTGCTGGAGAAGGCGCCGAAGGCGACGACCTAGAGGGCCGGAATGCCGCTCGCCCTTCGGATCGCCGTCCAGCAGCTTCTCGTAGACGCCCGGAGCCAGCGGCTCAGGACGCTCCTGACGGTGCTGGGCATCACCTGGGGCACGCTGGCGCTCGGCCTCCTCATGGCGTTCGGCCGGGGCCTCCACGAGAACATGCGCCTCCAGCTGAGCCGTGCGGGGGAGAACGTGGTCTTCGCCTGGACCGGGCGCACGTACAAGTCCTGGGAGGGTTTCAAGAAGGGGCGGCCGCTCGAACTCACGGACGACGACCTCGTGGCCGTCAGGAACCAAGCCGTGAACCTCGGCGCCATCTCGACGGGCCAGCACTGGAACATGCTGGCGGCGTGCGGCACGCAGGCCATCGAGGCCGACGTGACGGGCGTGACCGCGCCCGACTATTTCGAGATCCGCCGCCTGCCCAAACTCCCGGGGGGGCGCTTCATCGTCGCGAAGGATGTGGAGGAGAAGCGGCGCGTGGCCTTCGTGGGCTACAGGATCGCCGAGCAGCTCACGGGCGAGAAGAACCCCGTGGGCAAGGAGATCCTCCTCCAGAATTTCGCCTTCACCATCGTCGGCGTCCTGGACCCCGAGGACCAGCCGGGGGGCGACGAGGGCTGGGACTCCGATTCGGTCGTGATCCCGATCTCCACGTTCCGGTCCCTCACGGGGCAGCAGAAGTTCCGGTTCTTCCTCTTCAAGCCGGCGGACCCGGCCCGCAACAAGGAGACCGTCGAGAGCGTCCGCTCGGTGCTCTCGCGCAGGCTCCAGTTCGACCCGACCGACAAGGGTGCGCTGGACTTCGACGACTTCACCGAATTCGCGCGCTCCGCCGACGCCTTCATGACGGCGATCGCCGCGCTCCTCGGCGTCTCCGGGCTCCTGACCCTCGTGGCGGGCGGCGTGGGCGTCTCCAACATCATGAGGGTGAGCGTCGAGGAGCGCACCCACGAGATCGGCATCAAGATGGCGCTGGGGGCCAAGAGCGGGCTCATCCTGGCCTCGTTCCTCCTGGAGACGATCATCCTCACGGCGGCCGGCGGGGCCATCGGCCTGGTGGCGGCGTACGGTCTCATCGGGGTCTTCCCGAAGTTCAACCTGAAGCAGTACGTGGGGACCCCGAACCTCTCCCTGGTGGTCTACCTCCTCATCGTGCTCGTGCTGGGCCTCGTGGGCCTGGCCGCGGGGTACGGGCCCGCCGAGCGCGCCAGCAGGATGGACCCGGTGTATGCGATGAAACTTTAGGGAAGATTTGAGATTTGGGATTTCGGATTTCGGAAAGAAACAGGAGAGGCCAGGGGCGATGACGCGAGCGTCTTCTTTTCCCACATCCCACATCCCACATCCCACATCGTGCCGGAGGCACGCGTGCGCCTCGAATCGCTCGTCCATCTCCTGAAGGCCTCGCTCCTGCACCAGCGCAGGAGGGCCGCCCTGACCATCCTGACCGTGGGATGGGGCACCCTCTCCATGGTCTTCCTGCTGGCCTTCGGAGAGGGCGCGCGCATCCGCGCCGAGGAGGAGTTCCAGGGATGGGGCGCCGCGTTCGCCCTCGTCCACGCGGGCCGGACGACCAAGGAGTGGCAGGGCTACCCCAAGGGGCGCCAGATCCAGATCTGGCCCAAGGACATCCCCGTCTTCCAGGGCAGGCTGGGAGCGGACGTGCTGGTGTCGGGATGGACGGGCAAGGGCGGCGTGCTCCTCGACCGCGACGAGACCACGGCCATCGTGAACCTCCGGGGCGTGGACACCGCCTTCGAGCGTCTGCGCAACATCAAGTCTGTCGCGGGCGGCCGGTTCATCTCGGCGCGCGACGAGGAGGAGAAGCGGCGCGTCATCTTCCTCGGCGACGAGCTCGCCGGCGAGCTGTTCGGCGACGAGAATCCGGTGGGGCAGCAGATCCTCGTCGGCGGTCAGACCTACACGGTCATCGGCGTGATGCAGCACAAGCTGGCGCAAGGGCTGGGGGGCGAGAGCCCCGATACCCGGCTCGCGGCGGTCCCCCGATCGACGCTCCTGTTCCAGTACGGGGACCGTCCCCTGGGCGTCCTGGTCGTGATGCCGCCGGATCCGAAGCAGATGGACGATACCCTGAAGACCCTCCGGGAGACCCTGAGCTCCCTCTACAAGTTCGACCCGGATGACGATCAGGCGCTGCACGTCTGGGACCGGGCCAAGAACGCCCAGGACATGCGCAACATGTTCACGGCCATCCTGGCCTTCCTGGCCATCATCGGGGGGCTGACGCTCTTCATCGGCGGGGTGAGCGTGGCCAACATCATGTTCGCCATCGTGAAGGAGCGGACCCGCGAGATCGGCGTCAAGATGGCCCTGGGGGCCCGCCGGTGGGAGATCACCACTCCCATCCTGATCGAGGGGATGCTCTACACGCTCGCGGGCGGCGCCCTCGGGCTGACCGTTTCGGTGATCCTGGTGGAGCTCATGGGGGCCCTCCCCACGGAGAAGTACCAGGGGCTGTCTATGCTCGGGCATCCCACCATCTCCTGGCGCATCGCCGCCCTCACCATCGCGGTCCTCGCCCTCGTGGGGACGCTGGCGGGGTACTTCCCCGCGAGGCGGGCGGCCTCCATTAACCCGGCCGAGACGCTGAGGTATGAGTGATGGGGACAGGGGACAGGACGTGAACAGCGATGCTCCAAGCCTTTCGGCTCCCGAAACCTCGGAGGCCTCTGTTGCGTAAGTGGAACTAGCTGGCGGCCGGACGCCGACGGCTCTTGGACGGAGCGCCCATGAACTGGCCCATCGGCAAGAAGAACGGGAAGAACGGGAACGGCGGAAACGGCGCCATCATTGACATGGCCCAGATCCGTAAGATCTACGACACGGGAAAGGTCCAGGTGGAGGCCCTCAAGGGCATCGACCTCTCCGTGAAGCGGGGCGAGTTCGTGGCCATCGTGGGCCCCTCCGGCTCGGGCAAGTCCACCCTCATGAACCTCATCGGCTGCCTCGACACGCCCACGGGCGGCTCTTACCACCTGGCGGGCGAGGCCGTTGCCGGGCTCGACCGCGACCAGCTCGCGGATGTCCGCAACCGCCGGGTCGGGTTCGTCTTCCAGAACTTCAACCTCCTGCCCCAGATCTCGTCTTTCGAGAACGTGGAGCTCCCCATGCTCTTCGGCGGCGTCGCGAAGGGCGAGCGCAAGGACCGCGTGGAGGAGCTCATGGCGCGCGTGGGCCTCGCGGACCGCATGGACCACAAACCGACCGAGCTCTCGGGCGGCCAGATGCAGCGCGTGGCCATCGCCCGGGCCCTCGCCATGAACCCCGACATCCTCCTGGCCGACGAGCCCACGGGCAACCTCGACACCACATCCGGCGGCGACATCATGGGCCTGTTCAAGGAGCTGTGGGACCAGGGGCGCACCCTCGTCGTCGTGACCCACGACATGGCCCTCGCGAACCGCGCGGGGCGCATCGTCGAAATCCGCGACGGGCGCGTCACCCGGGACACTCCCGTGGCCGCATGACTTCGACCTCCCTCCCTGGGCGCGCGTTCAGTCGCGCCGAAAAGCCCGGCCCGAGCCGGGCTTTTCTTTGTGGTAAGTTGTCCGCATGAGAATCCACCTCTCCCGCTGGACGTGCCTGGACGTGGAAAGTAACCTCGCGAGGCTCCGCGGGGAGGCCGGCGAGGCGGCCGATGCGGGCGCCGACTGGGTCGTCTTCCCCGAGAGTTTCCTCAACGGCTACACGCGCTCGGTGGCGCCCGGGCGTGTGCGCGATGCCTTCGGCCGGCTCTCCGCCGAGCATCCCCGAACGGCCTTCTTCTTCGGCTCCTTCACCGAGGAGCGGCGCAACCGCATGACGGTCTGGCGGGGGGGCAGCGAGCTCGCACGCTACGACAAGGTGCACCTCTTCGGTCCCAACGACGAGCACCGCCTGTGGGACCCGGGCGACCGCTACGCGGCGGTAGACCTCGATGGGGCGAGGGTAGGGCTGTTGAACTGCAACGACCTCCGGTTCCCGGAGCAGGCCCGCGCGCTCAAGCTCGAGGCGGGCGTGACGGCTTTCGTGGCGGTGGCCTGGTGGCCGTGGCGGCGGACGCACGTCTGGGAGACGCTGCTCCGCGCGAGGGCCATCGAGAACGGCGCATGGATGTTCGCGTGCTGCGTCGCGGGCTCGGAGTCTCCGGAGGAGCGATTCGCAGGGGCGGGGAACTACGCCTTCGATCCCTCCGGCGAGCCGCTCAGGACGTCGGACGACCGTACCTACGAGGCGGATTTCTCGGCGCGGCCCGACCTCGTCGTCGACCCCGTCGCGACCTACGCCCGCGTGGAGCGCGTGGAGCGTTTCGGGTTCTGAGGGGCCGGTCCCATCCGCTCGTCGGTCCAGTTCCACCACTTGAGCTTCTCGGGGTCGTGGCGTGTCGCCGAAGCGTAGTAGACCGCGCAGCGGAAGACGTAGAGCAGACACCGGTCGATCCGCTGGCCCATCTGCACGCACCGGGCGTCGTAGAGCAGCTCCGGGTTCTTGCCCTTCAGGTCCGACACTCGCACGATTCCCAGGTCGAGGAGGTCCTGCGCGATGCTCGGGCCCACGCCGGGGATGACCTGGAGGGCCTTCAAAGGGTTCTTCGGGGTTCCTGCCATGGCCCGTCCTCCCTGCCTGCGAGTCTACCCCAACGGGCGCCGGAACGGGCCAAAATTGCTATAGTGGGTCGAGAGGGGAGTACCGCATGCGCAAGTTCAGGACCGGTTGGGTCGTGATCGCCATCTTGATCCTGGCCACCTTCGTCCCCGCGGCCGAGAGAGCCCCGGCGCAGACCTATGAATTCACGATCCTCCACTTCAACGACTTCCACGGCCAGGTGGAGCCCATCCAGGCCCCCGCTGGCAAACCCGCCGGGGGCATGGCGCGCCTCTCGGGCGAGGTGGACCGCGTGCGGGCCGAGAACCGGAAGTCGGGCGAGCCGACGTTCCTCCTCTTCGCCGGGGACCTCTTCACGGGGACGGCGTTCTCCACGCTCTTCCAGGGTGCGCCCGAGTTCAAAGCCCTGTCGCAGATGAAGGTGACGGCCATGACGACGGGCAACCACGAGTGGGACTTCGGGCAGGGCGTGCTCCTGTCGCGGGCGGCTCACGCCGGGATCCCCATCGTGGTGGCCAACCTCTCGGCGCCCGAGCCCGAACACGTGTTCTGGAAAACATCTCTCGACCTCGATGCGGGGGGGCTGCGCGTGGGGCTCATCGGCGTCACCACGGCCGACACGCCCACGACGACGGCCCCGGGGAACACGGAGGGCTACCGTTTCGGCGACCCCCTCGAGGCCATCGGCAAGGTTCTCGCCGAGCGCGTCAAGGATTGGGATTTCGTCGTCGTCCTCAGCCACTGCGGCATCGACGTGGACCGGGCGATCGCCCAGAGGTACCCGCAGGTCGGCCTGATCGTTGGCGGCCACGACCACAAGGTCATGGAGCGGCCCGAGGTCGTGAACGGCGTCCCCATCGTGCAGGCGGGGGACCGGGGACTCTACCTCGGCGAAGTCAAGGTGAGGGTCCAGAAGGGCCATCCCGCCTCGGTCACGGGCCGCCTCCTTCCCATCACCTCCGCCACACCCGAGGACCCCGCCGTGGTGGCCCTGCTCAAGGACTCCCTGGACAAGGAGAACACCGCGCTCAGCGAGGTCGTCGGCAAGCTCCCCGTGGCGCTCACGGGCGACCGAAACGTCCTGAGGTCGCAGGAGGCGGTCATCGGGGACCTCCTCACCGACGCCATGCGCGAAGCCACCAAGGCGGACATCGCGCTCCTCAACTCAGGCACGATTCGCGCGGGACTCCCCGCGGGGCCGGTCACGGGGCGTGACCTCCTGGCGTGCCTGCCCTTCTTCGATTCGGTCTGCACGGTCCGACTCACGGGCGCGCAGGTCCAGTCGCTCCTGAGCAAGTGCGCGGCCATGCCCACGAAGGACGCGCCCGGCGGGTTCCTGCAGGTTTCGGGCCTGAAGGTGCGCTACGAGGGAGGCAAAGCCTACGACGTCATGGTGGGCGGCGCGCCCCTCGATCCGGCCAGGCTCTACCTCGTGGCGTGCAGCCACTTCCTCCTCTCGGGGGGCGACGGCCTGGTGGAGTTCAAGGAGGGCGAGGACGTGAGGGACTTCGGCATCGCCCTCCAGGAGCTCATGAGGCGGCAGATCACCCGGCCCGACCTCGTCCTGCCCGAGCCGGGGCATCGCATCGTCAGGACCACGGCGGAGGCCCAGAAGCCCGCGGCGTGAGGGCCGAAGGGCTGGAATGGCCGGGAGGCCGACCGCGTTGCACGCACTGGAGGGACCATGACGCTGAAGATCAAGCGGGCCGCCAAGTACGGGTTCTGCTCGGGCGTCCGCATCGCCGACCTCAAGGTCAAACGCTTCACCGCGAAAGGCGGCAGGGGTGCCATCCTCGGGCAGGTCGTCCACAACGAGCGAGTGGTCGAGGAGATGGAGCAGCTCGGCGTGCGCACCGTCCACGCGCTGGGCGAGGTGAAGGAGCCGGTGGTGGTCTTCTCGGCGCACGGCGTCCCGCCGTCCACGCACGAGGCCGCGACGGCCATGGGGCTCGAGATCCTCGACACGACGTGCAAGTTCGTCTACGACATCCACCGCGCCGCCAAGAAGGCCCTCGACGAGCGCGCCCACCTCGTCTTTATCGGCGACCCCAAGCACCGCGAGGTCATCGGGTACACGCGCGACCTCGAGGAGAGCGCCTACCACATCCTCCACACGGTGGAACAGGCCCGGGCGGTGGACTGGTCCCTCTACCCCTCCATCACGGTTTTCTACCAGACCACGCTGAACGCCGACCAGTACGAGGACGTGGTCCAGACCATCGAGGGCGCCAACCCCAGGACGCGTCGGGCCGACACGATCTGCTACGCCACGAAGGAGAACCAGGAGGCCGCCAAGCGCCTCGCCGAGGACCCCGAGGTGCAGGTGGTCATCGTCATCGGCGGCAAGCACTCCGCCAACACGCGCCACCTCCACGAGATCTGCAGTCTCTACAAGCCGTCCTACCTCATCCAGGACGCCCGGGACATCGACGCCGCGTGGTTCGCGGGGATAGTGACGGTGGGCCTGACGGCCGGCGCCTCCACGCCCGACTACGTGGTGGACGAGGTGGAGAACCACCTCCGGAGCCTCGCCGAAGCTTCTTAGGGTTCACGCCTCGGGCTTGAGCCCGACCCCGTACCAGAGCGGAAGGAGCACGCGGCGCGCCCCCGAGAGGGCGGCGGCTCGTTCGAGCTTCGCCATCTCGAGCACCTCTCCACGCGTCAGCACGCCCCTTTCTTCGAGGAACGCCAGCTCGTGCTCCGCCTCGGCGGGGTCGGTGAGGGCCGCCCACTCGACGCTCGTCGTGGAGAGCCTCGGCCGCAGCCCCGCATCCCGCATCCAGCCTTCCACGCGCGCCCCCGCATCGGGGTGGCCTCCCGCGAGCTCGGTGGCGCGGAGGAGGGCGCGCCCCAATCCCGTGTCGGGCTCGTCGACGCGGGCGGTCATGTCGGGCTCGCCCAGCACCATCGCCGCGCCGCCGGGCCTCAGGACTCGGGCCGCCTCGCGGAGCGCGGCGGCGGGCTCCCGGACCCACAGCAGGACAAACTGGAAGGTCACCGCATCGAGGGTGCCGTCGGCGAAGGGCAGGTGATGCACATCGCCGGTCACGACCTGCACCGAGGGCGGCTCAGGCCGGCCGGGCGACAGGTCGAGCGCGAAACAGGGGCGCCCGGTCCGCGACGCGATCTCTGCGGCCACGAGCCCTTCGCCCGAGCCGATGTCGAGAACCCTCCGCCGCAGAGAGAGCTTCGCCGCACGGTACACCGCCGTCCGAAGGGCGCGCGTGCGCTCGAACTGGAAGGTCGAGGGGAACGTGTGCGGGGCCGAGGGCAGACCTGGGTCCATCGAGGGAGGCCTCCGAAGGGGTGTGGGGAGGAGGTGCGCTCCGTGGCCAGCGGAGACCCCGACGCTCCACGGACCTAGCCTAGCGCATGGGGGGTGCTCAGGGAACCCGCCGAACCAGGGGAATCGCGGGGCGAGCGGCGAACGGGCAGGGGAGCCGCCCGGGCACCCGCGGAGCATGACGACGGGGGGTGGTCGTGCGCTCGCCAGTTCTCCCGTGGGCGCCAAAGAGCCTATAATCAAGCAGGGTGGGGGGAATCCATGAAGAAGATCGTCGTCGCTCTCGCCGGAGTCTTCTTCGGAGGCATGGCGGCCTTCGCGGAAGAGGACGCGCTGCTCAGGATCGAGCGGAAGACCACGTCGGACAGGGCGTTCCTCATCGAGCAGGGCGTCCCCCTCGTGAAGGAGTCCGAGTCGGATTTCCTCGCCGTCGGAGATCCGGTCGGGCTGGCCGCGACGCTCTCTTCGATAGGCTACGACTACGCCGTGATCGACGGCCGGGTCGACGGATGGGTCTATTCCGTCGCCACCCTCAGGAGCGGATTCCCCGATGCTGCGCAGCTCCTCACCGCGTGCGGCCAGGCCCTCTGGACCGAGGGGAGCTGGGTCCTCATCCGGTCCACCGGTTCTCTGCCGGAGGCTTGCCTGGAGTCCGACCGCTGGTTCATCCGCCCGCTCTCCATGACGCTGCTCTCGCCGCCCAAGCCGCCTCCGCCCGAATTCGCGGGGCTGCAGCTCGCCCCGCCGGGCCCCCTTGCGGCGAAGCCCATGGTCCAGAACATCGTCAATTCGGTGACCTCGCAGCTCCTGACGTACTGTTGGGACGATGTCATCTCGTCCGCGACGACGCGGTACTCGAGCTCCGCGGGATGCACCGCGGCCACCGACGCGGTGTACAACGCTTTCTCGGGTCTCGGACTCTCGGCCGTCCGCCAGGCGCATACGTCGGGGCAGGCTCCCAACGTCATCGGCTCCCTCGTGGGGAAGACGACGCCGCAGAACGTCTACATCATCATCGGGCACGTGGACGACATGCCCTCCTCGGGCGCTGCGCCCGGGGCCGACGACAACGCGAGCGGCACGGCGGCCGTGACCGCGGCGGCCCAGGCCATGGCCGGTTACGGATTCGCAAACACCGTGAAGTTCATCGCCGTCACGGGTGAGGAGCAGGGCCTGTACGGGAGCACCTACTATGCCGCGGACGCCGCGGCGCGGCACGAGGGGATCCAGGGCGTCCTCAACGGGGACATGATCGCCTGGGCCGGTGACGGCCTCCCATCCACCGGCGAGGACCTGGACCTCGACTACAACACCTCCTCGCAGTGGCTCTCGGCGCTCTTCGCCCAGTGCGCCTCGGACTACGGCACGGGGCTCGCGGTGAAACAGCTCCTCTGCCCCTCGCTGGACGCCTCGGATCACGCGCCTTTCTGGGACAACGGGTTCTCGGCAGTCTGCGGCATCACGGACAACGAGGGCTACTGCGGCGCGCAGGGCAGCTACCCCTACTACCACACCTCCAGCGACAGCAAGGCGAACTGCGGCAATACGGCGTTCTTCCTCAAGGCCGTCAAGACCTACGTGGCCACCCTGTCCCACCTGGCGGACCCCCTCTGCGCCAAGCCCGGCGCGCCCGTCATCGGGAGCGCTTCGGTACCCGGAGACAACCAGATCACGCTGACGTGGTCCGCAGGAATCCCCGCCGGCGCCTCCTACAACGTGTACCGGGCCACCGGCGCCTGCCCCGGCGGGACCTACACGCTGGTCAAGGCGGGGCAGACGAGCTCGCCATGGACCGATGCCACCGTCAGCGGAAACGTGACCTACTCGTACAAGGTGGCCTCGGTGGATGCGACGAACTACTGCGAATCAGGTCCATCCGGGTGCGCGAGCGCCAAGGCGACCGGCATCTGCACCGCGGCGCCGACCTTCTCCGGCGTCGGCTCGGTGACCTGTCCCAACAGCGATACGTGCACCCTCGCTGTTTCATGGGGCGCAGCGACGCCCCTGTGTTCCGGCCCGGTGACCTACAACGTTTACCGCAGCGACACCGCACCGTTCACGCCGGCAGAGGAGAATCGCATCGCCAGCGGCATCACGGTCACGATGTACACCGACATGGTCGGGCTCACGAGCGGCGCCCCTTATCACTACATCGTGAGGGCCGTGGACGCCTCGAACGGTGCCGAGGACGCCAATTCGATCACCCGGAGCGCGATCCCGATGGGTGTCCTGACGTCTGGAACGTGGTCCGACGATGGCGGGGATACGGGGACGGCCAAGCTGGCGATACAGTCGACCTGGACCAACGCCGCCTCGGGCGGCCATGCCGCGGCCAAGTGCTATGCGACGGGAAGTTACCCCTCGAATGCATGCGTCTCCGCCACCTCGCCGACGCTCGTTGTCGGCTCGGGCGGAGGCACCCTGGCCTTCTGGTCCAAGTACGACCTCGAGGGCGGCTGGGACAAGGGGCAGGTAGAGCTCTCGACCGATGGCGGCGCAACCTTCAACCGGCTGCCGATCACGGCCTATCCCGCAAACTCGACGCGGACCGGCGATGCCTGCGGGTTCC
Source organism: Acidobacteriota bacterium (assembly GCA_037440125.1). Classification (GTDB taxonomy): domain Bacteria; phylum Acidobacteriota; class UBA4820; order UBA4820; family DSQY01; genus JAKAJA01. The sequence goes on from JBBIUU010000024.1 coordinate 17,981, forward strand.
CCTCGGGCACGACTTACTTCACCGGCACGAACACGACCTATGCGTCCTTCACAGGGACGATTCCCGCGGGCGCCAGTAATCAAGTCCGCTGGCGCCTTTCCTCGGACACTTCCGTTGAGCAGACGGGGTGGTGGATCGACGACATCACGATCACCAACGTGCAGATACCCGGGCCTTGCACCACGGGGTCAGCGCTGCCGCCCGGCGAGGCGGCTCCGGGGAGCACGCTCTCGATGGCCCTCAGGTGGAGCGACCCCTCCACCCAGGTCTGGCCCCCGGTGTCCGGTGCCGCGGGGTACACTCTCTACCGGGGCACGCTCGCGGATCTCCCGAACCTGCTGACGGCCGGCGTGGAGAGCTGCACGCGGTATCGGGGCGCGGCGACGGGGGCCTCGGGATTGAGCGAGGATCCGTCCGGCGTCGCAGGCCGGCTCTTCTGGTACGTCGTGACCGCCTTCAACGCTTTCGGGGAGGGATCCGCCGGAGGGTCGCGGATCGTCAACTCCAGCGGGAATTGCGCGCCCTGACAGAAGCGAAGGCGTTCGGAACGGGGAGGCCGGTGAACGGCCCGAGGTGGAGCAGCCTCAGAGCAGCCTCAGCCTCCCGAGGCCACCTCTCGGCAGAAGAGGTTCTGGTGCTCGGCCTCGATGGGGCAACCTCCACCACATAACGAGAGGTGTTCGCAGGCCTCGCAGGCGTCGAGGGGGAGCTGGGGCTTCCGGAGCTTTTCGCAGAGGGGGTGGCGCCAGATCTTCTCCCACGGGTCGTTGAGGAGGTTCCCCACGCCAACGTAGTAGGACTGGCAGGGGATGACGGTGCCGTCGGGCTCCACCGCCATGCTGATGCGCGCCGCCGTGCACTGCTTGACGCCGAGGCCCATCTCCACGGGGTTCAACTCGCAGTAACGGGTGGGCGTGTACCACACGAGGCGGAGGTTGCGCGCCCGGGCCCTCGCCGCGATGCGGTCCAGGACGGGGATGACCTCCTGAGCGGTGAGCTCCACGCCGCTCGCCTTGCCCTTCCCGGAGTAGATCATCCCGTTCACGGCGAAGGAGGGGAGCCCCTCGTCGGCTACCAGGTCCACGAGGGCTTCCGCGTCTTCGGCGTTGAGCTTGGTGAGGGTGGTGTTGGTGAGCGTGTAGAGGCCCGCGTCGCGCGCCGCGCGGAGGCCCGCGAGGGTCTCCGCGAAGCTTTCGGAGCGCGTCATCAGGTTGTGGATCGACGGGTCGGCGGACTCGAGCGTGATCTGGACGTGATCCAGCCCCGCCTCGCGCAACCGCCGGGTGTAGTCCTCCTGGGCGAGGCGCCGGCCGTTCGTGTTCAGGCCCGTGACGAGCCCGAGCTCCTCCGCGTAGGCCACGAGGTCGGGGAGGTCGTCGCGGAGGGTCGGCTCGCCGCCCGTGAAGACGACGTGCGGGATGCCTGCTCCGTGCAGCGCGTCGAGGACCCGGCGCCACGAGGCGGTGTCCAGCTCCTCCACCTGACGGCCCTCCTCGTTGTAGCAGTGGGAGCACCGGTTCTGGCAGCGGTACGTGAGGGCTAGGTCCATCCGCAGGGGCGCCGTGAGGTCCGGCGAGTAGGGCTCGATCAGGTCTACGCCGAGGTCCGTGAGGGGGCACACCTGGTCCGTCGCCGAGAGCGTCCTGACCGCGGTGAGCGTGCGCGCCAGATCGGCGGCGAGGACTTCCCGGTCCACGCCCCGGTACCGCTTCATCATGGCGTCGAGGGTCTCGTGCTCGGAGAGCCCGTCGAGGAGGTGCTTCACCATCTCGGCGGCGGTGGGGTTGAGGTGGAGGATGCGGCTCGCGTCGAGCGTGAGCACGCCGTCGTGCGAGGGGTTCACCCGCAGGTGAGCCCGGTGCGCCCTGCCGTCCACCTCCACCGCGCCCGAGTAGAGCCCCGGCACCACCGGCTTCGCCCTCTTGAACCAGTCTTTGACCTTCATTTCTCCAGCTCCCCAGCTCTTCGGCTCTCCAGCTCGGCCTTCACCGTCCGCCTCCCGCGCAGGCGCAGGCGCACCCGGCGCACGCGCAGGCGCACGCGCAGCCGCCGCCCGAGTGGCCCCCGCCCGAGGAGATGGGGACGGGGTTCGTCTGCTGCGTGACCGCGGTGGCGAGCCCCGGCACGGAGTTGACGAGGTCGTGGCCGAAGCTCTCCAGGCCCGACACGATCGTGTTGGCGCCCGAGACGGCGCCCGGCACGCCGCCCCCGCCCGAGACGGGGCCGCCGCCCGCCTGGCCGGTCCCCCAGACCGTGCCCCACCATAGGGGCGTGGGCATGGGGTTGGCGCCGTAGCGCTTTGCGGCGGTCGCGCCGAAGGCCTCGTCGAGGAGGAGCCATTCGAAGGCCTGGCTGTAGTCCTCCGAGCCCACCTGGTCCCAGGCCTTGGCCATGATCTCCTTGTAGTAGGCGATGCTCTTCGCCCGGCTGAAGCCTTTCATCTTCTCCTGGACCCGCTTGATGAGGTCGGTCATGATGCGGACCGCCTCTTTTTGGTCGATCCTGCCGTCGTCCTGCACGGCCTTGGCGAACTCCGCCTCGTAGCTGAACCGATGCGCTTCTCCGGAGAGCACCTCGAGCTTCAGCGGGCTCCGGGCGGTCACCTTGAGCAGGTTCTTCCGGATCATGCCGAAGAGCAGGAGGGCCATGACCTTGTCCACGGGGCGCTGCATGAGGACCGCCACCTCGGGGACCGTGAGCCCCCGGCGGACCTCCGTGCCCTCGATCCCGACCGACGGCGGCAGGTACTGCAGGCGACGCTTCCGGCTCTGGATGATGCCGAAGATGAAGAAGCCGAAGAAGCACAGCGGGCAGAAGCAGCCCAGGGAGTTCTGGAGGAGGCCGAAGAACGCCGCGGCGATCTTCTCGCCCACGCCCGGCCCCTTCGGTTTCTCCGCGAGGCGCTCCATGACGCGCTTGGGGAAGGATGCGCCGAAGGTGTACTGGCGCGAGGGCGAGGCCTGCGGGACCTCCCAGACGTAGTGCACGCGGCCGCCCTCGACCCGGGCGCTGGTGAACTGGAGGTCGTGGTAGCGGGGCTCCTCGGGAGCCACGCCCTCGGGGAGGACGAACTCGCAGGCGAGGTGCGTGATGCCGCTCGTGTACTCGGCCCCGTACCACGTGGGGCTGAAGACGAAGCTGGCGTACTGCGGATCCTTGTCGTCGGGGAAGATGCGCTCCTTGAGGCGCGCGGTGAGGCGCAGCGTCCCCGTCTTGCCGGCGGCGATGGCACGGTCCTCCGCGTGGACCTCGACGCCGTAGTCGACCGCCGTGGAGGGCCTGATATCCGTGACCGGCTGCCCATCGAGCTCGGCCTTCACCTCGTCCATGTCGTAGTTGTTGTCGGGGAAGCCCACGTCGATGACGTCGATGGGCTGACCCTCGTTCGCGAAGACGATGGTGTACTCCAGGGACACGGAGGCGTCCTTGTTGACCGTGACCACGCAGCGGTTCTGGGGAACCTGGAACTTGTACTCGGCGTGGACGGCCAGCCCGGCGGCGAGCGCGAGGCACGCGAGGAAGAGTCTCTTCATGGAGGAACCCCCAGAGATCTAGTATTCGCCAGACCTAGAGAAAAAACTCTCCGAGGTCGGCTCCCACCCTCCGCCCCCCGGCTTTCACCACTTCGGTTCCTCTTGGAGGAGGAAGGAGCCCTTGCAGTAGCCGCACGTCAGGGTAAGCGTCCCCTCCGGGTTCAGGGTGGCGGTGGAGGCGTCCACTTGGCCGCCGCAGTGCGGGCACACGATGGGCTTGAGGCTGAGCTGGCCCGGCACGCCCTGGCCCCCCGGCAGGGTATCGCCCTCTCCGGCCGGAGCCGCGCTCCGCCCGCGGGGCCACCATGCGAGCGCCACGAGCACGAACCCCGCGACCGCCAGGAGCGCCCCCACGACGACCCGGGGCAACACCTTGTGCTGGGCGATCGCGTCGGGGTGTATGGCCGCGAGGATGAACAGCCCTCCGAGACACCAGAGGAACACGGAGACGAGCGTGGCCAATATCTTCATGGAATCATGCTAATCCGTCCCCTCCCGGGGTGCAAGGCGGGATGATAAACGCCGGACGACCCATGCCGGCGACCAGAGCGCAGACCGCAAAACTGTAAAGCTTTACAGTTTTTTCTGTAAGGTACTGTAAGGTTATTACGCTCTCGCTTGGCTCACGAGCCATCGTTCGGGGCGGGGGAAGCCTCGATGCGTTGCGGGTCAATCTGAAACTTCTTCATCTTGGCGTAGAGCGTCGGCCTCGAGATGCCGAGCACGTGGGCGGCCTTGGAGACGTTGCCGTTCGAGGAGGCCAGGGCCCGCACCACGTTCTCGCGGTTGAGGTGCGCGGAGTGTCCATCGGCAAGGACCTCGCGGCCTGGCCCCGGGGGGGCCTGGTTCCCCAGGAGGCCCCGCGTCAGGTCCGGGGTGAGCCACTCCCCGGGCGGGCAGAAGATGACCGCGCGCTGGCAGAAGTTCTCCAGCTGGCGCACGTTGCCCGGCCAGGGTTCCCTGCGCAGGATCTCCATCGTCTCGGCCGCCACCCGCGGCGGTTCGCGCCCCGACTCGGCGGAGTACCTCTCGAGGAAGCCCGGGATGAGAACCTGCAGGTCCCCGGGGCGGTGCCGGAGGGCCGGCAGGGTGAGCTCCACGACGCCGATCCGGTAGTAGAGATCCTCCCGGAAGGCCCGCTCGGAAATCATGGCGCCCAGGTCCCTGTTGCTCGCGAAGACGTAGCGCACGTCGGCGGTGCGGCTCTTCGAGTCGCCGAGGCGCTGGAAGGACTTGTCCTGCAGGACCCTCAGCACCTTGGACTGGACGGGCAGGCTCATGTCGCCCACCTCGTCCATGAAGAGCGACCCCCCCGTGGCCGATTCGAGGCGACCGGGCATGGCGATCACGGCCCCCGTGAAGGCGCCCTTCTCGTACCCGAAGAGCATGGCCTCCACGAGACTCTCGGGCATGGCCGCACTGTTGACCACCTCAAAGGGCCCCCCGGAGCGCCGGGAGTGCGCGTGGATGTAACGCGCCAGGAGCTCTTTGCCCGTGCCGCTCTCGCCCTGGATCAGGACCGCCGCGTCGGTGTCGGCGGCGGCCTTGGCATGCGCGAGGACGGCCTCGGTGGCGGGGTCCTGGGTGAGGAAGATGTCGCGCGCCGGGGGGGGCAGCCTCGTCCTGGCCCGCTCGCCGAGGACGCGCGACACCACGTCCCGCAGGGCATCGGGCGAGAAGGGCTTGCTGAGGTAGTAATCGGCGCCCAGGCGCATGATCTCCACCGCCTGCTCGACGCTGGCGTAGGCCGTCATGAGGATGACGGGCACCTTGGAGTGGAGGCGGCGGCAGTGGGCGAGGAGCGAGATGCCGTCGATGTCCGGCATCCGGATGTCGAGGAGGAAGAGGCCGAAGGGGGCCTCGGAGATGCGCCGGAGGGCCGTCACCGGGTCGGCCTGGAGCTCGACCTCGTAGCCGTCCACGCGCGACAGCGCCTTGGAAATCGTGACCAGCAGGTCCCGGTTGTCGTCGACGACCAGGATCCTAGTCGGCGGCAGGTAGCCGGAGTAGGAATCGGCAGCCATGTCCCTCCTCGCTCTCAACGGAGAGATCGCCCCGCAACATGCGTGCCAGCTCTCGCGCCACGAAGAGCCCCAACCCCGTGCCCTCGGTCTTCTTGGAGTAGAAGAGGTCGAAGATGCGCCCGGCGTCGCCGGCAGCGAGCCCCGGCCCCGTGTCGCTGACGATGAAGAGGCACGCGTCGAGGTCCCGCCCCACGGACAGGGTGACGCGGCGCTCCCTTTCCGGGCCCACCCTTCCCGAGAACGACTCGACGGCATTCAGGATGAGGTTCTGGAGGATCTGGATGATCTCGTTCTCGCGGGCCATCACGGTCATGTCCGCGGCGGGCGGCTCCACCGCCAGCGCCACCCTGGCCCGAGCCGCGGCAGGCGAGAAGAGGGCCTCGCAGTTCGTGACCACGGAGGATGCGGAGCAGCGTCCGCGTTCGCGGGTCTCGACGGCCCCGCGGCTGAAAGCGAGGACGCTCTGGGTCAGCGTGTTCATGTGCCGGATCTGGCGCTCGATGATGAGGACCTGCTCGGCCAGCTCCCCCTTGGGGTCCGTGCCGAGGGCCTCTAGGAGGTTGCCGAAGGCCATCTGGATCGTCCCGATGGGGTTCCGGATCTCGTGGGCCAGGATCCCCACGGCCTTGCCGACCTCGGCGAGGTTGGCGAGCTCCCGGATGCGGGTCTCGCGCTGGACGACGGCCTCCTCGAGCTGGACCTGGAGCGCTTCCAGGCGGCGGTTCCGGGCCCGGATCTTCTCGGCGAGGGCGCGTGCCTTGCGGCTGAGGACAGCCTCCGAGGTCGAGCTCATCATCTGTCGCGCCAGGAGCGAGAAGAGCAGGCCCATGAGCAGGAAGATGCTCGCGAAGGCCAGCATGACCGGGGCGAAGTTTTCCCGGTGCCTCGGGCTGAAAATCCAAGGCGCCTCCTGGTAGATCAACACCGGGCCTCGGCCCCCTGGGCCGTCGACCCTCAGAACCGCGAGCTGGAGCCCGGAAGGCGTTCGCAAGTAACCTTCGACCTCCGCCTTATCCGAGGCGGCCACCGGGGGGAAGAGCGTATCGCTGACCTGCTCGAGGTCCCCCCAGGTGGTGTGTCTTGCGACCTTCCACGTCGGCGTGAACTCCAGCCGCGACCGTTCCAGGGGCGTCAAGTCCCGAAGGAAGAGGACGGTCACCCAATTCGGCACCGTCGTCGAGGGGTTCGCCTCCAGTATGGAGAGGAGCTGCCTCTCGTGATTCCAGCGGGAGTGATAGACGCTCCAGGTCAGGGCGTGCGCCGTCAGGTAGATCCCCGACAGGAAGAAAAGGACGGACGCGAGCGCCACGGAGGCCCAGCTGAGCGAGAAGCTGAACCGGTTGAGAGCCGACCGGCGCCACCGCAGGAGGCTGGCCGTCGAAACGACGGTCAACACGAGGTAGGCGGTGTTCACCAGGAGGGACTGCCGGAAGAGGAGAAAGTCCATCACCAGCGGCGGGCTCGCCAGATCCGCGAAGGTACGCCAGGAGAGGAGAAGGCCCCAGGCGATCAGGACCGACAGGGTCGTGGCCACAGCGGCGGGGTAATTGCGGAGGGTCCGCCACCAGGAGGGCGAGAGCGCGGGGAACCGGCGGCCCAGCGCGTGGAGGGCGAAGAGGATCCCGAACCCTATCAGGGCGGTCGCCGACTTGTCCCAGATGGAGATCCCGAGCTCCCCGGGGATCGCCCGGAGCAGGTCGCAGGGCGTGAGTCTCTGGTAGAGCTGCTGCTGGGCGGGCATGAAGTCCCACTGGCCCCTCAGCACGAGGTTCGTGAGCCACGCGGCGAGGGCGCAGACCGTTCCGCCGCCGATGGAGGCCAGGAGGAACGTGCGGAGGAGCGCGGCAGGGCGGCGCCGGTCGAGGACCACGGCGTGTCTCGCGGCCATGGAGCCCCAGAACAGGGCCCCGGCGATCTCCACGAGGACGAAGGCGTTCGACACCTGCCCGAAGGCCATGCGGTAGATCTGGTTCGACATGACGACCGAAGCCGCCGCGCCTCGCCCCCTCGCAAGGCCGACGACGAGCACGCCCGTCATGTCGAGGAAGAGCCCGCCCCAGCTCGGAAGCCACAGGGCGAAGTGGATCCAGAGCGCCCGGATGCCCATGTCCAGGACGAGGCCGAACAGCACCCACCCCAGCGACTCGGTGACGCCGCCGAGGGTCACCGACTTCAACCCCTGGTCGGATCCTTCACGTAGGGCGCGGAGCTTGGCCGACTCGTCCCGCATGGTCGGCCTAGGCGCCCGTCCTCGGGCCGCGCGTCGTCTGGGGCGTCGCGGCGAAGCTTTCCGCCCGGTCAGAGCCCTTCATGCCGTCGAGCCTCCGTCCCGCCTCTACCTCATTTCCGCATAGGCCCTCACTGGAAGCGCTTGACCTCCATCTTCCAGTTGGAGGCCACGTCGACGCGGAAGACCGGGTGGGAGCCGGGGTCGAAGGTGAAGTCCCACTCTCCGGCCACGGGCTCCTGCGGAGGCCTCCAGATCGCCACGCGGATGTGGTGGGCGCCGGCGGACACGGGGAGCTCCTTCGTGATGCGCTGCTTGCCGCCCGTGGCGAGGTCCTGCTCGTAGACCTTGGCGCCGTCGACCTTGATGACGAGCTTGGTCCCCGGAGCCCCCGACTCCAGGATCAGGCCGAGCGTAGCGGTCTGTGCGACGGCCACCGGCGCGGGCGCGCTGGGGGCAGGCTCGGGGACGAGGGGCTTGTTCAGGTTGTCCAGGTTGACCTGGTCCCGCTGGGTGTCCTTGAAGACGTCTCCCGACTTGGGCGTCTCGGCGGGAGCCGGGGCCGGCTTCGGCTTGGCCGCGGGTTTCGGCGCCGCGGGTTCAGCGGCGGGCGCGGGCTCGGTGGGGGTGGGCTCGGGGACCGCCTCAGGGACAGGCTCGGGGGCCGGGGGTTCCTCGGCCGAAGGCTGCTCCTGCGCCTGCTCTTGCGCCTGCTGCTCGGCCATCTGGGTCACCTCGGCGAGTTTGGCCTGCGCCTTCGCCTTGGCCTTCTTCCAGACGAAGTACCCGCCCACGCCGGCGGCCGCGAGGACCACGAAGCCCACCAGGAGGACCACCACCACGATGATCAGGCAGGACGATCTCTTCTTCTTGGGCTCGGGAGCCGCCGGCGCCGCGGGAGGCTCCTGCGGCGGGGGCGCCTCGACGGGAAGCGCCTCCACGGGCGCGGGCGCCGGCTCCGGCGGTGCCGGAGGCTCGGGCGGCGGTGCCGTCACGGTCCGCTCGGGCGGGGGTGGCGCCGCGGGCTTCGAGGCCCCGCAGGAGCCGCAGAACTTGGCGTCGTCCTTCATGGGTTTGCCGCACTGCGAGCAGATGGCCATGGGTCTCCTCCCGTGGGATGTCCGGAAATTCTCCGGCAACAGGATCGGAGGGGCCGTGCCCCGTGCTTCCCAACCCGCGATCCTGTGCCTGTCGCAACGATTGTAGCAGGAGAGCCATCCGCGGGTAAGGCCCGCGTGCCCGCGTCAGCGGATCAGGTTCACCGCGCGCGCCGCCAGGATGGCGAGGACGCTCAGCGAGATGCCCGACTGGATCATGGCGAGCACCTTGCACCGCCGCGATAGGAACGCCGTGTCGGTGGGGCCGAACTCGGTCCCGGTCGTGAACGCGAGGAAGAGGTAGTCGATGAACCTGGGGCTCCAGCCTTCGTAGCCCGGGATGTCCGAGCCCCGCTGGGCGAAGAGGATGTCCGGCGGATGGTGGGGCGGGGCGCTGGAGCGCCTGTGGGGCCCCCCGGCGTCGACCTTCCAGTACCAGAGGGTGAAGAGGAGGAGGTTGATGCCCCAGAGAGAGAGCGCGTCCTCGAAGAGCACCCGTCCGCCCTGGCCCGTCTGGAACCCGCCGATGCCATTGACGAGCGCGCCGAGGCTGAAGGCAAGAGAGACCGTCTGGAGCAGCAGGTACGAGATCACCCAGCGCCGGGTGAGGAGCGGGTGGGCCCAGGCCCAGAGCGCGAGCCCAACGAGGAGTGCCAGGGTCCCCAACACGAACAGGCTCCAGTTGGGGGAGAGGCCGACCCAGGCGGGCACGTAGCCGGTGAACGTCAGCTGGTCGGATAGCCCGATGCTCAGGAGGTCCGCGACGTAGAGCGCCAGGATGGCCTTCCATCCCTGGCCCCTGCCCGAGACCCATTCCGCCCAGCGGATAGAATCCGGCTTGGTCATGCCGCCTCCCGGAGCACAGTGTTGCCCCGGCCGGAGGCCGCGTCAACGGGAGGCCCCTGGGCTCAGGGCATCAGGTGGCCGTAGCTCCAGCGGAAGTGGGAGAGCTCGGAGCGGTAGTCCCACCGGGCCGAGGCCAGGGAGCTCTCGGCCCGGGCGAGGGAGGTCTCGGTGTCGAGGAGGCTCGTGAGGGTCCCGGCACCTGCGGCGTACCGCTCGCGCGCCAGGCGCTCGCTCTCTCGGGCGCTGCGCACCTGCGCGTCCGCGGCGTCGATGGCCTGCCGCGCGGTGAGGACCGCGGCGTAGGCGTCCCAGACCTGCTCCTGGACCGAGAGTTCGAGCTGCTGGGCCTGGGCCTCCGAACGGGCGAGGTCGGCGCGCGCCTTCGCGAGATTCTCTCTGTGGGCGAACCCGGTGAAGATGGGCACGGTCATGGTGACGCCCAGGTACCACGTCTGGTCCTGGGGGTACCAGCCGGCGTCCTCGCGCCCGTAGGATCCCGAGGCGCCGATCTTCGGGGAGAAGGCGCTCTTGGCCAGACTCACGTTCTGCTTCGCCGCCTCCACGGTCTGGTTGGCGGAGACCACCGAGGGGCGGTCCTTCGGCGCCACTTCCTGGGCCGTCTTGAGCTCGCTCTCGCCGGGAGGGGGCGGGACCTCGTGGGTGGCCGCAATCTCCAGGGGGGTGGAGGCCTGCAGGCCCATGGCCGTGGCGAGGCGGCCGCGGCTCTGCAGGACGAGGCCCTCCGCGCGGATCAGGGAGAGGCGCGCCTGGGCCTCCTCCGAGTCGGCCTGCGCCACGTCCACCTGGGGCGCGTCGCCGGCGGCCTTGCGCTCCCGGGCAATCCTGAGGTGGTCCCCCGTCCGCTCGAGCGCCTTGCGCGCCACGTCGCGCTGGTCGATGGCGGACGCGTAGCCGAAGAAGGCCTGGTGCACGGAGAGCGTGAGGTCCTGGGAGACCCTGACCCTGTCTGCCACCGTGGCCCTCTGCTGGGCCTCGGCGACGCCGAGCTGCGCCTTCCGCTCGCCGCCGTCGAAGATCGTGTAGGTGGCGTTGAGGGAGAGCCCGTAGTCGTCCGTGGGGCCGACGATGGTGGGGAGCGGGGCCGTGGGCGGAAAGATGTCGTAGGGGAGGAATATCCTCTGCTGCCAGCGGCTCGCCTTCAGGTTGAACCCGAGGGCCGGGTAGTAGGGCGCCTTCGCGGCCGCGGCGGCGTGGGTGGCGGCCTCCACCGTGAACTCGGCGGACTTCTCCGCGGGGCTCTGGCCCGCGGCCACGCCGACGCACTCCTGCAGCGTGAGCGGCCGGTCGGGGAGCGGCGCGGCGGGAGGTGCGGCGGGGTCTCCCGCGAAGGTCCTCGCGGCGGCGAGGGCCGCGAGGCAGAGGGCGATGGGCAGTCGTCGGTTCATGGCCTTCTCCTGAGGGGGCGCCTGACGCGAAGGCTCACCCCGAGGTCTTGCGGAACTGCGTCGTGGCCAGGCCCAGGAGGGCGAGGCCGAGCACGAGGAGCCCGAGCATCTGGGGCCACAGCACCTCGAACCCCGTGCCCTTGAGGAAGACGCCCCGGATGATCACGAGGAAGTACCGGAGCGGGTTCAGGTAGGTCAGCCACTGCACGGGTGCCGGCATGTTGGCGATGGGGTAGATGAAGCCCGACAGGAGGATGGCCGGCTGCATGAAGAAGAAGGCCGTCATCATGGCCTGCTGCTGCGTCCTGCTGATGGTCGAGATGAAGAGGCCCACGCCCAGGGTGCTCAGCAGGTAGAGCCCCGTGGCGACGAAGAGCACGAGGGGGTTGCCCAGGAAGGGCACGCGGAACCAGAAGGTGGCGAGGACGCTGATGAGCGCCGTGTCGAGGAACCCGATGAGCGCGAAGGGGAGCGTCTTGCCCAGGATGAACTCCACCCGCGCGATGGGGCTCACCATGATCTGCTCCATGGTGCCGATCTCCCGCTCGCGGACGATGGCCATGCTCGAGAGGATGATGGAGATGACCATGACGAGCAGGGCGATGACGGCCGGAAGGAAGTAGAACCGGCTGTCGAGGTTCGGGTTGAACCATGCCCGTGAGGCCATGTCCAGCGAGGGCGGAGGGACCGTTCCGAGCGCCGTCCCCGCGCGCTCCACGAGCACGGAGCGGCTGTACGAGGCGACGATGCGCGAGGCGTACCCCATGACGATCGAGGCGGTATTGGAGTCGGTGCCGTCGAGGACGAGCTGGACCTTCGCCGTGCGCCCCGCGTCGAGATCGCGCTGGAACCCGCTGTCCATGCGCAGCACCGCGCGGACGGTGCCCCGGTCGAGGAGGGTCACCATCTGCTCCGGGGAGGCCAGGCGGTCCGTTACGGAGAAGTACCCCGAGCCCGAGAACGCCGCGGCAAGGGCCCGGCTCGCGGGCGTGTTGTCCAGGTCCATGAGACCCAGCCTGACGCCGCGCACGTCGGTGTTGACGGCGTAGCCGAAGATGATGACCTGGAAGAGCGGGACCACCAACAGGACGGCGCGCATCCTCGGGTCCCGCAGCACCTGGATGAACTCCTTGCGCAGCATGGCGCGCAGACGCTCGAACATGATTCCCTCACACCAGCCGTTTCTTGAAACGCATCACGGCCAGGCCGACCATCAGGATGCTGAAGATCATCAGGAAGATCCCCTCGAGGTGCAGGTCGCCCGGCCCCACGCCCTTCAGGTACACGCCCCGCAGGAGGACGATGAAGTAGCGGGCCGGAACCACGTAGGTCACCGCCTGGAGCGGCTTCGGGAGGTTCGAGATGTCGAACATGAACCCCGAGAGCAGGAAGGCGGGGAGGAACGTCGCGACGAAGGCCACCTGGCTGGCCAGGAGCTGGGTCTTGGTGGCGATGCTGATGAGGAGGCCCAGCGACAGCGCGCCCACGAGGTAGACCAGGGACATGACGCCGAGGACGAGGAGGCTGCCGCGCAGGGGGACGGCGAAGAGCCACCGGCCCGCGGCCACGGCGAGCACCATGTCGAGGGACCCGAGGGCGACGTAGGGGAGGAGCTTGCCGAGCACGAGCTCGGCCCCGCGCACGGGCGTGGAGATGAGCTGCTCCATGGTGCCCGTCTCCCACTCGCGAGCCACGGTCAGCGAGGTGAGGAGCGCGGCGATGAGCATCATGATCACGGCGATGAGCCCGGGGACGATGAAAAACATGGACACCATGTCGGAGTTGAACCAGAACCTCGGCCTCAGATCCAGGGGGTCGGCGGGAGGCTGGAGCCCCCGCGCCACGGCCATCCGGACCCCTAGTTCCCGCGAGGCGGCCTGCACCACGGCCTCGGCGTAGTTCAGGACGATGGTGGCCGTGTTGGCGTCGCTCCCGTCCACGATGACCTGGACCTTCGCCGGCCGTCCCGCCGCGGCGTCGCGGCCGTAGTCGGTCGGGATGACGAGCGCCATGAGCGCGCGGTTGTGATCGAGGGCATCGCGGATGTCCCCGTAACCCTGCGCGGTCCCCGCCAGCGAGAAGTAGGGTGAGCCCGTGAACCGGGAAGCGAGGTCGCGGCTCGCCGCCGTGCCGCTCTGGTCCCAGAGGACGAAGGGCACGTGGTCCACGTCGAGGGTCAGCGCGTAGCCGAAGAGCATGAGGAGGATCATGGGCAGCGCGATGCTCACGCCCAGCGCCCGCGGGTCGCGGAGGATGTGGAGGGATTCCTTCCGGGCGACGGCCAGGAGGCGGCGGGCGTTCATTCGAGCGCCCCCGACGTGCCTTCCAGTTGGCAAGGTGGTGCTTCAAAGCAAACGAGCTGGGGAGCTGAGGAACTGAGGAGCTGGAGAGAGACGGAGTGACGGAGGAAAGAAACGGATTCGGGGCAGAAGTATTGGATCATCCTTCTCCAGCTCTCCAGCTCTCCAGCTCTCCAGCTCGCATCGGGTAAGCAGGGACGCGCGAGAACCGCATGCGCGCTCATCTTCGGACCTCCGCGAGCGCTCCCTCCTCGCGGTCCTTCTCCTCGATGAGCGAGACGAAGACCTCCTCGAGGGAG
>JBBIUU010000024.1:31812-33710 GCA_037440125.1 Acidobacteriota bacterium
TCCCTCCTCGCGGTCCTTCTCCTCGATGAGCGAGACGAAGACCTCCTCGAGGGAGGGGACGACGGCCTCGAGGGCCGTGCCGCCGAGGGCGGGCAGGGAGTCCTTCAGGGCCGCTTCGGCGGAGGGGGAGCCCTCGGCGATGAGGCGCAGCTCGCCGCCGAAGATGGCCGCGTCCCGGACGCCGGGCAGGGCGCCCGCGGCGTCGAGCGCGCCCGCCGGGTCGGCGCAGGCGACGCGGTAGACCTTGTCGCGCATGGCCGTGCGCTTGAGCTCCGCCGGAGTTCCCACGGCGATGAGCTGGCCGCGGTAGATGAGGGCGAGGCGGTCGCAGTACTCCGCCTCCTCCATGTAGTGCGTCGTCACGAACACGGTGACCCCCCGTTCGGCGCTCCCGTAGATGAGGTCCCAGAAGCTCCTGCGGGTGGAGGGGTCCACCCCCGAAGTCGGTTCGTCGAGGAAGAGGACCGGGGGTTCGTGGAGGAGGGAGCAACCGAGGGCAAGGCGCTGCTTCCATCCGCCGGGGAGGAGCCCCGCGAGCTCGCGACGGCGGTCCTGCAGACCCGCCATCTCGAGGACCCACGCCTTCCGCTCGGCCCGGCGCTCCCGCCCGATGCGGTAGATGCCGCTGAAGAAGTCGAGGTTCTCCTCGACGGTGAGGTCTTCGTAGAGGCTGAAGCGCTGGCTCATGTACCCGATGTGCTGCTTCACGCGCTCGGGCTCCCGGGCGACGTCGAACCCCGCCACGGTGGCCGACCCCGAGGTCGGCTGGAGGAGGCCGCAGAGCATCTTGATGGTGGTGGACTTGCCCGCGCCGTTGGGCCCGAGAAATCCGAAGATCTCCCCCTTGGACACCTGGAGGTCCACGGCATCCACGGCGGTGAAGGCGCCGAAGCGCTTCGTCAGCTTGCTGAGCGTGACCGAGGTCTCGCCTGTCATCTCGGGGACTCCTCCGGCACCGCGGACGTGAAGACGTCCTCGAGGGAGGGGAGGGTCACCTCCATGGAGTCGAGCGGAACGGCGGCACGTTCGAGGGCGGCGCGCACGGCCGCCCTTCCGGCCTCGGGGTCCGCCACCGCGACGTGGATCCGGTCGCCGAAGGGGGTCACGTCGCCGACCCCGGCCTCCCGCAGCGCGGTGACGGCCTTGCGGATCGCCGGAGAGCGGATGTCGAGGAGGACCTTAGTCACGAGCCGTTTCACGCCCGCCGGTGTGTCGCACGCGATGAGCCGGCCTCCGTGCATGAGGCCCACGCGCGCGCAGCGCTCGGCCTCGTCGAGGTAGGACGTCGAGAGGAGGATCGTCACCCTCTCGCGCAACAACTGGTAGAGGATGCGCCAGAAGTCGCGGCGGGAGACGGGGTCCACGCCGTTCGTGGGCTCGTCGAGGAGGAGCACTCTCGGGGTATGGATCAGCGCGCAGCAGAGGCCGAGCTTCTGCTTCATGCCGCCGGAGAGAGCCCCGGCGCGCCGCCTCCCGAAGGGTTCGAGGCCGCTGAAGCCCAGCAGTCGCTGGACCCGTGGGCCGAACTCCGAGGAGGGCACGCCGTAGAGGTCCGCGTAGAAGGAAATGTTCTCCATCACCGTGAGGTCGGCGTAGAGCCCGAAGCGCTGGCTCATGTAGCCGATGTGGTCCTTCACGCCCTCCGGGTCCTTCGCCGCGTCCACGCCCGCCACCCACGCGCCGCCC
Source organism: Acidobacteriota bacterium (assembly GCA_037440125.1). Classification (GTDB taxonomy): domain Bacteria; phylum Acidobacteriota; class UBA4820; order UBA4820; family DSQY01; genus JAKAJA01. Next base: position 33,499 of record JBBIUU010000024.1, read on the forward strand.
GAGGTGGGGGGGAGGACGCCGGCGAGCATACGCAAGGTGGTCGTCTTGCCCGCGCCATCGGGGCCCACCAGGCCGAAGATCTCCCCCTCCGCGACGGCGAGCGTCAGGGAGTCCACCGCGCGGTTCGCGCCGAAGGCCCTGCAGAGGTTGTCCGTCCTGATCGCGTCCGGCACGTCTTTCTCCAGCTCTCCAGCTCCTCAGCTCTCCAGCTC
>JBBIUU010000025.1:0-33502 GCA_037440125.1 Acidobacteriota bacterium
TGGAGCCGGAGGTCACGAGCGCGCCCTCGTCCACCTGGTGCAGGCCGATCTGCCCGGTGAGGGGCGACTCGATGGTGCAGTCCTCGAGGTTGAACTGGGCCTGGCGCAGGGCGGCGCGTCGGGCTTCCACCTGCCCCTGCGCCACGCGCTGCTGGGCCGTGGCGATGTCGAGGGTCTGCTTGGGCACGGCGTTCTCGGCCACCAGGGGGCCGTAGCGCTCCACGTCCTGGTCGGCCTTCAGGAGGTTGGCCTCCGCCTGGGCGAGCTCGGCCTTGGCGTCGTCGAGGGCCGCCACGTAGGGCCGCTGGTCGATGACGTAGAGGAGCTGGCCCTGGCTCACCGCGTCGCCGTCCTTGAAGAGGCGCTTCTCCACGATGCCGCTCACCTTGGAGCGCAGCTCCACCTCCTTGAACGCGCCCACCTGCCCCACGAAGTCGGCGAAGAGGACGGCGGGCCGCCGCTCCACGACCATGACCTGCACGCCCGGCGGTTCGGGCGGCGGCGGGGCCTTCCTGCATGAGGCGGCGAGGGCGAGGGCGCCCAGGAGGAGGACGGCGGGGGCGGCGCGTCGTCTGTGGGGGCTCATGCGCGGGCTCCGGAAAGCTTCATCGAAGGGGCGATTCCCACGGCCACGTGATGATTCTGAAGAATGGTTAAGACGCCATATTAACACTCTCCCCGCCGTCGCATTCCCCCGCTGCGCCGGAGCGCCCCGCGCCCGCGATGGTATACTCGCCCCCATGCCGGAGGCGCTCCCATGTTGAGATCCAAGCTCGCCGCGCTCCTCGTCCTGGGCTCCCTCCTCGCGGCCTCGCCCGCCCGGGGGCAGGCCGTCTCGTCCCTCTTCAAGCGCGTGAGGGACTCGGTGGTGGTCGTGAAGGTGACCGACGAGCACAGGACGGCCCCGAGCGAGTCCCCCGACGACTACGACGGCCTGGGCTCGGGCGTCCTCATCGACGCCAAGGGAAAGGTCCTGACCGCCGCCCACGTGGTGGAGGGCGCCGAGCACATCGCCGTGGAGTTCTCCGACGGCGAGAGCGTCCCCGCGAAGGTCGTGGCCTCCTCGGAGGGGGCCGACGTCGCGCTCCTGGAGCTCGCCCGCCCGCCCAGGAAACCCGTGGTGGCCACGCTCGCCGATTCGGACGAGGTGGACGTGGGCGACCACGTCTTCGTGGTGGGCGCGCCCCTCGGCATCAGCTACACGCTCACCGTGGGCTACGTGAGCGGCATCCGCGAGGACGACTCCACCGTCCACGGCCTCGAGACCGCGCGGTACCTGCAGACGGACGCGGCCATCAACCCCGGCAACTCGGGCGGCCCCATGTTCGACGACCGCGGCGAGGTGGTGGGCATCGTGAGCTACATCATCTCGGCCTCGGGCGGGCACGAGGGGCTCGGGTTCGCCGTCTCGGTCAACACGGCCAAGAAGCTCCTCATCGAGGACCGCACCGTGCTCTCGGGCCTCGAGGGCATCCTGCTCGACCAGGACCTCTCGGCCTACCTCAACCTGCCCCAGCCCATGGGGCTCCTCGTCCAGCGCGTGGCCGCGGGCTCGCCGTCGGCCTCCATCGGCTTGAAGGCGGGGACCGTGGACGCGGAGATCGACGGGGAGGAGATGATGCTCGGCGGAGACGTGGTCCTCGCCATCGGCGGGACGCCCCTCTCCAAGGAGAACCTCGAGACGCTGCGCGGGCGCCTGAGGTCCCTCAAGCCAGGCCAGTCGGTGAGCCTCACCGTCCTGCGCGCGGGCAAGACGGTGACCCTCAACGCGGTGGCCCGCCACTGAAGGTGCGCGTGTCGGGGAACCTCCGCCCGCCCACCCGGTCTCCTGGCGTGGGCCGAGGCCCGGAAAGCGAGACGCCGTGAAGAGAACCCTCGTCCCCGTGCTCCTCCTCCTCGCCGCATCGTTCCTGGGCGCGGCCGCGCGGGCCCAGGAGGAGGTGCCGCCGCCCCCCGGCATCCCCGGCGCGAGGGAGATCCAGGCCGGATTGATGGAGGAGATCGGCGAGCGCGGGGCCATGGCGGTGCTCGGCTCGATGGACCTCGCCAAGGTCCGGGCCCTCCTGGACTCCGGGTTCGACCCCGACACGCCCGTCGCGGGCGCGCCGCTCGTCATGTGGGCCGCGCACAAGGGCCGCCTCGACGTCCTGCAGCTCCTGATCTCCCGCGGGGCGAACTGCAACGCCAAGGGCATCATCTGGATCGACGGCAGCCGCAACGCGTTCTACGGGAATACCCTGGGGGCCGCCGCGGGCGAGGGTCGCCTCGACGCGGTGAGGTACCTCGTGGAGGGTTGCCGCATCGGCCTCGACGACCAGGAGTTCGTGCAGGACGGCACGGAGACGGGCTGGACGGGGCTCATGTGGGCCGCCTTCAACGGCCGTAAGGAGGTCTGCGACTACCTGCTCTCCAAGGGGGCCGACCCGGGTGTCCGCGACAGCTACGGAAAGACGGCCCTGCACTACGCCGCGCTCAAGGGTCGCACGGAGATCTGCGGCGCGCTCCTGGCCAAGGGCGCGGACCCCGCGGCGCGGGACGAGGAGGGCGTTGTTCCCCTCCACGAGGCCGCTTCGTCGGGCGACGCCCCCCTGTGCGCCCTCTTCCTCGACCTGTCCGTGGATCCGAACTCGGCCTCGAAGGACGGGACGTGCCCCCTCCACCTCGCGGCGGACGGGGGCCACGCCGAGGCGTGCGCCCTCCTCCTCGCCCGCGGTGCCAAAGCGGACGTGAGGAGCGAGCAGGGCTGGACGCCCCTCCACCTCGCGGCGCGGAGGGGGCACCGGGACCTCTGCCGGCTCCTGCTTTCCAAAGGGGCCTCGCCCTCGGCGGAGACGGCCGAGGGCGACACGCCGCTGCACTGGGCCGCCTACGCGGGGGACGCCGACCTCTGCGCGATGCTCCTCGAAAAGGGCGCGCCGCTGGCGGGGAACCGGCAGGACGGCTACACGCCGCTGCACGTGGCGGCGCTCCACGGCCGCCTCCCGGTCTGCGAGCTCCTCGTGGCGCGAGGCGCCAAGCTCGACTCCCGGACCGTGGAAGGCCTCACACCGCTCCACATGGCCGTCATGGGCGGCGCCAAGGACGCGTGCGAACAGCTCATCCTCCAGGGCGCCGACGTGCGTGCGAAGGACGGAGACGGCTGGACCCCGCTCCACTGGGCCTGCTACGGGAACAGCGCCGAGATCGCCGGCGTCCTCCTCGCGAGGGGTGCCGACCCCCAGGCGGGGGACCTCGCCGGCCAGACGCCGCTCCACCTCGCCGCCGCAGGGGGCTCTCTGGACCTGTGCGACATGCTCCTCAAGCGCGGCGCGCCCGTGAACGCGCGGGACGTCCGCGGCCGCACGCCCGCGGCCCGCGCCATCGCCCGGGGCCACCTGCAGACCTGGAAATTCCTCCGCGACCGCGGGGCCGCCGTCGAGATCGCGGAGGCCGGTCCCGAGGGAATCTCCACATTGCACCTCGCGGCCATGCTCGGCAACACGGATCTCCTCTCCCAGCTCCTGCTTGCGGGGGCCGACCCCAACAGCCGGACCGAGGGAGGCGACACGCCTCTCCTCTTCGCCGCGCGGGTCGGGAAGCTGGACAGCGTGGACCTCCTCGTCCGCAGCGGCGCCGACGTGAACCTCAGGAACGCCGCCGGGCAGACCGCCCTCCTCGCGGCGGCGGGCGCAAGTGCGGGAGAGCCCGTGCTCAAGAAGCTCCTCGCGGCTGGAGCCGACGTGAAGGCGCGGGACGACTCCGGCGCCGACGCCCTGGCCCTCGCCTGCGAGGGGGGCTCGCCGGAGATGGTCGCGTTCCTCCTCGAGAGGGGGGCCGAGATCGATGGCGTGGACAGGAGCGGGGAGACGCCGCTCGGCCGTGCCGCCGCCCGCGGTAACGCCGGGCTGGAGGTCGTCAAGGTCCTCCTGGGGAAGGGGGCCGACCCCGGGAAGGCGACGAAGGCGGGCTCGACGCCCCTGCATTCGGCGGCGTACGCGGGAGGGTTGGAGGTCGCCGCGCTCCTCATGTCGAAGGGCGCCGACCCCGGGACGAAGACGGCGACGGGGCTCACGCCTCTGGCGCTCGCGGTGGCCTCGGGGCAGGAGGAGATGGAGAAGCGCCTCCGTGCCGCGGGGGCCTCGGACGCCGGCGTGAAGGAGGCCCGGGTCCTCCGCGCCGTGGCCGCGGGGGACGTGGAGGGCGCCAAGGCCCTACTCGCCGCGGGAGCCGGCGGGAACGTCTCCGAGCCCCACGGCATGAGCGCCCTCGCCATCGCCGTGGGCGCGGGACAGCGGGACCTCGCGAAGGCGCTCCTCGCCGCGGGCGCCGACCCCAACGCCCTCGACGCCGCGGGGCACGGCCCCCTGGAGTACGCCATGGAGGCCGAGCGCCGCGACCTCATGGAGGACCTTCTCGCCGCGGGCGCCGACCCCGACGTGGCGGGGGAGGGCGGCGTCACCCTCCTCGGCATGGCGGCCCTCTCCGGGCGCAAGGACCTCGCCGACCTGCTCCTGACCCACGGGGCCGACGTCAACGGGACGGACGCGCAAGGCCGCACGGCGCTCTTCGTGGCGCAGGGCCAGCCTCCCCACGGCATGTGGGAGTTCCTCGCGAGCCGGGGCGCGGCGCTCGACGTCCGGGACAACAAGGGGCGCACGGCGCTGATGGCCGCCGTGGAGGGCCTCAACCTCGGCCTCGCCGAGTTCCTCCTGTCGAAGGGCGCCGACCCCAACGCCGCCGACGACGAGGGGCGGACGGCGCTCCACCTCGCCGTGGACAGCGGGGCCCGCGCGCTCATCCTGGCTCTCCTGAAGGCGGGCGCGCGCGCCGACCTCCGCGACTCGAACGGCATGACGCCCCTCGGGCAGGCCATGGCCGACGGGCGGCGGACGACGGCGGACCTCCTGCGTCGCAAGACCTCGCCCGGCGGCCGCTGGCTCGCGCCGGGCGAGGTGAAGTGAGGCGCGGGGAGCAGGTCGGATCCTGAGATCGACTTCCTCTCCAGGGAGCCCTCAGGATGACGCTCCCGTCGTCACCGTCATTCCAGACGTTCCTTCGAAGGGCCTCTGGGCTGGAATCTCGGCGTCGCACTGCAGGCTCTTGCTGTCAGCACTGCACGAGACACCAGCACTCGAACCTCGATCCTCATCCCTCATCCCTCATCCCCTCCCTCGGTCGCCCGCCGAGCGTCTATAATGTTCCCCATCAGAGAGGGGGGTCCCGGCCATGTCCCTGGTCCTGTCCAAGCTCGAGAACGGCATCGGCACCCTGACCATGAACCACCAGGAGCACCGCAACGCGCTGAGCCGGGAACTCATCACGGAAATCGTGCGCGCGAGCGACGCCCTGCTCGCGGCCAAGGCGCGCGTCCTCGTCCTGCGCGCCGCGCCGGGCACCTCGGTCTGGTCCTCGGGGCACGACGTCCACGAGCTCACCCAGCCGGGCCGCGACCCGCTCACCTACAACGACCCCCTCCTCGTGCTCATCCGGACGATCCAGGGCCTGTCCATACCCGTCATCGCCATGATCGAGGGCGGCGTCTGGGGCGGCGCGTGCGACCTCGCCATGAGCTGCGACATCCTCATCGGTGCACCCTCTGCCGCCTTCTGCATGACGCCCGCCAAGGTGGGCATCCCGTACAACGTGACCGGCGTCCTGCATTTCATGAACGTCCTGGGCGTGAACCGCGTGAAGGAGATGTTCTTCGCGGCCCAGGCCCTGAGCGCCGAGGAGGCCCACGCCTGCGGCATCCTCAACCACCTCGTGTCCGCCGAGGAGCTCGAGAAGACGACCTACTGCCTGGCCGAGCGCATCACGCACAACAGCCCGCTGAGCATCGCCGCCATGAAGGAGGAGATCCGCCTCCTCGCCGCCGCGCACCCGCTCCAACCGAACGTCTTCGAGAGGATCCAGGGTCTGAGGCAGATGGTCTACGAGAGCGCCGACTACGCCGAGGGCCTCCTCTCCATCAAGGAGAAGCGCAACCCCGTGTTCAGGGGGGAGTGAGGGGCAGGGTGTGAGACGTTAGACGTGAGACGTTAGACGGGAGACGTTAGACGGGAGACGTTAGACGTGAGACGTTAGACGCGAAAGGCTAACCACTCAACCCTCAGCTCAAGACTCACAACTCAAAACTCACAACTCACAACTCATCACCCCTCGCCGCCGGACTTTCCGCCCAGGGCCCGGGCGGCCTGAGGGTCTACGCTGCGGACGCGGAGGTCCCGCTGGGGGAAGGGGATCTCGATGGCCGCGGCGTTGAGGGCGTCGTTGATGGCGACGGCGACGCGGCTCTTGAGGGGGATGTGGGCGTCCTGGTCGGGGGCCCAGAAGCGGACCTCGAACTGGAGCGCGCTATCACCGAACCCCAGGAAGAACGCCACGGGCGCGGGGGCCGGCAGGACGCCGGGCGCGCCCTTGGCGGTTTCCTCGAGGAGTTCGATCACCCGGTTGGGGTCGGTCCCGTAGGCCACGCCCACGGAGACCTCCACGCGGCGCCGGGGATCGGAGAGGGTCCAGTTGATGACGCTGTTGGAGACGAGCGCCGAGTTGGGCACGATGACCTCGGCTCCCTGGAGGGTCCGCACGGTGCAGGAGCGGATGCCGATGCGCGACACGACCCCCGTGTACTTTTCTACGTCCACCGTGTCCCCGATGTTGATGGGCCGTTCGAAGAGGAGGATGAGCCCCGAGACGAAGTTGTTCACCACGTTCTGCAGGCCGAAGCCGATGCCCACCCCGAAGGCCCCCGTGAGGAGAGTGAACTTGTCCATGGGGAACCCCGCGGCTGAGAACGCGAGGAGGAAGACCGCGAAATAGAGGACGTAGCGCACGACCGTGGAGACCGCCTCGGGCAGCCCGCGGCGTAGGCTCATCCGCGGGAGGACCTCCTCCCTCAGGACGAAGGCGAGGATCTGGGCGAGGAGGACGCCCGAGGCGAAGGTGAGGACGAAGAGGAGGACGTCCACCGGGGCGATGTGAGCCTTCCCCACCACAACGGGCGTTTTGAGGAAGGCTTCCAGCGGCCGGTTGACGCGTGCGGCGATCGCGAAGATGCCCAGGGCAGACTTCACCCAGACCAGGAGCGCCGTGACCTTGAGCGCCCGGCCCAGCCAAAGGAGGATCGTGTCGCGCCGCTCCCGAACCGTGAAGGAGAGACGGGCCGTGTCGCCCTCGAGGAAGACCGCGAGCACGCCGCAGGCGAGCCGGACCACCATGGCGAGCACGACGGCGAGGTAGAAGCTGTAGATGGCCCCCTGGGCGAGGACGACGAAGAGGTCGAAGCAGCCGTAGACGTTGGCGAGGAACGCCACCAGCAGGAAGGCGCCGACCACCTTGATGCCCACCGCGACGCTCGCTCCCCGGGGGAGCTCGCGCATCCGTGCCACGCTCTTGGGTCGGGAGAACCACGCGCAAGCGCCCATGGCCATGGCCGCCCACAGGGCGCCCAGTTCCCGTTCCAGGACGGGCGAGATGGAGACCATGCCGAGCGCCTGGAACGAGATGTAGATCACCGCGAAGGCGAAGAGGGGCTTCCGGAAGGGCCGCGCCACCACGGGGATGAAGAGGCGGAAGTAGGGCAGGAGGGCCATGAGGCCTGCGAGGCTGATGAGGGCGGCGGGGGCCTTGGACATGAAGAAGATGAGCCCCGTGGCTGCCACCAGGGTGGCCAGGGCCAGGGGCCGTTTGAAGAGCCACGGCAGGTTCTCGAAGCTCGGTGGCCTCTCGGGAGCCCCCGCGCGGCGGCCGGCGCTGAACGTGAAGAGGAGTATGGCCATGGAGAGGGCCATCACGACGAAGAAGGCCGAGCTGTGGTTCCCCACAAAGAGGAGGATGTTGTGAACGTCCTGGACCACGGCGGGATGGGACAGGCGGGAGGGTCCCACCTCGGCCAGACGCTCCGCCCTCGGCGCCCAGAGGGGCTTCTCCTCGGGCTCCCAGAGGTCCCGCTGGTAGGTGGTCATGGCCTGACCCACCGTATCCAGCAGGTCGGTCACCTGGAGCTCCAGCGTCACTACGTTGTCCTGGAGCGCGACGATCTTGCTGAGGCGATCTTGGGCCATGGCGCGCACGTCGGAGATGCTCCGGAGGTTGCCCTGGATCCTGTCGGAGAGCGACAGGAGGCCCGGTTGCGAAGCGACCTGCTCCTGGGTGACGTCCCATACCGCCTCCTGGTGGGTGAGCTGATCGAGGTCCCGCTGGATCCCCGCCGCCTTCTGGTTCAGGGCGTGCCTCGCGGCCGTGCTGCCGCTGCCCATCTCCTGCCAGAAGTTCTCAAGGTCCCTCAGCTCAAAGAGGGTGGGTGTCCCGTCCATGAGGACCGCCGCTTCCTTCGACCGCTCGTCGATCTCCTGCCGGCGGACGGTGGTGGCCGCCTGGATACGATCGAGGTCGGGGTCGGGCCCGAGGCGGCGCATGATCTGCTGGAGGAGCCTTCCCAGGTCCTGAGAGCGCGCGGCGACCTGCGCCGGTGGGATGGGGGCGGCCGGAGGAGGCTGGACGGCCGCGGCGGCCGGCGCGGCGGGCGGGGGAGCCGTCTGACCCGACAGGGGCGCGCCCGCAACGGCGCACGAGAGGAGCAAGATCCCGAGGACCGTCACGCGCGCCCGCCGTCCCGTCGAGGCCAACCCTTCCATCGCGCCCTCCCCGTCCGCAAGGTGCCCCGCCAGTATATCGGCCCCTAGCGTGCCAGCGCATCCTCCACGAGCCGCGAGACCATCTCCCCGATGGCCGGGGAGGAGGTGAGACCTGGGGATTCGATGCCGATGAGGTCGATGAGCCCGGGAAGGCCGCGGTCCGCCTCGTCGCGGATGACGAAGTCGCGGCTCGGCTCGCCGGGGCCGAAGCGCTTGGACTGGATACCCGCCATGTCCGCCTGGATGTCCTCGCGGCGCAATGAGGGCAGGAAGGGGCGGACCGACTCGAAGAACATGTCGCCCAGCTCCTCGGGGACCGTGTAGTCCACCGCGCCCACCCAGGTGTCGTGGGGGCCGAGGCGCATGCCGCCCGCGAGGTCGGGGCACGTGTGGATGCCTACCGTGGCGTCCTGCGGGGGCACGGGGTAGACGAGCATGGAGGGGAGCCTCTCGACGCCTCGCATGACGCGGAAGTACATGCCCTTCCGGTAGTGGATGCGATAGTGCTCCCGGTCCTGGTCGATGCCCGCGGCGGCGGCCACCTCCCCGGCGCCCATCCCCGCGGCGTTCACGACCACCCTCGCCTCGAATTCGAAGCGGGCGCCGGCGCGCTCCTCCACGCCCGCGCGGAAGGCGTCGGGCACGCGGTCCAGGGACCGGAGGGTCACGCCGTAGGCCTCGACCGCACCGCCGTTCAGCGCGACGGCCCGGAAGTGCTGCATGAGCGCGTGGGAATCCACCACGCCCGAGGAGGGGCAGTGCATGGCGGCGATGCAGCGGACGTTGGGATCGAGCCTGCGCGCCTCCTCGCCGTCCACGAGGCGAACGCTGGCGGCGCCGTTGCCCATCGCGACCTCGAGGAGGACCGGGAGCTGGCGGGCCTCCTCCTCCGTCACCGCCACCACGAGCTTCCCCACGTTCCGGTGCGGGATCCCGTGCGCCCGGCAGAGCGAGTACATGAGCCCGTTGCCGCGCCGGCAGAGGGTGCCCTTCAGGGAGTCGGGCGGGTAGTAGATGCTGGCGTGGATGACCTCGCTGTTGCGGCTGCTCGCCTCGCGCCCGAAGGACTCGTGGCGCTCCACGAGGAGGACGCTCCGGCCCTCCCGCGCCACGTGCGCTGCGATGGAGAGGCCCACCACGCCGGCCCCGACGACGACGACGTCCACGCGGTCCATGCTGCCCCCCAGAAGGGGGGATTATAGAGCAAGCCTCCCCATCACGGCTCGGAATACCTCCGCCTGCACCGGTTGTTTGGGTGGGTGAGGGAAGAGCCCCGGCGGCCGCACGCGCCGGGGGGTCGAGAGGAGGGTTCACCATGGCGCAGGTGCCGGTCCCCGACATCATCCCCATCTTCCCGCTGCCCGAGACGGTCCTCCTCCCCGGAGAGGTCCTCCCGCTCCACGTCTTCGAGCCGCGCTACCGCGAGATGGTGCGGGACGCCCTCGGCGGCCACCGCATCATCGGCATGGTCCAGATCCTGCCCGGCCACGAGGGCGAGCAGCCCTTCAACCCCCCGGTCCGGGAGGTCGGTTGCGCCGGGGTCATCGCCCGCCACCACGAGCTGGAGGACGGGCGCTTCCTCATCTGGCTCCTCGGGGTGGAGCGCTTCCGCATCCGGCGGGAGCTCTCCACCGTGACGCGCTACCGCCTCGCGAGCATCCGCCACGAGGCCGCGGCGGGCACGGGGGCCGACGAGAGCCTCACGCTGAAGCGCCTGACGCTCCTGGCCTCCCTCACGAGCCTCTTGGACCGCAGGGTGGAGGGGGGGGAGGAGGCGGTGAACGACCTCGTCCGCCAGCTCGGCAAAGTGGACGACGAACCCCTCGCGGCGGCCACCGCGCAACTCCTTGGGCTCTCCGGCACGGAGAAGCAGCGCCTCCTGGAGGCCTCCGATACCCGGGAGCGCTTCGACCTCCTCCGGCTGGAGCTGGATGAGGCGCTGGCGCGCGCGGGGGACGTCGAGCCCTTCGGGCCCAGGCTCGTGCACTGAATCCTCTGCCGGCCCCGAGGATTGCTCCCTTGCGGCACCCCCGGGAGGGGGCTAAGATGGGCTTGTCCGTGGAGGGAATCGCCGTGAACAGGCCCAAGCTCGGGGACATGCTTCTCGAGGCCAACCTCATCGACGAGGTCCAGCTGAGGATCGCGCTCCAGGAGCAGAAGCAGCGGCAGACGCGCTTCGGCTCCACGCTCCTCGCCCTGCACTTCGTGGACGAGAACGTCCTCACCGCCTTCCTCTCCAAGCAGCTCGACATCCCGTGCGTCTCCCTCGCCAACGTGGAGATCCAGCCGCGCATCCTCGAGCGGGTCCCCAGGCACCTCGCGGTGCAGTACCACGTCCTCCCCATCCGCGAGGAGAAGGGCAAGCTTCACGTGGCCATGTGCGACCCCATGGACTTCGAGACGATCGAAGCGCTGGAGCGCCAGACCGGGTGGTCGGTGGCGCCCATGGTGGCGCCCCAGTCCAGCATCCTGGAGGCCATCGAGCGCTACTACACGCGTGCGGGGCGCCCCGCCCCGGGCTCCGAAGAGCGCAGCGCGGGCGCCTTCCCCGACCTCGTGCGCGAGATCGAGGAGGCGGAGGTCTTCGGCCGGCAGTTCCGGGAGGTCCACGACCGCCTCGACCGCATCGAGTCCCAGCTCGCGCGCATCGAGACGCTCCTCGCGGGACGGCGGGGGGAGGAGTAGCGAGGCGTGAGGTGTGAGGCGCGAGGCGTGAGGCGTGAGGCAATCGACACGAGACGCAGAACGCGAAGCGTGAAGAACAAGGCCATCAACTTGCAGTTCCAATCTGTCAGCTGTCGGCTTTCGGCAAGACACCCAACACAAGACGCGGCTCATTTGACGCCTTCGTTCTGCTCGAAACTCGCGCCTCGCGCCTCACGCTTTACTTCCCCTTCAGCTGCTCGTTGAGATCCCAAAGCTCCTGGATGGTGCTGCGCGCCTCCTCGTAGAGGGCGGCGTTGACGAGGACCATGGCGCACTGGCGGGCGAAGACCTCGAAGATGTCGAAGATCTCGGGACCGAAGGCGTCGGGCCTGTCGCTGTAGATGGTGATGACGCCGCGGACCTCGTCGCCGTGGAGGATGGGCACGGCGCTCACCGTCCGGTACCCGCGTTTGAGCGCCTCCTCCTTCCACGGCGCGAAGGAGGGTTCCTCGACGCGCATGATCTGGGGCTTCCGCGTCTTCACGGCACGTCCCGTGGGTCCCATGGCGCGCTTCGAGAGGTCCCAGCGGACCTTGACCTGGTCCGTGTACCCCTCGTCCTTCCCCGCCGAGGAGAGGGGCGTGATCTCCGTGCTCTCGGGAACCACGAGCCCGACCCACGCCATGGTCGCGCCGAAGGCGTCGATGGCGGCGTCGCAGATGGCCTGTGTCGCCTTCTTCGTTTCGAGGAAGCGCCCCATCGCGTCGGCGGACACGGCCAGCGCCATGAGCTGACGGTTCCGGAGGCGGACCTCCTCCTCCACCCGGCGCCGCTCGGTGATGTCGCGCACCACGCCAAAGAAGCCCTGAGGCCGTCCCGAGGCATCCAGGTCGGGGACCGAGCTGTCCTCCATCCAGCGGTACTCTCCCGTGAGCTTGTGCCTGAACCGGTAGTGGGTGGTGGCCGGAACGAGGGTGCTCTTGAGCCTGGCGGAGAAGGCCTCCACGACGGGACGGTCCGCGGGATGGAGCGCCTCGTACCATTTCGCGCTATCCTCCCGGAACTCCCCCTCGTCGTATCCGAGGAGGGTCTTAATCTGGGGGCTCACGGAGATAAACCTGAGCGCGGGCGGGTCTCCCTCCATGGCGTTGTAGTAGATGATCTCCGGGACGTTCTCGTAGATCATCCGCAGGTGCTTCTCGCGCTCCGCGAGAACCGCTTCGGCGCGCTTGAGCTCGGTGATGTCGGTCCCGATGGAGAGGATGCCGACCAGGTTGCCGCGCCCGTCCACCATGGGCCGGTTGCTCCAGGCCACCCAGACGGCCCGCCCGTCCTTGGTGACGTTCTGTTTGATGTTGGCGGCGTAACGGTTCACGTCGCGGGCGACATCCCGGATCATCGAATCCTGGTCCCGTCCCGTCGCATCGGTGCTCGGCACGACGGTGTCGAGCAGACTGTGGCCCAGGGCCTCCTCCCGCGTGAACCCGAAGAACTCCGAGGCGAAGTCGTTCCAGAACGTTATGGTCAGGTCGGGCTTCCAGAGGAGGATGATGGCGCGGGCGTTCTCCACGAGGGCGCTCTGCTGCTCCAGCCTCGCCCTCAGGGCCTCCTGGGCGAGGGCCCGGTCCGTCACGTCCTGGAACATGACGAAGACCTTCTCCGCCACCGGCACCCCGAAGATGAACATGATCTTCTCGGTCCCGTCCCTGCAGGTCACGCGGTACTCGCGGCCCTCGATCTCGTGGTCGTGCGCGATGGCTTCCTCCACGAGCCCCATCCAGGTCGCCACGACCTCCGCGCGGTACGCCTCGTCGGGGTAGGCCTGCGCCCACCACCGGTCCATGGTGGGGATGTCCTCGGGGAGGTACCCGAAGGTCTCGATGGACTTCCGGTTGATGTACTCGATGCGTCCGTCCATGCCGACGAGGGCCATGGAGATGGGGGACTGCTCGAGGATCTTGCGCAGGCGCCCCTCGCTCTCCAGGAGGGCCTCCTCCGCCCGCTTCCGCTCGCTCACGTCGCGGAAGATGCCCTGGACATACCTGCGGCCCTCCACTTCAAAGACCGCCGCGCTGGCCTCGACCGGAATGGCATGGCCGTCCCGGTGCGCCACGAAAAACTCCTCGCCGAGGGCGGCCCCCTTCTCGATGTGCTCCCGGAAGATGGCCTCGTAGCGCTCACGCTCGGCGTGCGGGTGGAGCTCGGTCTGGTGCATCGCGCAGAGCTCCTCCAGGCTGCGTCCCACCAGCTCCTGCGCGCGGTGGTTCGCGTCCACGATCATCCCCGTGCGCGCGTCCGCCACGAAGATGGCGTCGCTCGCCGTCTCCATGAGCGTGCGGTAACGCTCCTCGGAGGTGCGCAGAGCCTCCTGCGCGCGGACGCGATCCGTCACGTCGCGGGCCACCCCCTGGAACCCCACGACCTTCCCCGCCGTGTTCCGGACGAGGACGATCTGGTCCTCCATCCAGCGGTACTCTCCCGTGGTCTTGTGCCGCAGCCTGTACTGCCGCCGGCCGCCGGTCTCGGAGGCCAGGATCGAGTCCATGGCCCTCCTCGTGCTCTCGACGTCGTCGGGGTGGAGGAGGGAGAGGAACAGCCGCGGGTTGGCGTAGAACTCCTCCGGGGTGTACCCGAGCAGTCCCTCGACCTGCGCGCTCACGAAGGACGTGGTGGAAGAGAGGGCCCCGGTGTCGAAGGTCACCGAGTAGATGATCTCCTGCACGTTCTCGAGGATCACCCGGAGGCGGGCCTCGCTGGCGGCGACGGCGGCGTCCGTCGCTTTCCGCTCGGTCACGTCCCGGACGACCCCGAAGAACCCCAGCCGCTGGCCTCCGGGGCCGATGTCGGGGACCGAGGTGTCCTCCATCCAGCGGTACTCCCCCGTGCCCCGGTGCCTGAACCGGTACTCGACGGTGGCCGGGCCCTCCTCGCGAAGGAGACGCTCGATGTGCGTTTGGACGACCGGGGCGTCGTCCGGGTGCAGCGCGCCGAACCAGCGGTCCAGGTTCTCGTTGAAGTCGCCCTGGCTGTACCCGAGCATCTCCTTGACGCGCGGGCTCACGGTGATGGACTTCAGCCGGGGCGGGTCGCCCTCCATGGCGTTGTAGTAGATGATGTCGCGCACGTTCTCGTAGATCAGGTGCAGGCGCTTCTCGCTCTCGCCGAGCGCCTCCTCGGTGGCCCTCAGGGAGGTCAGGTCCTGGATGACGCCGATCATGCGGACCGGCCGGCCGTCCTCCCCGTAGACCAGCTCGCCGCGTCCGTAGAGCCAGCGAACCGCGCCGTCGCTCTTCCGGATGAGGCGGTACTCCTGGTCGAAATCGTGGCCCTCGGCGATGACGTGCTGCGTCAGGTGGCGCAGCATGAGGTCGCGGTCCTCGGGGTGGAGCAGCTCGCCCCACTCCGCGATGCTCCTCGGGCTGCCCGTGATCGGGAGGCCGAAGATCTCCTCCAGGACCGGCGAGCTCCGCCACATGCCCGTAGTGATGTCCAGCACGTACCAGCCCATGCGGGCGAGGCGCTCGGCCTCGGTGAGGAGGTGCGTCGTCTCGCGCTGTTGCGCCTCGGCGAGCTTGCGCTCCGTGATGTCCCGGACGATGGCCCACATGAAGAGGGGCTTCCCGTGGGGGCCCCTCTCGAGCTGGGCGCGGACTTCGATGGGCACGAGGGAGCCGTCCTTTCGGCGGTACTCCTTCTCGTAGAGATCAGAGGCACCCACCGTCATGAGCTCGTCCTCAGTGTGGCGCCGCTCCATCTCGTGCCAGCGCTCCGGGGTGAGGTCCATGTAGGTGAGGTGGACCAGCTCCTCCCGCGAATAGCCCGTGAGGGCGCAGTAGGCCTCGTTGCATTCGAGGATGCGGCCCTCGAGGGTGACGACCACGAACCCGTCCCGCATCTGCTCGTAGAGGCTCCGGAACTTGGCCTCCGACTGCTGGAGGATCTCCTCCGCCCGCCTCCGCTCGGTGACGTCCACGATGATGGTCAGGAAGTGCGGCGGGTAGTCCGCGGTCTCGGGGACGAGCCGGATCGTGACCTCGCCCCACACCACCTTGCCGTCCCTCTTCACGTAACGCTTCCGGATCGTGGTCTTCTCAATCTCCCCGGAGGCCACGGCCCCGATGTCACCCTGTCCGATCCCCAGGTCCTCCGGGTGGGTCACGTCGAGGAAGTGCTTGCCCGCGAGCTCCTCCTCGGCGTAGCCCAGGAAGGCGCAGAAGGCCTCGTTGCACCGCAAGAACCGTCCTTCGAGGGAGACCATGACGGCGCCCACGGGGGAGAGGTCGAAGGTGCGGCGGAAGCGCTCCTCGCTCCGCCTCATGGCCTCGTGGGCGTGGCGCACGTCGGTCACGTCCGCCATCATGCCGACCATGCGCTCGACCCGGCGCGAGGCGCCCTCGATGAAGAAGCCCCGGTCGTGCACGAGCACGTAGTGCCCGTCCCTGTGGCGGAAACGGTAGTCTAGGTCGTAGGGAGCGCGGGTCCGCTCGCACTCGCCGAGGAGGCGCATGGCCTCGGGACGGTCCTCGGGGTGGATGCGGTCGCTCCACGCGTCGATGTCGCCCATCTCGTCCGTCGCATAGCCGAGCACCTGCCCGACGCTCCCGCTCCAGAGGATGGCGCCGCTCACGACATCGTAGTCGTAGACCACCTGGCCCGAGGCGGCGCTCACGAGGTCGAACCGGCGCTTCCAGGCCTCGATTTCCGACTGGGCTCGGCGCCGGTCGGTGATGTTCCGGACGACGGCCACCGCCTGGTTGTGGAAGAGGGGGGCGATGTGGGCCTCGAAGACCTCCTCCTCGCCGTCGATCGTGAGCGGGTACTCGACGACCTCGACCTTCCGTGTCTCGATGACCTTCTTCAACGCGCCGCCGACCAGCGCCGAGGTTTCCGCCGGAAGAGCTTCGCCGATGAGCCGTCCCTGGTACTGCTCGGGTCTCAGCTGGAGGTCGTGCTCGTGTCCCGCTCGCCAGTCGAGGATCCGGCCCTCGGCGTCGAGGCGGAAGTAGAGGTCGGGAAGGGCGCTGAAGATGGCGCGGATCTCGTGGGCCGACTGCCTCAGCCGCTCTTCCGCGTCCCGCTTCTCCGTGACGTCGAGGGCCGCCAGGATGCCCGCCGGCTCTCCCTGGTAAAGGATGCGCGACGCGCTGATCAGGAACCAGCGCGTGGCCCCGTCCTTCCGCACCAGCGGCGCCTCGTACTGGCTGATGACGGGCTCGCCGCGCTGCCGGGCCGTGGCCCTCTTCAGCAGGAGGTCGCGGTAGTCGGCGTGGAGGAGCCGGCCGAGGTCGAGGCCGGAGAGCTCGCCGGGGCCGTAGCCGAGGAGATTCTCCATGGAGCGGTTGACGTAGAGGATCCTACCGTCCTGGTAGATGAGGACCGCTGCGGTCGAGTTCTCGCTCAGCGCCTTGAACCGCTGCTCGCTCTCCCTCAGGGCCTCCTCGGCGGCCTTGCGGTCGGTCACATCCTGGCCCGTGCCCACGATGCTCGCCAGCGCGCCCGTCTCGTCCAGCAGGCCGCTGTAGGAGCAGGAGAACCAGCGCCACCCGTCCTTGGTCTTGAGCCGGTGCTCGATGGAGCTCGTGTGAGGCGCCGCCTGGAGCGCGGCGAAGGCCCGCTGCGTGGGGGTGAGATCCTCCGGGTGGATGAGCGGCTCGACGCCCCCCCCCACGAGTTCCTCGAGCCTCATCCCGAAGGTCTTGCAGAACGAGGGACTCGCGTAGGTGATCCGCGCCGAGGAGGTGAGCTTCACCACGATGTCCGTCTGGCCCTCGACGAGGAGGCGGTACTCCTCCTCGCTCTTGCGCAGCGCCTCCTCGGCCCGGACGCGGTCCGTGATGTCGCGCTGGATGGAGAGGATGGCGCGGCGGCCCCCGTACTCGACCATGGAGGCGTTGACGTCGAGGAGGATGGGGCTCCCGTCCTTTCGGCGGTGGGTGGTCTGGTAGCCCGTGAGGACGCCGCGCGAGACGATCTCGCCGATCCGCCGCTTCCCTTCCTCCACGTTGGCGCTGAAGGCCTCCAACGACTGCCCCAGGAGCTCGCCCCGGGGCACCCCGTACATCTCCGAGGCGCGCTCGTTGGCGTCGAGGATGAGCTCCCCTTCGGGCTCGAAGATGAGGATGGCGTCGTGGGCGTTCTCGAAGAGGCCGCGGTAGTCCTTCTCCCGCTTTTCGAGGGCGGCCCTCGCGGCCCTGCGCTCGCTGGCGTCCTCGAGGAACATGATGATCGCGGCCCCGTCCCGCAGTTCGACCTGGGAGATCTGGACGGCCATCGGGAAGGGCTGCCCGTCGACGCGGAGCGCCATTACCTCGTAGCTGGTCGGCGCCTCCTCCCCCTTCTCCCGCGCCACGATGTACCCCATGATGCGCGGACGCTCCTCGGGGGAGAAGAACTCCATGAAATGCCTCTGCCCCATCTCCTCGAGCGAAGAGATCCCGAAGAGCGCCATGGAGACCGTGTTGGCGTAGAGGAGGGTGCGCTCGCGGTAGACCACGATCCCGAGGGGGGAGCGGTCCATGAGGTCTTTGAGGCGTCTCTCGGAGGCGAGGAGGGACTTGAGGCGCCGCAGGCGGTACCGATGGAAGAGGAGGAGGGAGACGGCGACCGCCAGGAGGGCCGTCAGGACGACGACCCCCCAGTGATCGGACAGGCTCCCCATCGCCTGAACCATGGTCACGACCCCTCCACAGCCCCGGGACCGCGCAGGCAGTTCACGGATAATTTTACACTATACAACTGCGGCGGAGCGTTGTCAGGGCCACATTGCAGGGGGCCCGCTGGTCCTATACACTCGGCGCTCGAGGGGTGGGAGGCCCGAACATGGCGGAATCCAACCCGCTGGCCCAGAGGGAGATCGACCAGGAAGCGGCCTGGAATGCGCCCCAGCTGGAGGAGCTCGCCCGCGCGTACCGGTCCGGACAGCTCTGCCTCATCCTCGGGGCGGGAGTCTCCAAGGGGTGCGGCCTGCCCGTCTGGGCCGAGCTCAACCGGCGGCTCCTGAGGCGCGCCCTCGAAGGCCTCTACGAGGCGGTGGGGCCCGAGGAGGCCCCGCTCCACGCCCGGGACATCGAGGCGACCCTGACGGAGCGCGTCCGTCCCATGGTGGGTCGCTACCTCAAGGCCAAGCTGGGGGCCCGGTACCTGGGCGAGGTCCGGGCGGCCCTCTACGAGGGTCCCGCGAGGCTCTCCCGGACGCTCCGCGCCGTCCTGGCCATGGACCGACTTCAGGCCGTTCTCACCCCCAACTTCGACGACCTCCTGGAGCGATTCGCCCGAGACCTGGGCGTGGGCTCGCGCTACCAGACCGTCTCCTCGGCGCCGGTCCGCCTCGAGCCCGGGCTCGTACCCATCTACCACACCCATGGCTACCTGCCGCGGGACCCGGAAGAGGCACGCTCTCAGACCCTCGTGCTCTCCGAGGACGACTACCACGGCCTCCTCCGGGAGGGCCACCACTGGACCGACCACGTCGCGGTCCAGCTCCTGGCGCGTTCCACGTGCCTCCTCATCGGGACCTCGGGGGAGGACCCCGACCTGCGGCGCCTCATGGACCTGGCGCGGCGCCTCGCCGAGCCCCTCAGGCACTACATCTTGCTCAAACCCCCGGCGCCCCTGCCGAAGGACGCACGGAGCGCCATACGCTACAAGGCTTCTCGCCGGGCCGTATGGGACGCCTTCGACCACCTGGGCCTCGAGGTCCTCTGGATCCACCAGTACGACCGGGACATCCCGAGGATCCTGGAGAAGATCCGGGGGAGCGGGGCGGTTGAGAGTTGAGAGTCGAAAGTTGAGAGCTGAGAGCTGATAGCTGAAGGCCGATAGCTTCCGCACGGAGCGCGCATGGGACTCACGCTGAGGGAATCGCTGGGGCAGTTCAACAGGACCTTCTGGGCGGCCATCATCACGGAGCTCCTCCACTGCCTGGCCTCCTACACCATGCTTTCGTACCTCATCATCTACCTCGCGCAGGACCTGGGCTTCGGCGACGTGCGGGCGAGCGCCATGTACGGGACCATGCTCTTCATGGGCTACTTCCTGCCCATCCTCATCGGCGCCCTCGCGGACCGCTACGGCTTCCGGCAGACCATGGCGGTCTCCCTCGTCATCATCACGGCGGGGTACTTCCTGGCCAGCCGGGTCACGGCCTACCCTAGCGTCTTCGCGGCGCTCCTCCTCATCGCCCTCGGCGGCGCGGTCATGAAGCCCGTCATCGCGGGGACCGTGAAGGCGGCCTCGACGGAGGAGAACCGCACCCTCGGCTTCTCCATCTACTACATGGTCATCAACGTCGGCTCCTTCATCGGACCCTTCCTGGCCAACGTCGTGAGGACGGGGACCGGGAAGCCCGAACTCATCTTCGTGGCCTGCGGCGTGGTGGAAGCCTCGGCGTTGGCGGTGACCCTCTGGATGTTCCAGAACCTCCCCGTGGCGGAGGCGGCGAAGGCCAAGTCGTTCCTCGCGGTCCTCAACGACATGATCGTTGTGTTGGGGAACCTGAGGTTGATGATTACTGCTTTTGGATGCGCATTGATCTGCCTGTTTACGTCTTCATGGTGGATGACGGGCGGGGGAGGTCGTTGGTACTATCCGGACGAGATTATTGCAGGAATTGGCAATTTGCTAGGGCTCCCGCTGACATCGCGGTCGGCCTGGTTCGCTGCGATTGGTTGGATCATTGCAAATCTCATCGCAGATCTCCCGCTCCGGGCGAGGGAGAAGCGCCTGGGGCCGCAGCCCCAGCTCCGCCAGCCCCAGCGGCTGGGCGACGTGAAACTCCTGAGCTTCATCCTCATCTTCTCGGGGGTGTGGGCGCTCTACAGCCAGATCTGGACCAACATCCCGCTCTTCATCACCTCCCTGGACCCCGCCATGAAGGAGCGCATCGAGTACTTCCAGGCGGTGGACCCCATCATGATCGTGTGTTTCCAGGTCCTCATCGGGAAGTGGATGGGGCGCTACCGGCCCCTGCCCTCCATGATCGTGGGCATCCTCATCTCGGCGGTGGCCGTGGGGACGGTGGGCCTCTTCGGGCTGACCCTGGGCGCCTGGGCGGTGAGCCTCTCCCTCGTCATCTGGGCCGTGGGCGAGATGATGTTCAGCCCCCGGATGGTGGAGTACGTCTCGGTCATCGCCCCCAAGGACAAGCTCGCCCTGTACATCGGGTACGGATTCCTGCCCTTCGCCATCGGCTTCGGTTTTGGCCCGTCCGTGGGCGTGCACCTGACGCGCCTCTTCAGCGAGCGCCTCGGCCACGCCGAGTGGGTCTGGTACGCGTTCGGGCTGTGGGCCGTCCTCATCGCCCTCGCGCTGTGGGTCTATGACAAGGTGGTGGGGGGACAGGAAGATATGATGAGCGAGGAGAAGAACTGAACACGATGAGCGATGAGGGATGAGGGGTGAGTCAAATTGTAGCTCCTGACGAGCATCGGACCTTCTCCTGCTCGTCGATCATCGCTCATCCATCATCGTTCTTTACGGAGTTCCCCATGCGCCTTCCCCATCTCGAGAACCGTCCCGACATCCACCCGAGCGTCTACGTGGACCCCACGGCGAGGATCAACGGCGACGTGACCATCGCCGAGGGTGCTTCCGTCTGGTGCAACGTGACCATCCGCGGCGACGTCCACTACATCCGCATCGGCGAGCGCTCGAACGTGCAGGACAACTGCGTCCTCCACACGACGCACGACCGCTTCCCGCTCGACATCGGTCCCGAGGTCGTCATCGGCCACGGCGCCATCCTCCACGGCTGCACCCTGAGGGGCCGCTCCCTCATCGGCATGGGCGCCATCCTCCTGGACGGATGCACCGTCGAGGAGGAGGTCCTCGTGGGGGCCGGCTCGGTGGTCATGCAGGGCAAGACCATGCCCGCCGGGCACCTGGTCGTGGGGTCCCCGGCCCGCCCCGTCAGGCCCCTGACCCCCGAGGAGCGCCAGGCCCTCCGGGACGGGTGGCGGAACTACGTGGACTACGTGGAGGAATACCGGCGCCAGGGCAAGTTCCACGGGTGGGCGGACCACCCGCTCCAAGACCGCTGACCCGGGGCCGCGAGGGACCAAGGGCCCATAGCGCGGCGGTGAGAGGCGCCTTATGATAATGGAAGGCTTTGAAGGCATAAGCCAAAAGGGGTGAACGATGCCGCACGGAAGGAAGCTGCTGGTCTTGTTCTTGGTCGCCGCGTCGGTCCTGACGTTCTCGGTGGCGTTGCGCGCGGACGACCCCACCACCCGGGTCGGGACGATCGACGACATCTCCAACACGGACAGCGGGATCTACTGCGACGTGACGGTCCAGAAGGAATTGGCCCAACCGCTGAACCCGGAGATCTCGACGGGGACCGCCGACCCCTCGCAGATCATGGTGCCCGGAGGGGCGACCGCTGCCGCCCAGATTGCCGTGGGGATGCCCGTCAAGCTCGTCATCGTCCGCCAGAACGCCGTCTTCCGCTTCACCATCGGCGTGGTGGACACGGTCACCGACAACTGGCACTGCACGGTGAGGATCGACCCGGCGGCCCTCGACCAGACCTTCCAGGACCCCGTCAACGACAACCAGGTCCGGAAGGCCGGCGAGTTCTTCAAGGTGGGTGCTGGGGTCGCGATCTGGGCGGTGGCTGCGAGCTGACCTCGGCGCGATGCCGCGGCGCAAATCCAAGATTCTAAAGGTGAAACCGGAGGACCTGAAGAAGGTCCGCCTGCCCCTGCCGCAGAAGCCCGCCAAGGTCCACAAGCACCGCAAGGACCGGCGCTCGGCCGAGACCAAGAAGGACTTGGAGCGCCTGGCCGAGGAGTGACCCCGGCCGGCCCCCGGCCTATTCCAGCTTGAACGAGAGGTCCACGGTGGCCTGGTACTCGGCCACCTTGCCGTCCTTGATGGCGCCCCGGAACTCCACCACCTCGAACCAGGAAAGCCCGTGTAGGGTCTCCCCGGCCTTCTCCACCGCCGTGCTCACCGCCTCCTCGAACGTCTTGTCGGAGCACCCCACGACCCGGACTTTTTTGTAGACTTTACTCGCCATCGGACCCTCCTAAGTCTTTGCAGAACAAGGACTCTTAGCCTGGAATAGGGACCCGCCCCACAGCATTTAGTGGGATGGAATTTACCCCTACTTCCCACGGGGGCCCTTTTATGGTACTATATTATCTCCAGCGGACAAGACGGCAAGGAGTGCGGATGGTCAAAAGTCGGTCAGGAAAACGAGCGTGTGCGGTGGCGGCCCTGGTGGTTCTGGCGGCCGGCCTCTCCGTCCACGCCGCCGACCCCATCGGTCCGCCCGCCCCCACCCGCCTGGACGCGGGGCAGGTCCGCGTTCTGGTGGACCGCTTCACCACGGAGTACGGCATCCCCCAGCACGCCGCCGCCATCGCCAGGGTCATCCGCATGGAAAGCCGGGGCTTCGCGGCGGTCCGCTCGAAAAACGGGCGCTACGTGGGGATGTGCCAGTTCATGCCCCACACCTTCGCGATCAACGTGGCGGCCATGAAGAAGGCCGGGCTCCTGCCCGACGACCAGGCCTTCTCTCCCCTGAACCCGGAGCACGCCGTCCAAGTGATGGTGTGGATGTGGAGCCAGGGCCTCCACCGGCAGTGGGGCCCCGCGCGCCGCATGAAGATCGACCCCGTCCGGCCCATCGATCTGACCCTCAAGACTCCGACTCCCTGACCGCCCCATGGGCTCCCGGACGGCGGCCGCCCTTCTCCTCTGCGCCTCCCTCGCGGGGCCGGCGGGCGTAGCCCAGACGGCCGCACCTTCCGATCCCTTCGCACCCGTCGCCCAGAAACTCATCGCCCTCCAGGGGGGGCGGGGCGGCAAGGTCAAAGTCCTCCACTTCGGCGACTCCCATGTGGCCTCCAGCCCCGAGCCGCTGGTCCTGGGCCAGCTCCTCAAGGGGATATTCGGCGACGGCGGGGCGGGTCTGGCTCTGCCCTGGACGCCGCCGCGCTACACCGTCAGGGCGGGGGCCCGGACGGGCTGCTCGGGCGGCTGGCGGCGCATCGTCCCGAGGGGGGACAGCCCCGAGGACGACACGGACCTCGTCGGGTGCACCCTCGAGACGGATCGGGCCGGCGAGAGCGCCTGGTTCGAGGGGCAGGGTACGCTGGTTCGCGTGGAGTTCCTGCGGCGCCCCGGAGGCGGGAGCGCCACGGTCCTCCTCGACGGTCGTTCCGTTGGCCGGCTGGACTCTAACGCCGAGGCACGAACCGTGGGGGTCTTTCGCTATGAAGCAGAGGCCGCCGCCCCGGGAGGCACCCACCGGCTGGAAATCCGCACCGAGGGCGGGCCCTTCCGGATCCTGGGCGCCGCCCTCGAGAACCCGTCGGGCCTCGTCTATAGCCCGCTCGGGGTCTTGGGCGCCCGGGCGGACCTCCTCCTGAAATGCCGCGCCGAGACCTTCGACGCCCTCGTGGTCGCGGAGGCCCCGGACCTCGTCCTCGTGGCCTTCGGCACGAACGAATCGGGGAGCAGGGCCTCCGACCTCGAGGCCTACCCCGCGCTCTTCGCGAGGGTCCTGCGACGCCTTCGAGCGGCCGCCCCGGAGGCGGCCGTCGTCGTCCTCGGCCCCCCGGACCGGATGGGCGCGGCGCAGGGCATGGATCGCGTGGTCGCCGCCCAGCGCGCCGCGTGCGCCGCGGAGGGCGCCGCCTTCTTCGACCAGCGCCAGGCCATGGGCGGGATTGGGGCCTTCGTCCACTGGGCCGCCGCCCGCCCCCCGCTGGCCCAGCCCGACGGCGTCCATTTCACGGCGGACGGCTACCTCAAGCTGGCTCGGGACGCGGCCTCGGCCCTCCTCGCCCGCTACGACCGGACGAAGTCGGAGGGCTCTTTCCAGGCCGCCCTCAGGGAGAGATGGGGTGACGGGGCGCAGGCGCTCCTGGCCCTCGCCACGCGGCCCACGGCCCTGCCCGCGGGAGGCTTCGAGTTCCGCCTGCCGGCCTCATGGAGCGAGGAGGCCGCCCGGGCCGCCGCGGGGCCCGACCACGAGGTCTACTACTTCCGCAACGCCGAGGGCGTCCTCGTCATCACCGACGACCCCTCCTACGGGACGCCGCAGGTCACACCGGGCCCCGCGGAGAGGGGGACCTCGCCCTCCGCGAGCCAGCCGTATTACTATTTCCAGCAGGAGGACGGCGGCCTGATCATCACGAGCGACAAGGACAGCGTGAAAGGCAAGGCCGGCCGCTTCCTGACACCCGCAGAGGTGTCCGCGCGGTCCCGAGGAGGCGCGCCCGGGCGATGAGGCGTCTGGCGGTCCTGGTCGTCCTCCTCGCCCTCGCGCTCTTCCCCGCGGCCCCGCAGGCCTCGGGGAGCAAGACCGGCAAGGCATCGGCGGGTGCCCGCAAGAAGAAGCCGGCTCCCAAGAAGAAACCCCTCGACCTCTCCAAGCTCCCTCCCTCGCCCATCGAAGACCCCTCGGGGACCCTCGCGCCCTTCTTCGCCACGATAGCTGCTCTGGAGCACCCGCCCGACGCCGCCGTCCGGACCGTGCGCATCCTCCACTTCGGCGACTCCCACGTGGAGGCGGACCTCTGGACGGGCGAAATGCGGAGGCTCCTCCAGGCCCGCTTCGGCGACGGCGGCGTGGGCTACGTCATGCCCGGCAAGCCGTGGCGCTTCTTCCGGCACACCCTCGCGAGGAGCACGGGCTCGGGCTGGAAGACCGTCGGCTTCGGGAAGGACCCAGGCGACGGCCTCGTGGGCCTGAGCGGCATCGCCATCGTGCCCGCCTCCAAGGCGCAACCCGCGGGCGTGCTGGCGCCCGGCGCCACCTTCGAGGTCCAGGTCGGCCTCCCCTCGGGCCCGGCGCCCATGGCGCTCTGGGTGGACGGAGAGTGCGCCTTCGCAGGCCCCGTCGGCGAGGGTTGCGGGCTCACGGACGACGGCCTCGAAACGAAGGTCGTCCCCCTGCCGGACGATCCCTGCCAAGCGGTGGCGTTCCTCCGCGGGACGACGTTCGTCCCCGACATGCCCCACGACGTCTCCGTCGAGCCCCTCCCCGGTGACGCGCTCCGCCTCCTTGGCATGGAATTCGAATCGGGGCGTCCGGGCATCCTCTACGAGCCCCTCGGCATTATCGGTGCGGAGGTCTCCAACCTCGACAAGTGGCGATCCGACGTGCGGCGGGTCCTCCTGGGCCGCGCCGCGCCCCGACTCATCGTCGTGAGCTACGGAACGAACGAGATGGGACAGGCGGACTTCTCGGAAGCCGACTACCTCGAACTTTGCGGTCGCCTCATCGCCGCTTTGCGCCGCGACGCGCCGGGCGTGCCCCTCCTCGTCACCGGGCCCATCGATCGCGACGCGCGGCGCAGCAGGCTCAAAGGCTTGGTGAAGTCGAACGAACCCGAGGTCGTCGACGCCCTCCGGAAGGCTGCCCTGGAGAACGGCGCGGCCTTCTGGGACGCCCGCGCCGCCATGGGGGGCGAGGGCTCCATCATGGCGTGGCGCGCGGCGGGGCTGGCGCAGGCCGACTTCGTGCACCTCACCGCCCCGGGCTACGAAAAGCTCGCCGGCCTGCTCTACGACCAGCTCATGGAGGCCTACCGGAGGTCCGGCGCGGCAATCGGGGAGGGGACGGCGGCGCCGCCCACGACGGCGCCGTGACCTTCACGAGCCCCCTCTACCCGGTCTTCCTGCTCGCCGTCGTCCTCCTCTACTGGCTCGCGGTGCGCCTGAGGGTCTCCACCCTCGGCCTCCTCCTCGGCGCGAGCTTCCTCTTCTACGCGAGCTGGAACCCCTTCTACTGCGTGGCCCTAGCCGCGAGCGCCGCGGTGGACTACAACGTCACGCGGGCCATGGCGGCGACCGCTGATAGGGGGAGGCGGGGCCTGCTGGTCACGGCCAGCCTCGTCTTCGACCTGGGGCTCCTCGCGACGCTGAAGTACTTCAACCTCTTCGCGGGCACGGCCGCCAAGCTCTGGGGGGCGCTCGGCCGCGGCCCCGTGGAGGTGCCCTTCAGCCTCCTCTTCGCGGCGGGGATCTCCTTCTACACCTTCCAGTCCCTCAGCCTCGTGATCGACGTCTACCGGGGCGACTCGGCGCCCGCGCGGTCCTACCTCGAGCACCTCGCGTTCATGGCCTTCTTCCCCACGCTCCTCGCGGGGCCCATCACGCGGGGCGAGACGCTCCTCCCCCAGCTGCGCGCGCCGAGGCCCGCGCTCGACGCGGACCAGGCCGGCCGCGGTCTCTTCCTCATCGCGCTGGGGATGGTGAAGAAGCTCATCATCGCCGACTACCTCGCCATGAACCTCGTGGACCGCGTCTTCGACCTGCCCGGCATGTACTCGAGCCTCGAGGTCCTCGCCGGGGCCTACGGCTACGCGGTGCAGATCTACTGCGATTTCTCGGGCTACAGCGACATGGCCATCGGCTCGGCGCTCCTGCTCGGCATCGCGCTGAAGGACAACTTCAACAGTCCCTACCGCTCGGCGGACATCGCCGAGTTCTGGCGCCGCTGGCACATCTCCTTTTCGCAGTGGCTGCGGGACTACCTGTTCTTCTCCCTTCCGGGGAAGAGGCCGGGGACGATCTTCCCGTACCTGAACCTCGTCATCACCTTCGCCCTCGGCGGTCTCTGGCACGGCGCCTCGTGGACCTACCTCGTGTGGGGCGCCCTGCAGGGCCTCGGCCTCGCTCTCTACCGCTTCCTCCAGGAGCGCAGGCGCAAGCCGGGAAGGCCGAGCAAGAGGCCCGCGTGGCGGACCGCCCTCGGCGTCTTCCTCACCTTCCACTTCGTGACGGCCACGTGGATCTTCTTCCGGAGCCCCGATCTGGCGCGCGCCGGAGAGATCTTCGCGCGCCTGGGGCGGCTGAGCTTCGGATGGGGCAACCTGTCGCCCCTCCTGCTCCTCGCGATGGCCGCGGGCCTCGTGCCGCAGTTCCTCCCCGAGGGCTGGTACCGCCGGCTCGCGGACCGCTTCGTCGCGCTCCCGGCCTACGCGCAGGCCGCGGCGCTGGCCGCGGTCTTCGTGGCCGTGCGCCTGGCCGCGGGCACCGCGCCCGCCCCCTTCATCTACTTCAGCTACTGAGACGGCCATGGCGACGGGCAAGAAGAAGCGCAGCAGGAGCAAGAAAAGCACGAAAGCCAGGAAGGGGACGAGCCCCCGCAAGGGCTCCGCCGCCAAGAAGAAGGCGGGGGCCTCCGATCAGGTCACGGCGAAGAAGCAGGCCGCTTCCAACCAGGCCGGCTCCCGCTCAACGAACGTGCAAGTGGTCGAGGCCGTCGTCCCGGCGCCGCGCCTCGAACCCCTCGCCATCGCCCCCGTGGAGGCGCCGATTCCCGCACCGCTCCGGGGCACATCCTCGCTGGAGGCTGCCTCGCCCCCTTCGGTCGCGGGGGCCAGGCCCGTCGTCCCGCCGCTCCTTCGAGTCGTCCCGTCGCCGGCTCCCACGGCGCCGGCCATCCCCCCGAAGCTTTGGCAGATCCTGGGCGCCCTGACCCTCCTCGCGGTCCTGACGTACGCCGTGCCGGGGCTCGCGCGGTTCCGGCCGTGGCGGAGCGGCGCCTTGGCGGGGACCCTGCACCCGAAAGTCCGCGTGGTGGCGTGGCGCGGCGGCGAGGCGCTCGATGCGCCGGCGCTCAGGCCGCTGGCCCTCGCCGGGCCGGACGTGCAGGGCGCGCTGAGGCTGGCGCTCACTCCCGCCTCCGACGGGCCCCTCGCCCCGGGCGAGTACCCCTACCGGGAGACCCATGCTTCGACACTCGCGGGGATCTTCGGGGCGAGCGACATCGAGGACCCTTCGGGCGCCATGGCGCACTTCTACGAGAGCCTCGCGCGCACCAAGGCCCTCGCGCCCGGCGGCCCCACGCGCATCGTCCACCTGGGGGACTCTCCCATCGTGGGAGACCTCATCTCGGGCGGCGCGCGCGAGCGTCTGCAGAAGATCTACGGCGACGCGGGCCACGGCTGGACCATGCCCGCGAGGCCCTGGGACTGGTACTACCACTACGGCATGACCCTCGACGCCCGGGGGTGGACGGCCCGGTCGCCTCTCTTCGGGAACGGCGGGGCGAACCGCTGCGGCCCCAACGGCGTCGCCTTCACGAGCTGCTCTCCCTCGGCGTGGAGCCGGGTGAGTTCGGCCTCCCGAGGGCAGGGCGCCCTCGTCGCTCACTTCTGGGTCTACTACGGCATGGGGCCGGGTGCGGGCTCCCTGGAGGCGTCGGTGGACGGCGGCGACCCCATCCCGCTCCCCACCGCCGGGGCCACGCGGTCGCCCGCGGCGCAGGACATCCCCGTCCCCGAGGGGCGCCACAAGCTGACGCTGCGTCCGAAGGGGGACGGCGAGGTGACCCTCTACGGCGTGGCCCTCGAGCGCGACGTGCCCGGCGTCGTCTACGATTCCCTGGGGACGAGCGGAGGCACGGTGCGGTTCCTCACGCTCCTCGACGCGAAGGACTGGGAGGAGAGCCTCCTTCTCCGGAAGCCGGACCTCGTCATCCTCAACTTCGGGACGAACGAGAGCGGGTGGGAGGGCCTGGGCATGGGGACCTACGAGAGCGACCTCCGGGAGGTCGTGGCTCGGATCCGGCGCGCCGTTCCCGAGGCCTCGCTCCTCGTCATGTCGCCCATGGACAGGGGCACGCGGGACGCCTCAGGGAGGATCGTGACCCTCCCCTCCATCCCGAAGATCGTGGCGGCCCAGCGCGCCGTGGCCCAGGAGACGGGCTGCGCGTTCTTCGACACCTACGACGCCATGGGCGGCGAGGGCACCGTGGCGAGGTGGACCCAGCGGGAGAGCCCCCTCATCACGGGCGACCTCACGCACCCCACCAACGCCGGCGCCGACGTCGTCTCCAAATTCCTCGTGGACGCCCTCCAAAAAGGCTTCGACCAACACGCCGCAGGTCAAACCCAGAGATAAGAAAGGGCCTCACCACGGAGGCACGGAGAGCACGGAGAAAAGAAGGGGGACTTCCTTTCTAAGAAGATCTGCGTCGCCAGCAAGGAAATTGCTTCGTGATGGCTTTTCAGCGTCCTGCAACAGCGGTTCACTGAATAACGGCGGTCACCCCCCGATGTCATTCCGGGCGGCTTCATCGAAGGGCCTCTGGGCTGGAATCTCGATGTGCCTCAGCGCGGCGGGACCCTGAGACAGCTCAGCCACGATGGAGCCCTCAGGGTGACAACTCTTTCAACGTTCTCTTGTCGCAGCACTCTGACCGTCTTCTCTTGTTGTGTAACTTCTATCACAAAAATTGGCTCGCCTTTGGCCCGTTCTTCCTCCGTGCCCTCCGTGTCTCCGTGGTGAATGGTCTTCAGCTCTTCCTTCGGAGGAGCGCGGCGCCCCAGCTGAGGCCGGCGCCGAAGGCGGCCATCACCACCGTCGAGCCGGGGGCGATGAGGTCCAGGTCCCAGGCTTCGGAGGCGGCGATGAGGAGCGACGCGGCGGAGGTGTTGCCGTAGCGGTCCAGGTTCACGAAGACCTTCTCCTCGGGGAGCTGGAGCGCCCGCCCCACCTGCCTCAGCAGGTTCAGGTTGGCCTGGTGGAAGAGGAAGAGACCCACGTCGCCGAGCGCAACGCCGTTGCGCGAGGCGATGTCGGAGATGGCGGCCTGGAGCTTGCGGTTGGCCTGGAGGATGACGGTTCGCCCCTCCATCTCGAAAGTGCCCCCGAACTCCAGCTTGATCGCGTCGCCGAAGGTCGCGTCGCTGTGGAGGCGCACGTCCACCACCTCCAGCGGCCCTTCGCCGGGTGCCACGACGCACGCGCCCGCGCCGTCGCCGAAGAGGATGGCGGTCTCCTTGGCGCGGGGTTCGCGGGCCATGACCTCGGTCATGCGCTCGGCGCCGACCACGAGGACCGGGCCGTAGCGCGCGCAGAGGTCCACGGCGGTCCCCAGGGCGAAGAGCCCGCCGGCGCTCGCCAGGTGGATGTCGAAAGCGGGGATCCCGGGCGCGCCGAGGGCGCGCTGGAGGTCCGCGGAGACGCCCGGGAACTGCCGCGGCGGCGTGCCCGTGCCGACGACGATGGCGCCGAGGTCCGAAGGGGCGAGGCCGCACTTCCTGAGGCAGTCCTCCGCCGCCCGGTGGGCGAGCACGCCGACGCCCTGGCCTTCGGAGGCGACCCGACGCTCGCGGATCCCGCACGCGCCGAGCACCCAGCCCCGCTCCGTGCCGAACTCCGCCTCGAGCATCTCGTTGGTGATGAGGCCCTCGGGCAGGTAGCGCCCGAAGCCGAGGATACTGATCATCTTCCGCCTCAAAAAGAAGCACTCACCACGGAGACACGGAGGACACGGAGAAGGGCCAAAACAAACTCTCTAGAAAGACTAAAGCCATCTGACTGGAGCCTATTTCTGGTGATCTCCAATAGAATTCAGGAAGGCCCGCAGTCTCTTCTTGGACCTTGAATCCTTTCTCCGTGCTCTCCGTGCCTCCGTGGTGAACGTCCCTATCCCTTGACCCTCGCCTGGAAGTAAGCGTCGATCTTGGCGAGGGTCTCGAACTTCCGCGGCTGGAGGTCGGCGTCGGGGACCTTCACGCCGAGTCGGCCCTCGAGGTCCGCGATGAGGTCCATGAGGCCGAAGGAGTCGATGACCCCCAGCTCGAAGAGGGACGCGCCCTCGTCCTCGGGGACGGGCGCCAAGGCGAACTTGCCGAGGGCTTCTCGGATGGTGGATTTCGTGTCCATGGGGCTCCCGTGGTCGGAGGTTTCAGCGAAGACCAGGCGGGGAGTCTAACACGAAAGGGCGATTTCGGATTTGGGAGAGCGGATATCGGAAACGGGGGAAGACCGAACGGGACGTCCGTTACCGTGATCTGTTTCCCAAATCCCACATCCCAAATCCCAAATCCCACCCCCCTCTGATACAATCGCGGCGGAGGTTCCCTCACCCATGGCGAAGCAGGAAGAGCCCAACAAAGTCATCTACTCCATGGTGGGCGTGGGCAAGGTCCACGGCCCCAAGCAGGTCCTGAAGGACATCTACCTCGGCTACTTCTACGGCGCCAAGATCGGCGTCATCGGCGCCAACGGCTCCGGCAAGTCCACCCTCCTGAAGATCATGGCCGGAGTGGAGACGGAGCACCTGGGCGAAGTCCACAAGTCGCCCGGGTACACCGTGGGCTACCTCGAGCAGGAGCCCCAGCTCGACAAGGACAAGACCGTCCTCGACGTGGTCAAGGAGGGCGTGGAAGAGACGGTGGCCCTCCTGAAGCGCTACGACGAGATCAACGAGGCCTTCGCCGACCCCGACGCCGACTACGACAAGCTCATCGAGGAGCAGGGGAAGGTTCAGGAGCTCCTCGAGGCCGCCGGCGCCTGGGACCTCGACGCCCGACTCGAGCTCGCCATGGACGCCCTCCGCTGCCCCCCCGGCGACACGCCCGTCTCGGTCCTCTCGGGCGGCGAGCTCCGCCGCGTGGCGCTGTGCCGCCTCCTCCTCAAGAAGCCCGACATCCTCCTCCTCGACGAGCCCACGAACCACCTCGACGCGGAGTCCGTGGCGTGGCTCGAGCAGCACCTCCAGAAGTACGAGGGGACGGTCATCGCCGTGACGCACGACCGCTACTTCCTCGACAACGTGGCGGGCTGGATCCTCGAGCTCGACCGCGGCCACGGCATCCCGTGGAAGGGCAACTACTCCTCGTGGCTCGAGCAGAAGCAGGAGAAGCTGAGGCAGGAGCAGAAGCAGGAGAGCGACCGCCAGCGAACGCTGCAGCGCGAGCTGGACTGGATCCGCATGGCGCCCAAGGCTCGCCACGCCAAGGGGAAGGCGCGCGTGAACGCCTATGAGGAGCTCCTCAACGCCCGCCCGGACGACGCCGCCCGCGAGCTCGAGATCTACATCCCGCCGGGCCCCCGGCTGGGCGACGTGGTTCTGGACGCACAGAAAGTCGGGAAGGGCTTCGGGGAGAAGGTCCTCCTGGAGGACGCCACCTTCATGGTGCCCAAGGGCGCCGTCGTGGGGATCATCGGGCCCAACGGCGCCGGCAAGACGACCCTCTTCAAGATGATCGCCGGCCAGGAGCAGCCCGACGCCGGGACCCTCAAGGTGGGCGACACGGTGAGCCTGGCCTACGTGGATCAGGCGCGCTCCGACCTGGACCCAGACAAGACCGTGGCCGAGATCATCAGCGATGGGCTCGACAACGTCCAGCTCGGAAAGGTCACCGTGAACGCCCGCGCCTACTGCGCTCGCTTCAACTTCACGGGAGCCGACCAGCAAAAGAAGGTGGACATGCTCAGCGGAGGCGAGCGCAACCGCGTCCACCTGGCGCGCATGCTCAAGAGCGGCGCCAACGTCCTCCTCCTCGACGAGCCCACCAACGACCTCGACGTCAACACCCTCCGGGCCCTCGAAGACGCCATCGAGCGCTTCGCCGGCGTGGTCCTCGTCATCAGCCACGACCGCTGGTTCCTCGACCGCATCGCCACGCACATCATGGCCTTCGAGGGCGACAGCAAGGTCACCTTCTTCGAGGGCAACTTCCAGGAGTACGAGGAGGACCGCCGCAAGCGCCTCGGCGATGAGGCCGTGCGACCCCACCGGATCACGTACAGGAAGCTGACGCGGTAAGGGATAGAGCTGGGGAGCTGGAGAGCCGGGGAGCTGGAGAAGGATAGAGCCAGAGAGCCAGCGAGTCAACGAGCCAACGAGCCAACGAGCCCGCGAAGGAACGGAGTCAGAGAGCCAGCGTGGGCTAGAAGATCTTCGAAGCGAGGCTACCTCGATTGGCGGTCCCTGATCTTCGAGCCTTCGCCTCGGCGGCGGGCCATCGGAGCATCTTCCTGCGAGCCTCTACTTCCAGGATGATGGAATGCCGCCCGGATTGGGCCTGGGGGTCTGGCCCCCCGGAGGGCTCCCGGCGCGTTGCCCGCAGGGCCGGATGAGGTCCGCGAAGCCGCGAGGAGGCCGTGCCGGGAGCACGGCGACGAGCGGCGACAATGGAGATCGCCGGCCCTGCCGCAACCCTCGGGACGCCGCGGCCCGGGCGCCCCGCTGCGTTGGGGCTCGTCACCAGGGGACCACCCTGGGTTCCTCGCCCCGCCTTGCGGCGCATCCCGGGGCGCAGGCGTCGCGCCAGAGATCCTCCGGAGGCCAGACCCCTGGCGCGAAAGGCGCGAGGGACGAACCGAGGCGTACCTGGAAGGTCCGTTGAGGATTCGGACCGAGCGCCTGACAAAGCAGGTGGCCCAAGATCTGGCGGCGTCACCCTTCCCGCAAGAGAGGTTCTAGGAACCCCTTGTCGATCGTCAGCCGCACGTCGGCGGCCTCCCAGAGGCTCTCCTGCACGGTC
>JBBIUU010000026.1:0-23165 GCA_037440125.1 Acidobacteriota bacterium
TCTACGCCCCCGTGGAGATGCAGATGGGGGCCGTCCAGAAGATCTTCTACTACCATGTGCCCTCGGCCATCTCGGGCTACGTCCTCATGTTCCTGGCCTTCGTCTTCAGCATCCTCTACCTCTGGAAAGAGGACCCCTCCCACGACGTGCTCGCCCACGCCACCGCCGAGGTCGCCTTCGTCTTCATCACCATCGTCCTCGTCACGGGGCCCATCTGGGGGCGCTCGGCGTGGGGGAAGTGGTGGGTCTGGGAGCCGCGCCTCACCTCGGCGCTCATCCTCTGGCTCATGTACAGCGCCTACTTCCTGCTGAGGCTCTTCTCGCGCCACGAGGTGCGCACCGCCCGCATCGCCGCGGTGGTCGCGATCATCGCGTTCTTCGACGTCCCCATCGTGCACATGGCCATCACGTGGTGGGGCTCCATCGTCCATCCCAAGAAGGTGGTTCTCGAGCCGCCCATGAGGCTCACCGCGACCGTCGCGTGGACGGCCGTCTTCGTCCTCGCCGCGGCCCTCACCCTGACCCGATGGGCGGTGGGCCGCGAGGAGGAGAGGAGCCTGGCCCAGGAGGTGTCCCCATGACCGCCGCCCTCGCGCTGCTCCAGGACGTGACCTTCAAGACCCCCGACACCACGGGCTACGAGCGGGCGGGCTACCTGGCCATCGGCGCGATCCTCGTGGGCTACACCCTGTTCCTCTGGTACAAGGCGAGGAAAGCCAAGAACCCGTGAGGTGAACCATGGCCGGTGAACAGGCCCCCATCGTCACCCTCCTCACCGACTTCGGCACCGACGACCCCTGGGTAGGCAGCCTCAAGAGCGTGCTCTGGCAGGTTCAGCCCGCGTTCAAGATCGTGGAATTGACGCACGCCGTCCCGCCCCACGACATCTTCTCGGGCGCCTTCACGCTCTACCGCTGCTACCGGGACTACCCGAACTGGACCATCCACCTCTGCGTGGTGGACCCGGGCGTGGGAGGGCCCCGGCGCCCCATCCTCGTGGTCGCCGACGACCGGTACTTCATCGGCCCCGACAACGGCCTCTTCTCCTTCGTCTACGCCAACGACATCGTCCACAAGGTGGTCCACATCACGGCGGACCACTACTTCCGCAGGCCCATCAGCGACACCTTCCACGGGCGCGACGTCTTCGCCCCCATCGCCGGCTGGCTGAGCAAGGGCATCGACAGCTCCCGCTTCGGCGAGGAGATCGACGACTACGTCCGCCTGCCGGTCCCGCAGGACCGCATCGTGGGCGAGAGCCTCCTCAAGGGCGAGATCTGCGCGGTGGACCGCTTCGGCAACTGCATCACCAACATCCGCGCCGCCACGCTCCAGGAGCTCGCTCAGAAAACGAACCGCCAGCGGTTCAAGGTGCTCGTGGGGGGCCAGGAGCTCCCCGTCCTCACTGGCGGCTACGGGCAGGAAGCGCCGCTCTTTGCGCTGGTAGGTTCCTCGGGGCTGCTCGAGATCGCCGCCAGCACCCGCTCCGCGGCCCAGCTCCTTGGCGTGACGGGGCGGGGCAAGGAAGTGGGCGTGATGGGCGCCTGACGCCCGCGTCATTCCCGTGAAAATCGCCCTCGCCATCCTCCTCACCCTCCTCGCCGCGGCGCTCCTGTGGCTCGCCGACCGCGGGCTCCTCAGGGCCGAGGAGCGGGGCTGGATTTACTACCGCAAGAAGCGCGGCTACCCGGACCGGATGGGCCGGGCCTTCTCCGAGCTCCACGGCATGCTCGAGCCAGGCCAGCGCCACGTGGTCGAGGAGATGCGCCGGGAGGACTCGGAGAAACCCGGCGACGGCGCGCCCCCTGCCTGAACTCGCCCGCGGGCGATTCGCTCAAGCAATGGCCGTCGGGGCATTCCGCCGTTTCCAGCTCCCAACGCGAAAGTAAATTTTCCCGAGGCAGGGAATGCCTCCCTGACGCGGTTCTGGCGCACCACACTCGCTTCCGCACCTCCACGCCATCCCTTTGAAAGCATCGTCCCCGCTCGCGTTGCGTCACACCATCGCCGCCCGGCGGAGGGCCTCGGCGGACGCCCGAAAGGGCTGGCACGGCGTATGCGTGGGGGGGGCTGCAAGGCGTCCGGTCGCGGGCGCCGGTGGAAGGGGAAAGCGAACGACAGACGGGCCTGGGGAGGATGAAGGGATGTCAGCCGGAAGGTGCCGAAGGGGTGTCTGTCAGGACGGCGGGGAGCCGGGAACGCCACAGGCCATGCCGCTCCGCAGCCTGACGCGAAGGACGCCCCGCCCCATCGGGATTCACGGGGGACACCGCCGCGCGACGGCATCCGTGGGAGAGCCGGCCGAGAGCCGACAGCGGTTCGGAGATCGTCACTGGGGGAACGGAAATGAGCGTCCCGAAGGACGCGGCGAAAGGAAAGCGATGAGACCCGCGAAATCATGGTTCCTGGCGGTGTTGGTGATGGTGGTGTCGGCGGCGATGGCGGGGTGCGGGTCGGGCCCGAAGGGCAAGGCAGCGGAGGCCCTCAAGACCGACCAGGTCTTCCAGTCGTCCCTCGCGGACGTCCGCCTGGGCGACGGCGTGCCCCTGGGCTTCAGCCTCACGGTGCGCTGGCGCATCGAAGACCCCAAGGAGTTCCTCAAGCAGTTCCCCTCGGCCGAGAAGTACGGCGAGCAGGTCATGAAGGCCCGCGCCAAAGAGGCCGCGAACCGCGTGGCCAACGGCTACCCCTCGGTGGACGCCGTGTTCCGCAACGACCGCGGGCGCTTCGTGCAGGACGTCAAGGGCGCCCTGAGCGCGCGCCTCGCCGACCGCTCCATCACCATCAAGGAGGTCATCCTCTCGGACGTGGTCTTCCCCCAGAAGTTCACCGAGGCGCTCGAGCAGATCGCCCTCAAGGACCGGGAACTCGAGTCCATCAAGGAGAGGGGCGTCGTGGACACGGCCAACGCCAAGGCCGACGAAGAGAAAGCCGAGGCCGAGGGCCAGGTGACCATCAAGAACGCCGAGATCGAGGCCAGGGTGGCGGAGATCAATGCCAAGACCGAGGAGAAGCGCCGCGCGAGCCTCCTGGCCAAGGCCGAGACCGACGCCCAGATCACCGAGCGCAACTCCAAGGCCGAGGCCGCGCGCAAGCGCGTCTTGGCGGAGGCCGACGCGGACCGGGAGCGCAACATGGCCAAGGCCCGGCTCGAGGAGCAGAAGAGCCTCAAGGACCTCGAGATCCAGAAGCAGCGGGAGCTCGACGCGGTGGCCCTCGACAAGGACAAGGCCAGCGCCCAGCTCTGCGCCTCCAACCCCTCCTACGCGTCCTTCCTCATCAACCGCGAGCTCGCCTCCAAGGTCCAGATCGCCGTCCTCCCCATGGGCTCCGACGGCAACTACCTCAACGGGCTCCTGCAGAACATGACCCCGAAGGATTCCCAGCGCGCGAGCCGTTGACGCTCACGCCTGGGGGTGCAACAAGAGAGCGGCCGCGCTCCGGCGGCCGCTCTCGTCGTTCCGGCGAAATGGCGCGGGACGGCGGGAGTCTCTACTCCCCGAAGATCTCGGTCCGGCGCGTGACGGGGTAGAAGGGGAACTTGGCCTGGAGGGCCTCGGTGCCCCCCTCCTCGCGGTCGAGCAGGGCGATGACCGCCACCACTTCGAGGCCGAACTCCTGCGCCTTCTCGATGGCCTTGAGCGTGGAGCCACCGGTGGTCACCACGTCGTCCACCATGATGACCCTCTGACCGGGTTTCACCGGGCCCTCGATCCACTGCATGGTGCCGTGGCCCTTGGGCTCCTTGCGGACGATGAACGCGTCCAGGGCCGGCCCTTCGGCGTGGCTGAGGGCGGCCACGGCCGAGACGATGGGGTCGGCGCCCAGGGTCATGCCGCCGATGGCGTCGGCCTGGATGCCCTTCTCGCGGACGACCTCCAGGAAGCACTTGGCCGTGGCGTGCGCGCCCTCGCTCGTGAGGGTCGTGAGCTTGGAATCGAAGTAGTACTTGCTCCGCCGGCCCGAGGCGAGGAGGAAATCGCCGATCTTGAGCGAGCGGGTCTTGAGGAGCTCCTTGAGGCGTTCGCGGTCTTGGGACATGTGATGCTCCATGAGTGTTGGGGCGGCTAGCCAGCCCCGGTGACATCCCTGCGGAATCTCTCCAGGTGGGACCCCTCCCACGTGAGTTTGCCACAGCACGGGCAGGCGGTGAAGCGCTCGCGGGTGAGGTAGGTGTAGGCGGGGACGCGTCCCTTCGCCGCCTCCCGCTGGACGGGCACGGTCGGCGCGTCGCAGTCGAGGCAGCGGAGGGGCTCGCCGGAGGGGAGGAGGAAGGCGGACCGCACGGCGGCGAACTGCACGCGGGGCTCGTCGCTCCCCGGGTCGCGAGCCGGGAGGCCTTCCTTGGCGCAGCGGGCGAGGAGGGGGCGGTCCCTCGTGAGGAGGACGCGGTGGGTGCGCCGGCACTCGGCACGGAGCCAGTCGTCCTCCGCCTTCCGGGCGTAGGCGGCGTCGGCTCCGGCCAATCGGAGGTAGCGTGACAGCGTGCCGAGCATGCAGTCGCAGAAGAAACGCGCCCCCGCGGGCCGATCGTGCCCGAGCCAGAACCTCATCTCCGGTCCGTAGGCGCCGTCCTGCTCCTTGAGGAGGAGGGGCGGGAGCTCGAGCACCCCTTGCCCGGAGGCCCGCCGGGCCTGCACGAGGAGGAGGTGGTCCTCGGACCCCGCCCTGTCGCGGACGCGCCTAGCGAGGTGTGGGACGAGGCCCGCCGCGGAGAGCGATTCGAGGAGGTCGGCCTCGCGGGCCGCGGGGGCCACGACGCAGAAGCGGCCCTCGGGGGCGAGGGCGCGCGCCGCGCAGGCGGCCACGTCGGCGAGCTCGGCGGTGAAGCTCTGCCGGGACAGTGCGCGCTCGGGCGTGGCGCTCGTGTGGGAGCGCCCCGCCTCGTAGTAGGGCGGGTTGCACACCACGAGATCGAACGCCCCAGGCTGCAGCCCCGACGGGTCGCGCAGGTCGCCGTGCACGACCTGACCCCGGTCGCCCCAGCCGTTCTCGGCGAGGTTCTTCGCGGCCAGGGCCGCCAGGTCCTCCTGGACCTCGATGCCCGTGAGGGACGCGGGGTGGTGGAAGTGCCCGAGGAGCAGGAGGAGAATCCCCGAGCCCGTGCCCAGGTCCAGGACGCGCTCGCCGGCCCGCACCCAGGAGAAGCTTGCGAGGGCCACCGAGTCCACGTTGAACCGGTAGCCGCGCTTCGGCTGGTGGACGTGGATTCCGCCCCTCAGGAACGGCGTTCGGGTCGTCTCGGAGTCCATAGGCTAATCACCACGGAGCACACGGAGGGCACGGAGGGCAGGGGGAAGGGGTTCGAAAGGCACCGAGGGGGATCAAGGGTGTGTCTTTCCCACCTTCTTGTCTCCGTGTGCTCCGTGCTCTCCGTGGTGGGAATCCTTTTCCTTCATCTTGTTCACGACCGCGGCCGCGTAGCCGGCTGAGAAGCCGGCGTCCACGTTCACGACGACGAGGCCGGGCACGCACGAGGCGAGCATGGCGAAGAGGGGCGTGCGGCCGTGGTCCTGTACGCCGAACCCCACGGAGGTGGGCACCCCCACGACGAGCGCGCCGGTGAGGCCGGCGGCGACGGAGGCGAGGGCGCCCTCCATGCCCGCCACGGCGATGACGACGCGCGCCTCCTGAAGGAGCGGCAGGGAGGGCGCGAGCCGGTGGAGTCCCGCCACGCCGGCGTCCGCCACGACCTCCACGCGCGCCCCGAGGTATCGGGCCGTCCAGCACGCCTCCTCCGCCACGGGGGCGTCGCTCGTGCCGCCGGAGAGGACGACCACGAGCCCCGCGCCTTCGCCGGGCGGCTCGCCGAGGTAGGCCAGGCGGGCGCGGCGGTGGTAGACAAGGCTCTTGAACCTACGCTTAAGGAAGGACGCCTTACCCTCGTCGAGGCGCGTCACGAGCGCGGGCATGCCGCGGGCCTTGAAGGCCTTGAGGATGGCCGCGATCTCCCCGGGCTCCTTGCCCTCGCCGTAGATCGCCTCGGGGAAACCCCGGCGGAGGGAGCGGTGGTGGTCGATGCGCGCGAAGCCGAGGTCCTCGAAGGGCAGGCCGGCGAGGCGGCGCTCCGCCTCGGCCACGGTGAGGTGCCCGGAGGCGACCTCGCGGAGCAGCTTGCGTAGGGATTCAGGCTTCATGGGCCTCCAGCACGAGAAGGGTGAGGTCGTCGGTCTGCCGCGCGCCCCGCTGGAACCGGGCCACGGCGTTCAGGATGGCCTCCACGATGCCCCGGGCGCCCGTGAGCCGGGCGCCGTCCAGGGCCTCCTGGAGGCGCTCCATGCCGAACTCCTGGTCCTTCCGGTCCATGGCCTCGGTGACGCCGTCGGTGTAGAGGACGAGGGCGTCCCCGGGCTCCAGCGTGAGGTCCACGATCTTCATGCTCTTCACGAAGAAGTCGTCGCTCATGACGCCGAGAACGAGTCCCCGCGGCTCGAGCGTATGCACCGAGCCGGGCCGGACGAGGAAGGGTGGGTTGTGGCCCGCCGACAGGATCTGGACGTGGCGGGTCGCGGGGTCGAGGACGAGGGCGCAGAGGGTGAGGAAGATCCCCGACTCCCCGAGCTTCCCGAAGATGCCGTTGAGCCGCTTCAGGATCTGCACGTGGTTGTCCTCCGCCGCGGCGATGGCGTGGAGGATCCCCTTCGTGAGGGTCATGTAGAACGCGGCGCGCACGCCCTTGCCCGAGACGTCACCCAGGAGGAGGAGCCACCGCCCGTCGGGCAGGGGCAAGAAGTCGTAGTAGTCGCCGCCGACCTCCATGGCGGGCACGCAGCGCGTGGCCACGGAAAAGCCGGTGATGACGGGGTTCTCCTTCGGGAGGAATCTCTCCTGGATGCCCTTGGCCACCTCGAGCTCGCGGGCGAAGCGCTCCCGCTCGCGGATGCGCGCGAGGTAGTCGGGCTCGTAATCCTCGAGCCCCGCCTGGGGGCGGCCCAGGAGGGCCACGTAGATCGCCGCGGCGCCCACGGTGGCCAGGAGGCCCACGGCCAGCCACGCCTGGACGGAGACCGCTGGGTAGCGGGCGGTCTGCAGGAGCGCCACCGACCGGAGGGTTTGGGGCACGTAGAGGAGCACGAGGCCGCCGAGGAGGCCCGCCTGCTCCATGACCGCGAAGAGCGCGCAGCCGAAGGCGAGCGCCAATGCGAGCGCCAGGATCGGCGGGCCCACGGGGAGGAGGTACGAGGTGGCCATGGCGAAGAGGACGCCGAAGATCCCCACCGAGCGTGCCGCCGAGAACCTCACGCGGAGGAGGGGATAGACCACGCCGAGGAAGAGGCACCCGACCACCGTCACGTAGGGCAGCGGCCCCAGGAGAGCGTCGCCCACCAGGCCCCCCGGGAATCGGAGGTTCCCCAGCTCCATGCTCGTGGGCAGGAGGACCACGTTCAGGTCCCGCCACTGCGTCGCCGCCGCGAGGAGGATCACCGGGATGCTCAGGAAGGTCGCCGCCCAGGCCGTGCTCCAGAGGGCCGAGCGCGCCGTCTCGCGGACCCGGAAGTGGCCGTCGAAGAGGAGGTCCATCCCCTTGAGCTTCTCGTTGAAGGCCTCCCGCAGGAGCGACTCGGTGACGGCCCAGAGGACGCCGAAGAAGAGGGCCGCGAGGACGCTGAAGAGCGCCGCGCCCAGGAGCGTCTGGAGCAGGTTCCCGGAGGTCTCGCTCACGGTCTTGAGGAAGGCGAGCCCGCCGGCCAGGAGCCCGACCTTCTGCGCCCGGCGGAAGTCGAGCTCGTCGCGCCTCAGGCGCTGGACGAAGAGGGCGAGGAAGAGCAGGGAGAGGAAGAACCACGCCGCGCCCGTGAGGAGGGGCATGACGAGGTCCTGGACGAAGTTGGGCGGCGCCTCTTCCGCGAAGAGGATGTCGCGCTTGAAGCTCGTGAGGTAGCCCGACTGCAGCTGGACCGAGAACTGGTAGACGAGCCCGGGGAGGTTGCTCACGGGCTGCTTCCACGTGAAGTCGAAGGTCTGCTGGCCCTCGGCGTCGCCCTGCGTGGTGGCCGTGAGCGTGAGGCGGCCCACGTCCACCCCCGCGAACCGCAGGGCGTCCTCCGCGACGCCGCGGGCCTGCTCCGCCGAGAGCTTGTTGCCGGGGGCGTTCTTCTTCGGCGGGATGGTGAGGGCCAGGATCTGCCCCGAGCTGTCCACCTCCACCGTCAGGGCGGGGTCCTGCTCCTTGCCCCGGAAGAGCCTGATGTCCGTGAGCTTCTGGGGCGGGTAGGCCCGGTAGATCCAGCGCTGGATGGGCACCTCCTTGCGCGTCCAGTAGGAGGTGGCCCGGATGCCGAAGAGCTGTTGCATGCGCTGGATCTTGGGCGTGTCGAGCTGCTGGCTGAGGCGGAGGTCGAAGCGCCCCGAGCTGTCGAGGAGGTGCTGCGCCGTGGCCGTCACCCTCGCCCTCACCAGGGACTCGTCGAAGTGGTCGAGCCCGAGGGGGGCGTTGACCTCCGGGTTGACCCACCGGACGTAGGCGAGGGTCGAGAGGAGGGCCAGGATGGCGAGCGCCGCGATGAACGGGGCCTGTCTGCGCATAGACTTCAGGATAGGACAGGGGAGGGGTCCATGCAATGCTCTCGCGGGCTTTCCGCAGGGGCGGTGTTGCAGGGCTAAGGCTCTGAGGCTACTATTATAAATTCAGGGCCGACGGCCCGTGGGAGGTTCCGCAGTGATCCTTGTCCTGGATCCCGCCATCACCCCGTCCCAGCGCGAGGCGCTGGGCTCCTTCCTGACCGGCCGCGGCGCGACGGTCCGGGAGAGCCGGGGCACACGGGACGACCTCGTGGTCCTGGCGGCGAACCCCGGGGGCGTCACGGCCCAGGAGTTCCAGGCCCAGTCGGGGGTCCTGCGGGCCGTGCCCGCGGGGCAGGACTTCGTCCACGCGGCGCGCGAGTTCCACCCCGAGACCACGGTCCTCCGGGTGGGCGACACCGCCATCGGCGGGCGGGAGCTCCTCCTCGCCGCGGGGCCCTGCGCCGTGGAGTCCCAACCCCAGATGGAGGCCTGCGCCGCGGCGGTCAAGGCCGCGGGGGGACGCATCCTGAGGGGCGGCTCCTTCAAGCCCCGGACGAGCCCATACTCCTTCCAGGGCCTGGGCGCCGAGGGGCTCCGCATCCACCGCGAGGTGGCGGACCGCCACGGCCTCCTCATGATGAGCGAGGTCCTGGACCGCGAGGACCTGGCGCTCGTGGGCGCCGTCGCGGATATCCTCCAGGTGGGCAGCCGCAATATGCAGAACTTCCCCCTGCTCAAGGCCCTCGGCCGGCAGGGCAAGCCCGTGCTCCTCAAGCGCGGCCTCGCGTCCACGCGCGAGGAGTTCCTCCTGGCGGCGGAGTACATCCTCTCCGAGGGCAACGGCCAGGTCATCCTCTGCGAACGCGGCATCCGCTCCTTCGACCCCTCGCTCCGCAACAGCCTCGACCTGGCCTCGGTGGTCCTCCTCAAGGAGATGACCCACCTGCCGGTCCTCGTGGATCCCTCGCACGCCACCGGGCGGCATCGCCTGGTCCTGCCCATGGCGCGCGCGGCGGCGGTCTGCGGCGCCGACGGGCTCCTCCTCGAGGTCCACCCCGAGCCCGCCAAGGCCCTCTCCGACGGGCCTCAGGCGATCCTCCCCGCGGACCTCGCGGGATTGAGCGGCGACCTGCGCCGGCTCGCCCCCGTGGTCGGCCGCACCTTCGGAGCCCAGGCATGATCCACCTCTACAACACGCTCTCGCGCCGGGTCGAGCCCTTCGAGACCCTGGAGCCGGGCAAGGTCCGCATGTACACCTGCGGCCCCACCGTCTACGACGTGGCGCACATCGGCAACTTCCGGACCTTCTGCGCGGAGGACCTTCTCAAGCGCGTCCTCCTCTGGGAGGGCTACCAGGTCCACCACGTGAAGAACCTCACGGACATCGACGACAGGACCATCGCGCGCTCCCAGCGGGAGGGCGTCTCCCTCCGCGAGCTCACGGACAAGTACGCGGCCCTCTTCTTCCAGGACATGGCGGCGCTCAGCTGCCTCCCCGCGGACGAGTATCCGAGGGCCACGGAGCACATCCCCGAGATGCTGGCGCTCGTGGCGGCCATGGAGCGCAACGGCCACACGTACGTGAGCCAGGGCTCGGTCTATTTCCGCGTGGCGAGCCTGCCGGGGTACGGCGCCCTGTGCACCGTGGACCTCAGCGGCAACCTCGACGGCGCGCGCG
This sequence comes from Acidobacteriota bacterium, assembly GCA_037440125.1. Classification (GTDB taxonomy): domain Bacteria; phylum Acidobacteriota; class UBA4820; order UBA4820; family DSQY01; genus JAKAJA01. The sequence continues at coordinate 10,184 of JBBIUU010000026.1, forward strand.
TGGACAGCGACCACTACGACAAGGAGTCGGCCAAGGACTTCGTGCTCTGGAAGGGCTGGCGCGAGGGCGAGCCGAGCTGGGACAGCCCCTGGGGGCCGGGCCGGCCGGGCTGGCACCTCGAGTGCTCGGCCATGAGCGCCAAGTACCTGGGCGACGTCTTCGACCTGCATTCGGGCGGCGTGGACCTCGTCTTCCCGCACCACGAGAACGAGGTGGCGCAGAGCCGCGGCGCCACGGGGAAGGCGCCCGCGCGCCACTGGATGCACGTGGAGCACCTCTTCATCACGGGCGAGAAGATGAGCAAGTCCCTGGGGAACTTCTTCACCCTGCGGGACCTGCTGGACGAAGGCCACGACCCCATGGCCATCCGCTACCTCCTCCTGAGCGTGCCCTACCGCAAGCGCCTCAACTTCAGCCCGGACACCTTGGAGGCTTCCAAGGCCGCCCTGGGCCGCCTGCGGGACTTCGCGGCGAGGCTCGACGCCGCGCCCGCGGCCGACGATCCGAACCCCGCCCTCAAGGAGGTGCTGGAGGGTCACCGCAAGGCCTTCAAGGAGGCTCTCGAGGACGACCTCAACACGGCCGTGGCGCTCTCCGCGCTCTTCGAGGCGGTGAGGGCGGCGAACGCCGCCATGGATGCGGGAGGCCTCTGCGCCAAAGCCCTGGAGGTCACGGCGGGGCTCCTCGACGACTTCGAACGCGTCTTCGGCATCCCCCTGAGGGTGGAGGCCTCCCTCGAGGCCGAGGTGGAGGCCCTCATCGAGAAGCGCCAGGCGGCGCGGAAGGCGAAGGACTTCAAGGAGGCGGACCGCATCCGGGACGACCTCAAGGCCCGGGGGATCCTCCTCGAGGACACGCCCCAGGGCGTGCGGTGGAAAAAGGCGTGATCGAGTGATCAGGTGATCAGGGAAACGGGGACATCGCTGTCTGCTCACCGCTCACGGCTCACTGCTCACGAGAACCCATGCTGACGAACGCGGCAGAACCCGAATCGGCAACCAAGCTCCAGAAGATCGCCACGGACCCGATCCTGAAAGCCGTGGCCGACGCGGCGGCGGGGTCGGGTCTCGCGCTCCGCCTCGTGGCGGACGCGAGCCACCTCGAGCTCGCTGGCGTGAGCCCCGTGGGAGGGCTCCCGAACCGTGCGCTCCTCAAGGTCTTCCCCATCGGGCCGAGCCGCTGCGCGGCCTTCTTCTACAAGCGCAGCCAGGTGCCCTTCAGCCGCGACCGCTTCGCCTACGGCGCCGTCATCGTGGAGCAGGGCAGGCTCGCGCCCGAGGCCTCCGAGGTCTGGTTCCGGTGGCTCGATACGGGGTTCAACCCCGAGCACGCGCCGCCGAACCTCAAGCGCGCGTTCGCCTTCACCGTGCCGGACTGATCGAGAGAAACCGTGTGAAGCACCCCTCGGGCGCCGGTGCGCCCCGGTTCACTTCAGGGCCGTGAGGAACCGGTACACGAGGAGGATCAGCAGAGCCACGATGTAAAACTCGAGGAAGTAGAGGGACAGCTTGGACCAGCGTCCCAGCTTCACGCGCGGCATGCCCGAACCCCTTCCCTTTTTCCCAAATCCGAAATCCGAAATCCGATATGTTCTTTCCTCATGCCTTCACCCGCGTCGTGACGCCCCGCATGATGTCGTTGTAGTGGATGACGCCGAGGAGCTGGTCCGCCGGGTCCACGACGGGGATCATGCGGAAGTGGTACTTGGCGAAGAGCTCCGCGAGGTCGTCCTTGAGGTCCTCGGCCTCGGCGGCCACCACGGGGGAGACCAGGATGTCCCCGAGCGTCAGGTGGTCTGCCGCGAGGAGGAGCTCCCGCAGGTCCACCACGCCCACGAGCGTCCGCCCCGTCCCGTTGACGACGTAGAGGTAGCTGATGGCGTCGGGCTCGCGCCCCGAGCGCCGCAGTTCGCCGAGCGCCTGGCTGACGGTGACCTCCTTCTTGAAGGTCACGTAGTCGCTCGAGATGAGGTCCTGCGCCGTGGCCTCCCGCTCCGAGAGGATGGCGCGGATGCGCTCCGCCTGCTCGCCGGGGAGGAGCGCCATGAGGTCCGTCATGTCGTCGTGGGGCAGGACGGAAAAGAGGTCCGCCACCTGGGGCACGGAGAGCTCCGAGAGAATCGTCCGCGCCCGCTCCTGGCGCAGGTTGGCGATGATCTGCCGCTGGGCGCGGGGCTCGGCCTCGATGAGGGTCTCGGCGGCCTTCTCGGGCTCGAGGGCCGAGAAGAGGGCCTGCTGCTCCTCGCCCGAGAGCTCCTCCAGCGCGTCCGCGAGGTCCTCGCCGGGGAGCTCGTCGATCTGCTTGCGCGTGATGGAGAGGGAGACCTTGTCGGTGGCCGCGGCGTCCTCCACCGAGAGGGGCTGGATGTACTTCCAGGAGATGAGCTGGTCCTTGATCCAATTCTGCCGCCGCAGGCCCCAGCGGCGCAGGAACCCGTTGAAGGAGATGTCCACGTGGACCACGAGCATGCGGCCGCGGGACTCGAGGAGGTGGACGTCGTTCACGACCTCCGTGCGGCGGCCGTCCATGTCCAGGACCGTCTTGCCCATGAGGTGGTCCTCGAGGAGGATCCATCCCGGCTGGTCCACGAAGGGCGCGTAACCCTTGTCGCCCTCCGGAGGCCTCACGAAGATGGCGTCGTCCTCGATCTTGAGGATGCGGTCCCAGGGCACGAACTGCGTGGGCTTGCCCCAGCCGAACTCCATGAAGATCCCCACGGCCTCGGGGTAGGGCTCGGTCAGCTTGAAGACGAGGTCCGAGACCTTTCCGATGCGGTCCCTGATCTTCCCCGCGCACACCGGGCGCTTGAGGAGCTCGGAGAACCACAGGAAGCGGTAGCTGCCGATCCCGGCCGGCAGGTCGGGCACCTTGGGCGGCGCTTTGGACGTGACGACCATCCTGGCCTCCTACCTCCCGGCCCCGAAGGCGGCCGGGAAGACGGTGGTGAGCGCGAAGAGCGTGGACAGAAGGATCACGACGACGATGATGGTGATGTTGGCCATGTTCTGCCATGGCGTGTTCACGTGCTCGCCCATGAAGGCGCGGTCGTTGAGGAGGATGACCGCGAAGATGAGGGAGCACGGCAGGAGCGTGATGGCTACCACCTGGACGTACATGGTGATCTGGATGAGGGGCGCCCCGGGCACGAGCACCACGCCGCCCGCCGTCAGGAGCATGCCGAGGTAGATGACGTAGAACCACGGCGCGTCGCGCACGCTCTTGTTCAGCGAGTGCGCCCAGCCGAAGACCTCACCCACGCTCCACGACGTGGCGAGGGAGATGCACAGCGCGCCGAGGAACCCCGCGTCGAAGAGGCCGATGGCGAAGAGCCGGCGCGCCAGGTCCCCGTGCCCCGAGGGCATGAGAGGAACGAGCGCCTCGGCGGTCTGCTTGGCGTCCTCGATGGCGATGGGCGGCGTGCGGTAGTAGAACGCGGCGCCCGTGGTGATGATGATGAAGGCCGCCACGATGCACGTCAGCAGGGCGCCCACGAGGGTGTCCCACTTGCCGAACCGTATGTCGTGGATGTCCAGGCCCTTGTCCACCACGGCGCTCTGCTGGAAGTAGATCTGCCACGGCGTGATGGTGGTGCCCACGTTCGCCAGGAGGATGAGCACCAGGTCGGAGGTGATCCCGCCGGGGAAGCGGGGGGCGTAGAATCCGCGGAAGACGGAGCCCCACCCGGGCGCGCCGGGGGCCTCCATGGCCCAGAGCGCGGCGGGGATGTAGACGAGGTTGAAGACGCAGAAGAAGAGCGTGAGCTTCTCGAAGGTCCAGTACTTGCCCGACATGACGACCGCGATGAGGACCATCGTGACGGCCGCGTAAGTGATCCACGGCGGGATGCCGAAGAGGGTCATGGCCTCGGTCATGCCGATGTACTCGGTGATGAGCGTGAGCCAGTTGATGATGATGAGGTCGATGACGGAGAACCAGCCCCAGAAGGGCCCGAAGCCCTCGAAGATGGCCTCCGCGTGGCCGCGCTTCGTGACCGCCCCGAGGCGGACGGCCATCTCCTGGACGAAGTAGGCCATGGGCACGAGGAGGAAGAAGAGCCAGAGGACGTTGAAGCCGTACTTGGAGCCCGTGACGGCGTAGGTCGAGATACCGCCGGCGTCGTTGTCGGCCACCATGACGATGATGCCCGGCCCGAGGATGGCCAGGAACACCAGCGCCTGGCGGCGCCAGCGGTTCAGCAGGTGGATGCTCTTGCTGACCCAGTACATGGGCCACTACCGTTATCGGACATGGCTCGAGGCCTCCGATGCGGAGCGGTCGTGTGGGGTGGTGGTGTGGTGCATGGCGCTGCTCCCGCAACCAGGGGGACCTGGGCCCGGGGCGCGCCGGAGGGAGCTACATCTCTCGTCGGTGGGCCGGGGCCAGGGCGCGGCGCGCGGCCGCATCCCCGTTCGTTCCTATGTGCGCGCTACTGGGCGGTTCCATTTCGTCTGTCCCGTCCTGCCAAGAGTCCTGCGCCTGCGGGCGTCCAAGAGCACAATGTACTTCAAAATCGAGCACTTAACAAGGGTCGGGCCCCGCCGGGCGGAGCCCGCGCCGCCGCCGCAGGCGTTTGCGCCACGGGGGGGCGAACGATATACTCCATAAAACGTCCAGAGGGGCGAAACGGCGGGCGAGAGGCCCGCGGCGAGGAGCGGATGCGGGTCCTGGTGGTCGACGACAACACCCTCATCCGGAAGATGATCCGGGCGACGATCGAGGAGGAGGGTCTGGAGTGCCTCGAGGCGGTCGATGTGGCGACGGCCCTGAGATCTGTCCTGACGGACGCCCCCGACGTCTGCTTCCTCGACCAGAACCTGCCCGACGGCGATGGCCTCGACCTGCTCCGCATGGTGCGGCAGGGAGGCGGAGCCGCGGAGACGAGGTTCTACCTCCTCACGGGCAGCGACGAGGAGGGACTCGCCACGAGGGCGGCCGCGCTCGGCGCGAGGGGCGTGCTGTTCAAGCCCGTGGCGCCCGACCGCCTCCTCATGAAGGTCCGGGAGACCTGAGATGGTGCAGTTCCGGCACGCCCAGCGCGAGATCCAATTCAAGGTCGTCTACTACGGCCCCGCGCTGGGCGGCAAGACCACGAACCTGGAGGCGCTGCACGAGCTCACCGACCCCACGGGAGAGACCCAGCTCGTCTCCCTGAAGACCTCCGAGGACCGCACGCTCTTCTTCGACTTCCTGCCCTTCAACGTGGGCGAGATCCAGGGCTACCAGATCCGGTTCCAGGTGTACACCGTGCCGGGCCAGGTCCAGTACAACACCACGCGCAAGGTCGTGCTCGCGGGGGCCGACGGCGTCATCTTCGTGGCCGACTCCCAGCCCGACCGCGCGCAGGAGAACTTCATCTCCTGGGAGAACATGAAGGCCAACCTCCTGGCCAACAAGATGGACCTGGACCAGATCACCACGGTCATCCAGTGCAACAAGCGCGACCTGCCCGGGGTGATGGGCCCCCAGGACATCCTCAGCGCGATGAAGGTGGACGGCTACCCGACCGTCTCCGCCAGCGCGCTGAGCGGCGAGGGCGTGGTGGAGACCTTCATGCAGTGCGTGGAGCGCGCCCTCACGCTGTTCTCCGCGCGCTTCAAGCTCGGCCAGCGGGGCGCCACGCCGGAGCGCATGGCGGAGGGCGTCCACGCGGTCTTCGAAAAGTTCCTCGAGCGGCGCCGGAAGGGCTACCAGCCGCAGGACAGCCGGGTCTCGGTCCAGGCCGAACTGCCCGTCCAGAGCCTCTCCGAGGAGGAGCAGCTGGAGGCCGCCCTCCAATCCAGTACCCAGCTCGTCGAGGAGTACCAGGAGCAGCACCTCCTGAGCCGCATGTACCAGGCGCGCCTCAAGGAGATGACCGCCCTCTTCGAGATCGGCCGCGAGCTCGCCGAGGCCACGGAGGTGGAGGCGGCCCTCGTCCGCACCGCGTGGAAGCTCGCGGAGGCGCAGCCCGGCTGGAAGATCACGGTCCTCGCGCCGCGCGGCGGGAACCCGGCGCCCATCGAGTTCGTGGGGCAGAGCTCGGACCCCCTCTGGGAGGCCGACGCGCCCGGGGCTGGGAACCTGGCCCTCAGCCTGCTCCAGAGCAACCAGCGAATCCACCTCGACGACCTCCAGGCGCGCCTCCAGGAGCTCAAGGCCGAGCCGCCCGAGGACCTGGGCGAGGCCATCGCCCTCCCGCTGGGCCCATCGGGCGACCCCATGGGGCATTTCATCGTCTACACGCCGCAGGACCAGCCCATCACCGTGGAGGAGGACCGCTTCCTCTCCCTGATGGAGCAGCTCGTCACGCCGCGCCTCCTGGCGCTCAGGCTCCTCGAGGAGATCTCGGAGGCCAACGAGCGCCTCGAGGTCAAGGTCATGGACCGGACCGCCGACCTCCAGAGGGCCCTCACGAAGCTCACCGAGCTGGACCAGCTCAAGCGCGCCTTCCTCAACAACGTCTCCCACGAGATGAAGACGCCCCTGACCAACATCCGGTCGTACGCGGACCTCCTCCGGCGCTACCCGCAGCAGCGCGAGAAAAACGCCGAGGAGTACTTGAGCATCGTCCACGACGAGACGGTGCGCCTCGAGTCCATGGTCAACGACCTCCTCTCCTACACCAAGGTGAAGGAGCCGCCCCGCGGGGAGTTCTGCGACCTCCTGGCGGTGCTCGAGGACGTGCTCGCCCAGCTGGCGCCCGCCGCGCAGGAGCGCCACCTCACCGTGGCCGTCCAGAAGCCCGAAGGCGACCTCTTCCACGAGATCAACCGCGAGGACGCCGTGGTCCTCTTCCGGCAGATCCTCGACAACGCCATCAAGTTCTCCCCCGAGGGCGTCAAGGTGAAGGTCTACCTCCTCCAGGACCCCAAGAAGGTCATCTTCGCCGTGCGCGACTACGGCCCTGGCTTCCCGAAGGACCAGCAGGAGCGCCTCATGGAGCCCGTGGAGGCGGACCACCCTCAGGTCCCGAGCTACAAGGGCTCCGGCCTGGGCATGGGCCTCTTCCTCGTGAAGGAGGTCCTCACCAAGTACGGCGGCGCCGTGGCGATCGAGAACATGGAGCCCGGCAGCAACGTCCTCGCCGAGCTCCCGAGGACAGGCGGCTCGCGGTAGGAGCCTCGCTCATCCGCTCCCGTCGAGAAAGAGAGAGGGAGGGCCGACGGGCCCTCCCTCTCGGCGTTTGAGCGAGTGCGGATCCTACTTCACGGCGACGAGCTCGACCTCGAAGAGGAGGGTCGCGTTGGGCGGGATGACGCCCGGGAAGCCCTTCTGGCCGTAGGCGAGCTGGGGCGGGATGATGAGCTTGCGCTTGCCGCCGACCTTCATGGTCGAGATCCCCTCGTCCCAACCCTTGATGACCTGGCCGACGCCGAGCTTGAAGTCGAGGGGTTGGCCGCGGTCGAGGGAGCTGTCGAACTTGGTGCCGTCGGTGAGGGTGCCCGTGTAGTGGACCGAGACGGTCTGCCCCGACTTGGGCTGGGCGCCCGTGCCGACCTTCTCGTCGACGTACTTGAGCCCGGAGGGGGTGGTCACCTCCGTGGTGGGAGCCGAGGCCGCCTTCCCGGAAGCCTGCTGGGCCGCCGCCTTGTTCTCGCCCAGGGGCTTGGGCGCGGGGGCCTCGGTCTGGGCGAAGGCGCCCGCAGCGAGCGAGGCGAGGGCCAGTGCGATGAGGGTGCGTTTCATGCGTGTCTCCTTATGAGTGAGTTGAGGGTCAGGTTTTGCATTCCGGGGCGCTCCCGGCGTCGCCCACGGGCGCGCCGCAGTCCCCGAGGTTTTCGCAGCCGTTGAGCTCGGCCTCCAGCGTGGCGTGCTCGATGGCCCACCGCTCGTGCAGGAACTCTCGCACGCGGCGCAGGAGGCCCTCGCACGCCTCGAGGCTCATGTCGGGCACGGAGAGATGGGCCGTGAGCACGCGCTGGCCGGGGCCCACCTCCCACACGTGCACGTGGTGGAGGCGCGCCGGCCCGAAGGCCGCATCGGTGGAGGCCACGAGCTCCCCGAGGTCGAGGCCGCGGGGGACGGCCTCCACGAGCATGCCGACCGACTCCATGACGATGGAGAGCGCGCTGCGCAGAACGGCGAAGCCGACCACGAGAGAGGCCACCGGGTCGAGGTAGGGGCCCACCGCGGTGTCGGCGAAGAGGGCCGCGAGGACCACCGCCAGCGACGCGAGAGCGTCCTGGAGGAGGTGGAGGAAGGCACTCTTCACGTTCAGGTCCTCGCGCCCGTGGCCCCTCAGGAGGAAGACCGAGAGCAGGTTGGCGACGAGCGCCACGGCCGCCACGGCCAGCATGAGCCCCGAGCGGACGGGCTCCGGCTTCATGAGGCGCACCAGGGCCTCGCGGGCGATGAACGCGGTGATGGCGAGGAGGACGAGGGCGTTCAGGAGCGCGGAGAGGACCTCCACGCGCTTGAGGCCGTAGGTGTGCGACGCCGAGGGCGGGCGACGCCCGACGCGCCGCGCCACGAGGGCCAGGACGAGGGCCACCACGTCGCTGAGGTTGTGGAGGGCGTCGGCGAGGAGCGCGAGGCTCCCGGAGAGGATCCCGCCCACCACCTCGGCCGCCGTGATCGCCGTGTTGAGGAGCGCGCTCCACAGGAGGCGCCGGTCCATGGCGTCCCGATGCTGGATCCCGTCCTCCTCGTGGTGGTGGTTCATGGCGGGCCGCCGGTCAGACGTACTTCCGCCGCGAGCCCGAGTCGAGGTCCTCCTCCACGAGGTCCGCGGCCGCCACCGTGTGGAACGACATGATGACGAGGTGCTCGTTGAAGGACTCGAAGGCGTGGGGGGTGTTCTCGGGGATGACGTAGATGCTGCGGTCGGGGTAGGCGGGGTCGAAGGGCTGGATGACCGAGGCCCGGCGGCCGATGCGCACCATGCCCGACCCCGATACGACCGTGCAGTGTTGCACCGAGTTGGGGTGGGAATGGGGATCGGCGGAGCACTTGGCGCGCTGCACGAAGACCCACGCGCTCGCGATGCCGGGCGGGAGGCGCCCCGACACGAGAGCCTCGGGGAGCGGTGCGCCGGCGAAGGGCGCCTTCCCCTTCGCGGCTTCGGCATCCAGTCGCGCCACCATGGCGCGGACCTGGCTCGTCTCCTTCCATCCGTCCACGAGCTTGGCGAGCTTGGCGATTCGGAAGTTGGTCATGGCTCTCCCGTGCGAGCGAGCGGCCTCGCAGGGGGGAGTGTACCCGAAAAGCTCCGGGGAGGCGAGGCGGAAGGGAGAATTCGGAATTCGGAAAGCGGAATTCGGAGAGGAAAGGCGGAAGGCGGAGGGCTTTCCTTGACTCCCAAAATCACAATCTCTCTGGCTCGGTTTCTCCCCGGCTCTCCGTCTCTCCGGCTCTCCGGCTCGTTCCTTTCAGGGTGCCCTCGTACATCTCGAACTCGAGGAGGCGGCACTCCATGGGTCCGTTGAAGAGCTGGATCCTGCGCTTGGGCCGCAGGCCCACGGCCTTCGCGAGGGCGGGACTGCCCGTCAGGAGGGCCGCCCGCCAACCCGCGCATCGCTGTTTGAGCGCGTCGCCGAAGGCGCGGTAGAGGCCGGCGAGGTCCTCGCCCTCCCCCACGTGGTCGCCGTACGGCGGGTTCGTGGCGATGAGCCCCGGCGCCCCCCTGGGCGGGGAAAACGTGCGGGCGTCGCCGCGGCGGAACTTCGCCGTGCGGTCCACGCAGGCGACCTCGGCGTTCTCGTCGGCGGCCCTCACCGCGACGTGGTCCGAGTCGGAGCCCAGGATGGGGCAGGGCGCGCGGCGCCGGAGCGCCTCCGCGTCCGCGAGGATCCTCCTCCAGCGCGGGGCGTCGAACCCGGGCCACCGCTCGAAACCGAAGGGAGACTGACGGAGGAGCCCGGGCGCCGTGCGCGTGGCGATGAGGGCGCCCTCGATGCACAGGGTGCCCGAGCCGCAGAAGGGGTCCACGAGGGGCGCCGCCCCGTCGTAGCCCTCCATGAGCAGGATGCCCGCGGCGAGCGTCTCGTTGAGGGGCGCCGCGACGGAGCGCGCGCGGTAGCCGCGCTTGTGGAGGGGGCCGCTGAGGTCCAGGCTCACGCTGGCGCGACCGCGCGCCACGTGGACGACCACCGAGACGTCGGGGTTCGAGCGGTCCACGTCGGGACGCCGCCCCACCTCGGCGCGCACGCGGTCCGCGACGGCGTCCTTCACCTTGAGGGCCACGAACCCGGAGTGGTTGAAGGCCGAATCCCGTACGGAGGCCTCCACCGCGAAGGTCCTGTCGGGGCCCACGAGGTCCTCCCACGGCAGGGCCAGGGCCCCGGCGTGAAGGGCCGGGGCGTCGGGCGCGGGGAAGGTGCCCACGGGCAGGAGGACGCGCCGCCCGGCCCTCAACCAGAGGCAGGCCCGCCACGCGTCTTCGGCCTTGCCCTTGAAGGCCACGAGGCCGGGAGCGGACTCGAGCACCGCGACGCCCAGGTCCGCGAGCTCCGCGCACACGACGCCCTCGAGCCCCTTGCTCACCGTGACGAGGAAGCGCATGGGTCCTCCCCCGCTAAGCTAACACAGCGCGGAGCCGCCCGCTTCGATCGCGCCTTGGCCTCGGCCGCGCCCGCGGCGTACCATGGAGCCGGTCGGAAGGGAGGAGGGCACCGTGACGAACGAGGCTCCGATCGCAGCCCGTCCGGCGGGCGTCGCGCTGGGTTGGATGCTCGCGGAGGACTGCCGCTGCGGCCCCTCCCCCCAGGGTCTCCTGGACGAGGTCCGCGCGTCGTGCGAGCGGGCCGTGGCGGCCCGGGAGTCGGAGCGGAGCGCGGCCCGACGCTCCGCCGTGAGGGACCTCCTGCGGCACGGAGCTTACAAGCCCACGGGGCGCGGCAAGCCGGCGAGCGAGTACCTCCTGAGCGCGGCGGCCGAGGGACAGTTTCCTGCCATCAACGCCGCCGTGGACATCAACAACCTCGTCTCCCTCGAATCCCTCCTGCCCATCTCGGTCGTGGATCTGGACCTCGCGTCCACCGGCCGCTTCCTCTGCCGATGGGGGCGCGAGGGCGAATCCTACGTCTTCAACCCGTCCGGGCAGGTCCTCGAGCTGCGGGACCTGCTCCTCGTGGCGCGGGCGCCCTCCGACGAACCGTGCGCGACGCCGGTGAAGGACAGCCAGACCACCAAGACCCGCCCCGAGACGCGCCGCATCCTCGGAGTGGTCTACGCGCCCGAGGCCATGAGCCGAGAGGCGGACGGGGCGGCGGCCCGGATGGCCGACCTCTTCGGCAAGTACTGCGGCGCTGCGGTTCGCTGGGGGCTGGTCCGTGGTTGAGGCGCGGCACCCGAACGCGGAGGGGCCCGTCCCCGCGCGGGTCGTCCGCGCCCGGGAGCTCGCCGCGGTCTTCCTCCGCATCGGCGCCACCGCTTACGGGGGGCCGGCCATCGTGGCCCAGATTCGCAAGGTGACGGTGGGCGACAAGGGCTGGCTCACGGAGGAGGAGTTCGCCGAGTCCCTCGCCTTCTGCCAGACCCTGCCGGGAGCCATCGCGGTGCAGACCGCCGCGCACGTGGCGTGGCGCCTGCGCGGCCCCATGGGCGCGCTGGTGGCCACCGTCACCTACGTCCTGCCCGCGTTCCTGCTCATGCTCGGGCTCTCGGCGGCCTACGTGGCCACGGGGAGCGTCGCCTGGGTGGAGGCGGCGCTCCAGGGCCTCCACGCCGTGGTCGTCGCCATCATCCTCGATTCGATCCTGAGCATGCTGAAGCCCGCCCTCAGGGACTGGCGGGGCGTCCTCCTCGCGGCGCTCGCGGCCGGCGCCCTGGTGCTCAGGGCCGGAGCCCTCCTCGTCCTCCTGGGGAGCGCGCTCGTGGCGGTCCCCCTCTTCTGGGGGCAGGCGCCGCCCGACCGGAAGGGCGAGGGCGAAGGACGAAGGCCGCCTTCGCACGGCTGGCGGAGCGTGGCCGGCATCCTCGCCGCGGCGGCGATCTTCGCCCTCGCGGTGGTCGGGGCGGGGGCCCTGGACCCTCGGCTCCCGGCGCTGGCCGTGACCATGGTGAAGGTCGACCTCCTCGCCTTCGGCGGCGGCTACACGGCCGTGGCGCTCATGCACGACCAGGTGGTGAGGGTGCACCCGTGGCTGACGAACCAGCAGTTCCTCGACGGCCTCGTGATGGGACAGATGACCCCGGGCCCCGTCATCCTCACGGCCACCTTCATCGGTTACCAGGTGGCGGGGGTCGCCGGGGCGTTCATGGCCACGGCGGCGATCTTCATGCCCTCGTGGCTCCTCCTGGCGCTCCTCGCGCCGCAGTTCGCGCGCATCCGCGGCCTGGCGTGGGTCTACCGCATGGTGCGGGGCCTCCTGGCGGCGTTCGTGGCCATGCTCGTGTGGGTCCTCATCCAGGTGGGCGGGGACGCCGTCAGCGACTGGCGCGGCCTGGCGTTGGGCGCCGCCGCTTTCGCGGCGTTACGCCTCAAGGTGGCCCCGTTGTGGGTCGTCGGGGGGGGGATCGTCGTCTCAGTTATCTTGTTTGCTATGAAGATTTAGGCCAAGAACTGGGGCAAAATACCCAGCCCTGGGACGAGAGTCATCAAATCCCTAGAAAAGTGAGCGGACGCTCTCTATGATGACACCTTGGGTTCGGGAAACCGGGCTCGAAAGGATTTCCCGGGGGATTCTGTTCCACCAGGCCGAGCGGGGGGGCTCGGCCTTTTAGTTTGGGTTGCCCCCGCCAGCCCCGGGCCATCTGCGGTGTCAGGCCCGTCCCTCGCGTCCTCAACGTACGTACAAGTACGATTCCGGCGCTCGGGCCGGGCCTTCCTAGCACCTGGCCCGGTTCGGGCGGGAGGCCCATTTGTTCAATAGAGAAGCGGGACGACGCGAGGAGAGCGGGATGACGCATCACCGCTTTCACCGCTCCAAAGGAAACCCCGCCTCGGGAGGTTTAGGCACTGAGGTGGCTACCCTCCCAAGCGCCATGGGCCGGGCCTTCCTAGCACCCGGCCCGGTTCGGGCGGGAGGCCGTTGCTGGGTGTGCTGCTCCACGCAGGCGCCCC
>JBBIUU010000026.1:23265-33413 GCA_037440125.1 Acidobacteriota bacterium
CCCCACGGCGGCGGTCCCCTCAAGCCCCTCCTCCTCGAAGGTCAGGCGGCAGCGGCCGAGCGCGCCCGCGCGGCGAAGATGAAGCGCGTCCCCCTCACGAGCCGTGAGACGGGCGACCTGATCATGATGGGCATCGGGGCTTTTACCCCCCTGCGCGGGTTCATGGGCCAGGCCGATTGGCAGGGCGCGTGCGACACCATGACCCTGCCCACCTACGGCGGCCTCTTCTGGCCCATCCCCATCACGCTCTCCGCGGAGAAGGCCCTCGCCGACACCATCGCGCTGGGCGAAGAAGTGGCGCTCTGGGACACGGAGACCGACTCCCTCGTGGGCACCATGAAGGTGGAGGAGGCCTACACCATCGACAAGGCCCACGAGTGCCAGGCCATCTTCAAGACCACGGACCCCAAGCATCCCGGTGTGGAGAAGGTCATGGATCAGGCCGAGGTGAACCTCGCCGGTCCTGTGAAGGTCCTCTCCGAGACCTACTTCCCGGAGATGTTCGCGGGGATCTACCAGCGCCCCGCCGAGGCCCGCCGGATGTTCGAGGAGCGCGGTTGGAACACGGTGGCCGCGCTGCAGCTGCGCAACCCCATGCACAACTCCCACGCCTATCTGGCGTGGGTGGCGGTGGAGGTGTGCGACGGCGTCTACGTCCACCAGCTCGTGGGCAAGCTCAAGCCCGGCGACATCCCGGCCGAGGTCCGCGTGAAGGCCATCGACGCCCTCGTGAACAAGTACTTCCGCAAGGAGCGCATCGTCCAGGGCGGCTACCCGCTCGAGATGCGCTACGCCGGGCCGCGCGAGGCGCTCCTCCACGCCGTCTTCCGCCAGAACTACGGGTGCTCCCATCTCATCGTGGGGCGCGACCACGCCGGCGTGGGCGACTACTACGGCCCCTTCGACGCGCAGAAGATCTTCAACGAGATCCCGCCGGGCGCGCTCCAGCTCAAGCCCCTGTGCATGGACTGGACCTTCTACTGCTACGAGTGCGGATCCATGGCCTCCATGAAGACGTGCCCCCACGAGAGCAAGGCGGTCATCGACGACGAGGGGAACTACAAGGGCGGCGCGCGCCTCCTCCTCTCGGGCACGCTCCTGCGCAAGCTCATGAGCGAGGGCAAGCCCGTCCCGCCGGAGTTCTCCAGGCCCGAGGTCATCGCCATCCTGAACGAGTACTACGACGGCCTCGAGAACAGGGTGGAGGTCAAGCTCCACGGCGCGGCGACGGGGGACGTGAAGAAATAGAGCGGGGGAGCTGGGGAGACACCAGCTCCCTGCTCCCGGCTCCCTGCTCACTGCTCGCTGCTCACGACTCTCGACTCACGCCCCCAGCGGGGCTCTTCGGAGGTACCGATGGCCAAGACCGAATCCTTCGACGTGACGACGGGCGTGGACCTCATGGAGGTCGAGAACGCCGTCCACCAGGCCTCCAAGGAGGTCGAGCAGCGCTACGACTTCAAAGGCAGCAGGGCCACGCTCGAGCTCAAAAAGGCCGACCACGTCATCCTCCTCGACGCGCCCGACGACATGAAGCTGAACGCCATGTGGGAGATGCTCCTGGGCAAGCTCGTGCGCCGCCAGGTTCCCGTGAAGAACTGCCAGCGCGGCCCCGCCCAGAAGGCCGGCGGCGACCGGGTCCGGCAGGAGGTGAAGCTCGTGGCCGGGCTCGACATCGACACCTGCCGGAAGATCGTCAAGACCATCAAGGACGGCGGTTTCAAGAAGGTCCAGGCGGCCATCGAGTCGGACAAGGTCCGCGTCTCCGCGCCCTCCCGCGACGAACTCCAGGCCGTCATCGGCCACCTCCGTGCTGGCGACTTCGGCGTGGAACTCAAGTTCGGGAACTACCGCTGATCCGCGGGCGCTATTTCGCGCAAGGTCCCTTCCGAAGTACAATCGGTCAGGTCTAAAATAAGCAAATGAGCCCTCGGGTGCCTGGCACCCGCTCGGGAGGTGCGATGGCCGTGCGCAAGGGTGGAGGCAAGTTCGTTCAGGCCCTCGTGGAGACCTCCCCCGACCTCCTGGCCATCGTGCGGGCCGGAGGCGTGGTGTCCTCCGTCAGCCCCGCCTTGGCGGCGCTCCAGGGCAAGACCGCCAACGCCCTCGCCGGCCAGCCTCTCGAGCCCATGGTCCATCCCGACGACTGGTTCCGGCTCCGCCAAGTCCTCGAGCGCAAGGACGAGCTCACGGGCGGTGCCCCGTCCCTGCCGTGCCGCGTGCGGACCGCCGAGGGCGGCTGGCGCGAGACCCTCGCCACGCTCCTCCACATCCCCTCCGAGGTGGACGGGCACCTCCTCCTCTTCGGCGTGGGCTGCCCGGGGGCGACGGGCGAGGGCGTCCCCTTCGCGCAGGCCGTAGCCCAGTGCAGCGAGATCGTCTTCGTGACGGACCCCCAGGGCGTCATCGAGTTCGTGAACCCCGCCTTCGAGCAGGTCACCGGCTACGCGGCCGAGGAGGCCATCGGGCAGACGCCGCGCATCCTCAAGTCGGGCAACTACCTCCCCGAATTCTACAAGCGCTTCTGGGACACGATCCTCGCGGGGCAGACCTACCGCGGGATGGTGGCGAACCGCCGCAAGAACGGCACCCTCTTCTACGAGGACAAGGTCGTCACCTCCATCGTGGACGGGACGGGGAAGATCACGCACTTCGTCTCCACGGGGAAGGGGATGAGCGAGCGCATGCGGGCCGAGGAGGAGCTCCGGGCCAGCGAGGAGCGGTACGCCCTCGCGGCGGCGGGCGCCAACGACGGCCTATGGGACTGGGACGTGCCCCAGGAGCGCGTGTACTTCTCCCCCCGCTGGCTGGCCATGCTCGGCCTCGCGGCCGGGGAGGTGGGCGACACCCCGGAGGACTGGCTCCAGCGCGTCCACCCCGACGACGCGCAGACCTTCCGGGCCAAGCTCGAGGCGCACCTGAGCGGCGACACGCCGCACTTCGAGCACGAGCATCGCATGGTCCACCGCGACGGCGGCTTCCGGTGGATGCTCACGCGCGGCCTCGCGGTCCGCGACGCCAACGGGCGCGCCTACCGCGTGGCGGGCTCCCAGACCGACATCACGGAGCGGAAGACCTCGGAGGAGCGGCTCATCCACGACGCGCTCCACGACGCTCTCACGGGGCTGCCGAACCGCGCGCTCTTCATGGACCGCCTGGCGCAGGCCATCGCGAGAACCGCCCGGCGGGAGGGCTACGAGTTCGCGGTCCTCTTCATGGATCTGGACCGGTTCAAGGTCGTGAACGACAGCCTCGGCCACATGATGGGCGACCAGCTCCTCGTGGGCATGGCCCGGCGCCTCGCCACGTGCCTCCGCCCGGCCGACACGGTGGCCCGGCTCGGTGGCGACGAGTTCGTCATCCTCCTCGAGGACATCCGCACGGCCACCGACGCCACGCTCTTCGCCGACCGCATCCAGAAGGCGCTCAAGGCGCCCTTCAACCTCGAGGGGCGGGAGGTCTTCACCACGACGAGCATCGGCATCGCCCTCAGCGCCCTCGGCTACGAGCGTCCCGAGGACATGCTCCGCGACGCGGACCTCGCCATGTACAAGGCCAAATCCATGGGCAAGGCGCGCTCCGCCGTCTTCGACCGGGCCATGCACTCCAGCGCCGTGGCGCTCCTCGAGCTCGAGACCGAGCTGCGGCGCGCCGTCGAGCGCATGGACTTCCGGATGGTCTACCAGCCCATCCTCAGCCTGAGGGACCGGAAAGTGGTAGGCTTCGAGGCGCTCATCCGGTGGCCGCACGCGGAGAAGGGGCACATCCCGCCCACCAAGTTCATCCCCCTCGCCGAGGAGACCGGCCTCATCGTGCCCATCGGGCTGTGGACCCTCCGCGAGTCGTGCCGGCAGCTCCGCGCCTGGCAGGGCCTCGCCCGCCGCAACCCGCCCCTGACGATGAGCGTGAACCTCTCGGGCATCCAGCTCCTCCAGCCCGAGCTCACTATGCAGATCGACCTCATGCTCCGCGAGTACGGGCTCGACGGGAGGACCCTCAAGCTCGAGATCACCGAGAGCATTATCATGGAGCACGCCCAGTACGCCCTCGAGATGCTCAAGCAGCTCAAGGCGCAGAGCATCCGCCTCGCCATCGACGACTTCGGCACGGGCTACTCCTCCATGAGCTACCTGCGGCGCTACCCCATCGACACGGTCAAGGTGGACCAGACCTTCGTGGCCAAGATCGCCACCGACGAGGAGTCCCTCGAGATCGTGCGCTCCATCGTGACCATGGCCCACAACCTCAGGATGGACGTGGTGGCCGAGGGGGTGGAGACGGAGGAGCAGCTCGAGAAGGTGCGCGAGCTCGGCTGCGAGTACGGCCAGGGGTACTACTTCTCCCGGCCCGTGGAGAAGGACGCCGCCGAGTCGCTCCTGCTCTCGGATTGGACGGGCCGGACCTGATGCCGGCCCCCACCCGCTTCAAGGTGTTCGACGCCTTCGCCTCCCGGCAGTTCGAGGGGAGCCCCACGGCGGTGGTCTACTACGGCGGCGCCGTGGACAAGGAGCGCATGCACCGCATCGCGCGGGAGCTGGGGTTTCGCGACACCTTCTTCATCATGCCTGCCAACGACCCCGGCCTCCTCTTCTCGAGCCTGACCTTCACGACGCACCAGGAACTCGCCGTCTGCGGGCAGGGGATCGTCGCGGGGCTCTTCTCCCTCCTCGACGACGGCGCCGTGGGACAGGGGCGCTACGCCATCGAGGTCGCCCTCGGCGAGCGTACCGTGTGGATCGAGGAGGAGGGCGGCTCCCCCGTGGCCTACGGCGCCATCGGGCTCCCGGCGGTGTGCGAGCTGGCCGGCGAGGTCCTCGACCTGGTCCGCATCCTGGGCCGCGAGGCGGCCTCGGGCCGCAAGCGCCTCGTGGACGTGGGGCGCAATCGCCTCCTGGTGGAGGTGTCCCCGACCGCCCTCGAGGACGCCCGGCCCCGGCCGCAGGACATCCTCAAGGTGTGCTCCGAGATCGACGTGACGGGGCTCGTCCTCTTCGCCCGTGACCCCAAGCATAGGGACCGCGTCCGGTCGCGCGTCTTCACGCGCTCCCTCCGCGGGGCGGAGGACCCCACCACGGGCGGCGCCGCGGCGGCCATCCTGGGCTTCTTGCGAGCCCTCGAGCCCGACGCCCCCCCGTTGAAGCTCAGCGTCCACCAGGGCGACTTCGTCACCCGAGGCGGGCTCATCGCCGCCCGGTGGGACGAGGTGGGGGGGCAGGCTGTGGCCGGCGGGCGGGCGGTCAAGATCGCGGAAGGGAATCTCTACCTGTGAGTTTGCCGCGCCGCCGGGACCAGAGGCATCTCCTTTGTCAGACTCGGGGTCCGCATCCTCAACGGACCTTGCAAGTCCGCCTCCGGTGCGGCCCCCTCGTCTTCCTCGGATCTGCCCCGGTCGCGGCGGGACGCCCTTCGGCCGGGGGCCGAAGGAAGGACGACCATGCAAACATCTTCCTCTCCATGACCTTCGGAGTCTTGGCCGCGTGCTAGACTTCTGAAACATGTGGGGGGGCACCTTGCGCAGCGCACGTTCAGCACAAAATATGCAGTCTCGATGGCCAGTTGCCGCGATGCTCTTCGGCCTCTCGTTCCTTGCGGGCGCGCAGGACGTGCAGCCGCCTGCTTCGCAGGAGCCGGAGGCGCAAGGCGTCCAGCAGGCGCGAGTCCCGAGCGCCAAGGGGCAACTCCTGCGTGCCGCAAGGGACGGGCAGGTCGAGGAGGTGCGGGCGCTGCTCATGGCGGGCGGCGATGCGAACCAAGCCCTCTGGATGGCCAGTATGTCCGGACAGGCGCAGGTCGCCGCCCTCGCGCTGGAGTTCGGTGCCAAGCTCACGGGGCCGGACGAGCTCGGGCAACGTTGCCTGCGGCAAGCACTTTTTAACAGCAATGAGGGGGAACGAAAGAAGTTCCCTAAGCTCGCAAAAGGCGACGGGTACGACGAGATCATTGCCCTCCTCCTGGATCATGGTGTGTCCCCCGATGCCCCCAACGACCTGGGCTTCACACCGCTCATGGAAGCGGCGATATGGGGAAACGCCAAGGCTGCCTCGCTGCTACTGGCACACGGCGCCAAGCCCGATCGCGAAGCGCCGGATGGGGGGACCGCTCTCAATTCCGCTTCCCTGCTTGGACATGGTGAGGTCGTCGAAGAATTGGTGAAGGCCGGAGCGTCCGTGGAGCCACCAGCCAAAGACGGAACCACGCCCATCTTGATGGCAGCCTGCGCGGGTTCGGAGGAGGCCCTCTCCTACCTCATGGCCACGCCTTCGAAGGGTTGGTGGTGGATCAAAACGCCTAAAGGCAACACCTACCTCCTCGCCGTGAAGACCCTTATCAAAGCCAACGCGGACGTGAATGCGGCGGCGAAGAACGGCGTGACGGCGCTCATGGCGGCGAGCCGGGCGGGGGACGTCGCCATCGTCAAGGAGCTCCTCGACGCGGGCGCGGCCCTCCACGACGCGGACGGCAAGGGACGGACGGCCCTCATGGCCGCCGTGTCGAGCGGCTCGGTCCCCCTCGTCCAGCTCCTCCTCGAGCGCGGCGCCGATCCCAAGGCCGTGGCCCTGGACGGCGCGACGGCCCTGTCCCTCGCCAAGCGCGGCAAGAGCCCCGAGATGGTCCGACTCATCCAGCGGGCGACTGACCCGAAAGCGCCTGAAGAGGCGCCGGCGAAGGCCATGGCGCCGCCGGTCGAAGCCACGCCCGCCCCCGCGCCCAACACGCCTCCCACCTGATCCTCCCGAACCGTCGCGATCTTCTCCCGCAGCCGGCGTTCCATCGTTATCCTCATTTCCCACATCCCACATCCCACATCCCATATCCCTCCCCTCCTTGGCAGAATCCCAGGAGCCTTCTACACTAATCGTTCGGAGGCCTGGCCATGCCCGAACGCTTCAAGCTCGTCGCGCCCTTCGAGCCCACGGGGGACCAGCCCGGGGCCATCGAGGCCCTCGCGCGCCGCATCGCGGCGGGGGAGCGCCACAACGTCCTCCTCGGTGTGACGGGGTCGGGCAAGACTTTCACGATGGCGGCGGTGGCCGAGCGCCTGAACCGCCCCACGCTCGTCATCGCGCACAACAAGACCCTCGCCGCCCAGCTCTTCACGGAGTTCAAGCAGTTCTTTCCCGAGAATGCCGTGGAGTATTTCGTCTCCTACTACGACTACTATCAGCCCGAGGCCTACGTCCCCTCGACGGACACCTACATCGAGAAGGAATCCACGATCAACGAGGAGATCGACCGCCTGCGGCTGAGCGCCACGCGGTCCCTCATGGAGCGGCGGGACGTCCTCATCGTGGCGAGCGTGTCGTGCATCTACGGCCTCGGCGAGCCCGCCTCCTACTTCGGCATGACGCTCCCCGTGAAGGTGGGCGAGACGGTGGACCGGCAGAAGCTCCTGCGCCGCCTCGTGGACATCCTCTACACGCGGACGCCTTCGGTGCTGGAGCGCGGGCGCTTCCGCGTGCGGGGCGACGTCGTCGAGGTCTACCCCTCCTACGAGGAGTCGGTGATCCGCGTCGAGCTCTTCGGCGACGACGTGGACAAGATCCTCCGCATCGACCCGCTCACCGGGGAGATCCTCGCCGAGGTGGAATCGGTCACGATCTTCCCGCGCACGCACTACGCCACGCCCCGCGACCAAGTGCTGGCCGCCATCGAGTCGGTGAAGGTAGAGCTCAAGGACCGCCTGAAGGAGCTCGAGGGCCAGGGCAAGCTCCTCGAGGCCCAGCGCCTGGGCCAGCGCACGCAGTACGACATCGAGATGATGGCGGAGATCGGCTACTGCAACGGGGTGGAGAACTACTCGCGCCACCTCACGGGCCGCGGCCCCGGCGAGCCCCCGCCCACGCTCCTCGAGTACCTGCCCACGGATGCCCTCGTCTTTCTCGACGAGTCGCACATGACGGTGCCCCAGCTCAACGCCATGTACAACGGCGACCGCTCGCGCAAGACGACCCTCGTGGAGTACGGCTTCCGGCTCCCCTCGGCCCTCGACAACCGCCCCCTCAAGTTCGAGGAGTTCAACGCCCTCGCGCCGCAGATCGTCTACGTGTCCGCCACGCCCGCCAAGTACGAGCTTGAGGCGGCGGGCGGAGTGAGCGCGGAGCAGGTGGTCCGTCCCACGGGCCTCATGGACCCCGAGGTGGAGGTGCGCCCCGCCACGGGCCAGGTGGAGGACCTCTACAAGGAATGCCGCGAGGTCACCGCCAAGGGCCAGCGCGTGCTCGTCACCACCATGACCAAGAAGATGGCCGAGGAGCTCACCAAGTACTTCAAGGAGCTCGGCCTCAAGGCGGAATACCTGCACAGCGACGTGGAGACCCTCGAGCGCGTGAAGATCCTGCGCGACCTGCGCAAGGGGACCTTCGAGGTGCTCGTGGGGGTGAACCTCCTGCGCGAGGGCCTCGACCTGCCCGAGGTGAGCCGCGTGGCCATCCTCGACGCCGACAAGGAGGGGTTCCTCCGCAGCCGGGGCGCGCTCATCCAGACAGTGGGGCGCGCGGCGCGCAACGTGGAGGGGAAGGCCATCCTCTACGCCGACCGGGAGACCGAGGCCATGCGCCTGGCGCTGGGCGAGACGCGCCGCCGCCGCGAGAAGCAGGCGGCGTACAACGAAGAGCACGGCATCACGCCCCAGAGCATCGTCAAGAATCTCGACTCAGTCCTCTCGAGCATCTTCGAGATGGACTACTACGCCATCCCCGAAGTGGCCGAGGAACCGGGCGGCTACCTCGCCCCCGAAGCCCTGGCCGAACAGATCGCCGAGGTGGAGAAGCGCATGTACGCCGCCGCCGCGGACTACCGCTACGAGGAGGCCGCGGAGCTGCGGGACAAGGCCTCTGCGCTGAGGGAGCGGCTGGTGAAAGGGTGAGGTGACCGATGGGGCCCGAGCTGAGACCTTGTGGGGATGATGACGTCGACGCCCTCGTCGCCATCGGCAGAGACACCTTCGACGAGACCTTCCGGGAGCTGAACACGCAGGGGACCATCGAGGCGTACCTCGCGGAGGCCTTCACGCCGGAGCGCCTCCGTGCCGAGCTCCACCGCGAGGGGAGCGAGTTCTACTTCCTGCTCCTCGACGGCGTCCCCGCCGCGTACCTCAAGGTCAACCGGGCGCCCGGCCAGTCGGACCTCAACGACCCCGAGTCCCTCGAGATCGAGCGGATCTACGTGAGGAAGGAACATAAGGGGAAAGGCTACGGCAAGATCCTCATGGTCTTCGCCCTCGAGCGGGCGGCCGAGTTGGGGATGCGCTCGGCGTGGCTCGGCGTCTGGGAGCGGAACGAGGAAGCCATCGCCTTCTACCGGAAGGGCGGGTTCGAGGTCGTCGGGGAGCACCACTTCCGCATGGGCGATGAGCTCCAGACCGACTACATCATGCGGAAGGCGCTGAAATAGGTGGACGTGAGGCGAATCGAACTCGCGGTCTGGCGACCGCTCCCACGATGAAGCTGTCAGCAGTCAGCCCGATCCTCTCGACTCACCGCTCACTGCTCACTGCCCGTCAGTACGACATCTGAAACGCGGGTTTGAGCTTCCCCTTCCACCACGAGCCGCTGCCGGCGGCCCGGCGGAGGGCGGTCTCGCTGTACGGGCCCTTCACGGCCACGAGCCCGAGCATCACGTCCTGCCCGCCGAAGTGGCGCGTCTGCCCCCAGCTCTCGTCCTTGACGAGGAAGTTGCTCGGCAGCGACGGCCTGCCGTCGCTCAGGAACAGCGTCCCCAGGACGCCGTCGTCGGTCCCGAGGATGACGAGGAGAACCCGCGCGCCCTGGGGTACGGTCTCTCGGAAGAGGATTTGCTGGTCCTTCGAGAGGCTCCAGTCGAGGGGGCTGCCCTCGAAGGCGGGCGTGGGCTCAGGCGACGTGACGTTCTCGCGAGGCGTTTCGGCACGGGGGGGCGTCGCGCGCCGGGGCGCGGCCGGGGCGGGTGCCGGGACGGCGGGCGTCGAGGCAGCGGGCGAGGGGGCCGGCTGTCGGCGGGCTTTGGCGCCCGCCATCACGAAGTAGCCGGCCGCGGAGAGCGCGCTGACGATGACGACGACGAGCGCCGCCGCGGCCACCCCGAGCAACTTTCCCTGCGAATCCTCCGCCATCGGAAGGCCCCCTAGGTCATTTCCAAATTAGCACGAGAACGCCGCAGAAGGAGGCCAG
>JBBIUU010000027.1:0-3335 GCA_037440125.1 Acidobacteriota bacterium
AGAGGTTGTAGGTCTTGGTCTTGGAGGGCTCGGGATGGCAGTCGAAGACGCTCGTTCCCAGGAGGGCGGCGCCGCCGTCCTCCTCGAAGGTCTTCAGGGAGCGGTCGTTCATCTCGACGATCGTGCCGTCGGCGGAGGTGACGGTGACGGCGACGGGGAACTCCTTCACCCAGGTTCCGGGCTCGTGGGCCATGAGGGCTCCTTTCGAAGCACAGAGTATAAGCTAGGGGGCCGGGCCGAGGAGGGCGTCCTCCTCCTCGGGCGTGAGGAAGCGCCACGCTCCGGAGGGCACGTCGAGAGCGAGAGCGCCGACGCGGGTGCGCTTGAGGTCGGTCACCTTGAGGGGCGTGCCGTGGCGCTCGTCGCGCAGGGCGCCGAAGAGGCGGCGCAGGTGCCGGTTCTTCCCCTCCTCCAGGACCACGCGGAGGCGCGTCTTGCCGCCGGCCATCCCGAGGACCTCCACCTCCCGGCACCGAAGCTCGCCCACCGGCGTGGTGACGCCTGCGATCGCCCGGGCCACGTGGCCGGGCTGGACGGCGCCGCGGACCCACACCTCGTAAGACTTTTGAACCGCCCCTGGCCTCGTGAGAAGGTCCATGAGGCGACCCTCGCGGACGAAGAGGAGGAGGCCCCGGGAGTCCCTGTCGAGGCGTCCCACGGGCACCCACCGGTCGCTCCTGACCCACGCGGGCAGCCGGTCGTAGACGGTGCTCCGGCCGAGCTCGTCGTTCGCCGTGACCGTGCAGCCCTTGGGTTTGTGGAACATCAGGATGCGGGGGTCGGCCATGGGGAGATGATGGCATAAAGGGAGGGTGAGGTGAGCAGGGAGCAGGGTTCCCTTCCGTCATTCCAGGCGTTCCTTCGAAGGGCCCCTGTGCTGGAATCTCGCCTGTTCCCGCAAGCAGAGGCGAGATCCTGAGAATGACTTCCCTTCCAGGGAGGCCTCAGGATGACGGTGAGCGATGGGGAAGATGGCGGCCACGATCCAAGAAGTTTGTGGGGCGTTGGGCCGCCCCCGAGGTCCGCACTGGTCACCCATGCCGCGGCGTGGTAGGTTCGGGTCGAGGTGAGGCCATGAGTAGGGACGGGAAGCGGTTTCAGGGCGAGGGTTGGGGGGTGGTGAAGCGCTGCGTCACCTGCGGCCGGGAGGAGAGCGCGTGCGTGTGCCCGCCGAAGGCCGTCTTGGGCCTGCCCCACGAGAAGCAGAGGCCGCGCTTCCGCCTGGAGAAGCGCCGCGGCAAACCCGTCACGATCATCACGCACCTGACGCTCGCCGAGGGGGACCTCAAGGCGCTCGCCTCCCAGCTCAAGAACCGGCTGGGCACGGGAGGCACCGCCAAGGACGGCGAGATCGAGCTCCAGGGCGACCACCGCGAGGCGCTCGTCCCCATCCTCTCCCAGCTGGGATTCAGGACCTAAGCCCATCCCCAGGGCCGTGCGGCCCTCAGACCTTTTCCAGCGCCTGGCTCAGGTCGTCGAGGAGGTCCCGCTCGTCCTCGATGCCCACGCTGAGGCGCACGAGCCCCGGGCCGATCCCCATGGCGTTCCGTCGCTCCTCGGGGACGGCGGCATGGGTCATGCTCGCCGGGTGGCACGCCAGGCTCTCCACGCCGCCCAGGCTCTCCGCGAGGGTGAAGACCTCGAGGGCGTTGAGGAAGCGCCGCGCCTCCTCGAGACCCCCCAGGTCGAAGGCCACCATGGCGCCGAAGCCCTTCGCCTGCCGAGCGTGGATGGCGTGGCCGGGAGCATCGGGCAGCCCGGGGTAGTGGACCCTGCGCACCTTGGGGTGGGCGCTCAGGAGCGCGGCCACCGCGTTGCCGTTCTGCTCGTGCTGGCGCATGCGGACGCCGAGCGTCTTGAGGCCGCGCAGGACGAGGAAGGCGTCGAAGGGCGAGAGGATGGCGCCGATGCTCTTCTGCAGGAGCCTGAGACGCTCGACGACCTTGGCGTCGCTTGTGAGGAGAGCGCCGCCCACGCTGTCGCTGTGGCCATTGAGGTACTTCGTCGTGGAGTGGAGGACGAGGTCCGCGCCGTGCTCGAGGGGGCGCTGAAAGTAGGGGGTCATGAAGGTGTTGTCCACCGCCGTGAGGGCCCCGCGGGCTTTGGCGATGGCCGCGGCGCCCGCGATGTCGGTCACCTCCATCATGGGGTTGGTGGGCGTTTCGAGGTAGAGCATCTTCGTGTTGGGGCGGAAGGCGGCTTCGACCTCCTTCAGGTCGCTCGATTTCACCCAGGTGAACTCGAGGCCGAAGTTCCGGAACACCAATTCGAAGACGCGGTAGACCCCGCCGTAAGTGTTCTCCGAGACCACGAGGTGGTCGCCCTTGGAGAAGAGCCCCATGAGGGTGGAGACGGCCGCCATCCCCGAGGCGAAGCACAGCCCGTGGGCCGCGCCCTCGAGGGCCGCGAGGCTCTCCTCGAGCGCCGTGCGCGTGGGGTTGCTCACGCGGGCGTACTCGTAGCCCGTGTTCACGCCGAGCTCGGGCTGGGCGTAGGTGGAGGTGGCGAAGATGGGCGTCATGATGGCGCCCGTCACGGGCTCGGGCCTCACGCCGCCGTGGATCGCCAGGGTGTCGAATCGGTGCTTTCTGCTCATGCGTCTCTCCGGTGGGGGGTCACTCGATGGGCTTGCCGTCCACGAGGCCGTCGTAAGGGTATTTGTTGAGGTAGCGCTCGGAGGAGTCGGGGAAGAGGGTCACGACGCGCTTGCCCTCGCCGAGCATGCGGGCGAGGCGCTGGGCGCCGCACGCCGCCGCGCCCGACGA
Source organism: Acidobacteriota bacterium (assembly GCA_037440125.1). Lineage (GTDB taxonomy): Bacteria > Acidobacteriota > UBA4820 > UBA4820 > DSQY01 > JAKAJA01. Next base: position 2,766 of record JBBIUU010000027.1, read on the forward strand.
GGAGGCCGCGAGGAGGCCCATCCGCCCCAGGCGATCCACCATGGTGTAGGTCTCGGCGTCGGGGATGGTGAAGACGCCGTTCAACAGCGTACGGTCGAAGACCCCGGGCCAGAAGGAGTTCCCGATGCCCTCCACGCGGTGCGGCGCCTCGAAGGGGCATCCTCCGAAGAGGGAGCCGGGGGGCTCCACGGCCCAGCACGCCACCGACGGGTTTCTCTCCCTCAAGTAGCGCGCCACACCCGTGAAGGTGCCGCCCGAGCCCGCGCCGAGGGCGATCCCGTCCACGCGCCCCTCCATCTGCTCCCAGATCTCCGGCCCCGTGGTCTCGTAGTGGGCTTGCGGGTTGGCGGGATTCTCGAACTGGTGGAGGAGCACGGCGCTCGGGGTGGCCGCGGCGATGCGCTCGGCCTCCGCCACGGCGCCCAGGATCCTGGTGTTGCCCTTCGTGACGACGAGCTCGGCGCCCAGGCCCTTCACGAGGGCCATCTTCTCGGGCGCGTAGCCCTCGGGCATGACGATGACGACGCGGTAGCCGAGCCCGACGCCCGCGAGGGCCACGCCGATCCCCGT
>JBBIUU010000027.1:3435-6079 GCA_037440125.1 Acidobacteriota bacterium
CCGCACCTCGGCCCCACGGGGCGGCACACGCCCTGCCCGTAGGAGACGAGGAGGCCGTTCACGCTCAGCCACCAGCGCTTCGGCAGGGTCCTGCGAAGGACCATCTCCGTCTCATCGGGCTCGGAGGTCTCCACGAAGCCCCACCAGTTTAGGATGCGGTGGACGTGCGTGTCCACGCAGATGCCGGGCCGGCCGAACCCCTCCGTGAGGACGAGGTTGGCGGTCTTGCGGCCCACCCCGGGGAGAGCGAGGAGCGCGTCGAGGTCGGGTGGGACCTCCCCGGCGTGGCGCTCGAGGAGGAGCGCCGCGATGCTCTTCAGCGCCCGCGCCTTCGTCTTGTAGAAGCCCACGGGCCGGATGGCCGCCTCGATCTTCGGCAGGGGGAGGGCCAGGAGCTGCTTCGGCGTGGAGGCCAGGGGCCACAGGCGCTCGAAAGCCACCTCGGTCACCACGTCCCGGGTCCTCAGCGAGAGCACCGTGCCCACGAGGACGGCGAACGGGTCGGGCTGAGCCTCTTTGATGCGGCCCACCACGGGCTCCTCGCGACCCCGCTTCCACTTCTCGACCTCCGACAGGAAGCGCGACAGCGTCCTCGCCGTCATCGGCTTTTTGGGTCGTGGCCACTTGCTCTCTTTCTTTCGCTGGCTCACTGGCTCTCCGACTCTCTGGCTCATTCTTCTGGTTCTTCCTTCCTTCACCGGCTCTCCGGCTCCCCGGCTCTCCGACTCATTCCCTACCTCCCAGAAGACGGCCTGTCCTCATCGAACGGCGTCCCCCGCGAGGGGTCCACCCAGAGGAGCTCCGAGCTCCGCCGCGTCAGCATCACGCTCCAGTCGCCGATGGCGTCGCGCAGGACCGACCCGAAGAGGACGCGGTCCTCCTCCTCCGTGAACTTCTCCCGGAACACGTGCCCGAAGGTCGCCACGCCGCCTCGGAGGAGGAAGGCCGGGAATCGCACGCCGCGGGGCACCTCGAGGTCGCGCAGGCGCGCCTGCCGGTACCCGCAGCGGCGAAGGACCTCCTCGAAGGCCCCCGTGAAATCGCGCCCGTCCACCACGAGGTCGTGCCGCGACCGGTGGACGCGTCCCTCCGCGAGGTCGCGGAGCACCTCCAGCACCTCGTCGGACGGTGGCGGCACGTCGCCCATGGTCACGCTCCAGGCGGCAAGCATACTCCAAAGAAACGCCGCCCCGTCCTCACGAATTCGCGCTATCCGGGGCGCACCCGGTATGATGGAGAGGCCAAGCGTAAGGTGGAGGAGGTGGAGGATGGCTCTCAAGCGCGCCCTTTGGGCGTTGGTCCTCGTGGCCATCAGCGCGGCCGCGTGGGCGCAGTCGCTCTCGGGTTCCTACCGGATCGTGCAGGACAGCGACGGGACCAAGCCGAAAGGCGGGGCCGTGGTGGAGCTCACCTTCGGCCAGGGCACCTTCACCTTCCGGGCCGTCATGCCTGGGGAGACGGTGGACGACAAGGGCACCTACTCCATCCGGGGCAACACCATCACGATGGAGTTCGCCGAGATGGAGCAGGGGCGGCAGAGCGGTCCCTACTCATTGTCGAACGGCCTCCTGACGCTGCCCTTCATGATGTTCAGCACCAAGAAGGGGACCTCCACCTGGAGGTCCTCCTGGACGCCGCCTGACCCCAAGGGCAAACCCTCCGGCGAGTCCTCCCCGCTGACCGAGGTCCTGAGGCAGACGCTGAGGGACGCCCAGTCCCAAGACAACGCCTCGCAGCGGAGCGCCATCGACGCGAGCGCCACGCGCGAGGCCGCCGAGTGCAAGGGCGGGCTCGCCGAGGCGTACTACGGCCAGGGCATCGCCTACTTCCTGAGGGGGTACCTCTTCGAGGCGTGGTACGCCTTCGCCAAGGCCGCCAACATGGAGCCCTTCAACGCGGTCTACCTCAACAACCTCTCGACGACCCTCCTCGAGCTCGACCAGTTCGAGCCGGCGACGATCATCCTGAAGTGGCTCACCGACGCCTTCCCCAACCTCGAGGCGCCCTTCGGCGCGCTCGGCATCGCCTACGTGAAGGGCGGCGAGTGCGAAAAGGGGCGTAGGACCCTCGAGCGGGCCATGCAGCTCGACCCCGACAACGGCATGGTCGACTACGCCTACGGCAAGGCCCTCGAATGCCTGGGGCGCAAGGACGAGGCCAAGCGGTACCTCACGGCGGCCTGGAACAAGGGCTACTCGGGCGACGACGGAGGGGACGGCGGGGGCGGCGAGACGGGGGATGACGGCTCGGGCAGCGGCTCCTCCGGCAGCGGTTCGGGAGGAACGGGCGGGGTCGGCGGGCACCGGGGCCCCGGAAGCGGCGGGACGGGCGTCACCCCGGGGCCCGCCCGGAGACCGCCCTCCCCGGGCGGCCGGGGCGGTGAGCAGCGCGGCATCCCCCCCGAGTGGGTGGGCCACTGGGAGGCCAAGTACGTGCGGGCGCGCTCCGGCGAGAACGCGCGGGAGGCGAGCACCCAGTTCGGCCAGGGCATGACGGGGACCAACATCAACCTCCAGACCCTGGCCTGCGTCAAGGAGTTCTCCATGGAGCTCCGCTCCGACGGCTCCATCTCCGGGCGCGGCAAGATCATGTACGTCTACCAGGGCAAGGCCCTGAGCCCCGCCGTCATGATGATGCCCGGCGC
>JBBIUU010000027.1:6179-32551 GCA_037440125.1 Acidobacteriota bacterium
TGTACGTCTACCAGGGCAAGGCCCTGAGCCCCGCCGTCATGATGATGCCCGGCGCCGCCGTCGCCGCGGGGGGCGGATTCGCGTGCAACCTGAAGAACGGGTTCCAAATCCGCGACTGGAGCTTCACCGGCACGGTGGACGAGGAGGGCAACGTGGAGATCCGGGGCCTCCCCGGGGAGCAGCTCGACCTCCTGAACGTGGGCAAATGGCAGAAGATCACGGCGTGGTCGCCCCTGCCGCCCGATGGCTCCGGCGCGGCCATGAAGGGTCCCTTCCACATGCAGGTCACCGTGGAGCAGAACAGCCAGCCCGTCATCCACGTGGACCAGTGGCTCGACCTGGGCGACAAGCTCATCCGCCGGGTCCACTACCAGGCGCGCATCCTCCGTACCGACGAGCACCTCACGCCCGACTGCAAGTACGAGGCTCCCAAAAAGCCCAGGTGCCCCCAGCGCGAGTACCTCAAGACGAAGATCAAATACGCCCCGAAGAACGGCATGACGGTGGAAGCCTCCAAGGACCTCGGGACGGGCGAGGTCGGCACGAAGACGGGCGTCAAGGGCTCGGGCGACAGCGGGAGCGTCGAGGCGGGCGTGGACAGCAAGGGGAACGTTTCGCTCGAGGGCACCTACGGGTCGGCCACCGGCTCCGTCAAGGTGAACATCAACGACGGGTCCTACCAGATGTCCGTGGGCGTCGGCGTGGACACGGGCAAGCTCACCCCGCGCGGCTTCCCCGCCAAGATCAAGGAGAAGATCGAGCTGACCTACGACAGCAAGTGCGGCTGGGGGATTAAAGGGACCCTCGGCGGCGAGGCCTTCGGCGGTTCCGCCGCCATCGAGGGGTGCGTGTTCCTCACGAAGGGACCCTGAGGGGATGGGGCTGGAGAGCTGGAGAGCTGGAGAGCTGGAGAAGGAACCGCCGCGAGCCTCGCGAAACTGGAGCATGCATTGCGCGCCACGGACGTGAAAGGAGGAGGCTGACCATGCACCGCAGCCGCCTGGGTGGACTGATCATCGACTGCAACACCGACGACCTCAAACGGGAGGCCCTCTTCTGGAGCCGGGCGCTCGGCTACGCCGTGAGCGCCTCCCCGAACCCTGAGGGCGACGACATCATCTCCCTCGTGACGCCCCCAGGGGAGCCCTACATCGAGGTCCAGTCCGTGGACCACCCGAGCCGCGTCCACCTGGACATCAAGACCGACGACCTCGCCGCCGAGGTCGCTCGCCTCGAGCGCCTCGGCGCCAAGCGCGTGGAAAAGATCGAGACCTGGTGGGTCATGGAAGCCCCCAGCGGCCACCGGTTCTGCGTCATCCCCCTCCACCCCGGCCAGGACGTCGGCGCGATGAACCTCTGGGAAGAAGCCGTCCGAGCGGAAGAGGAATCAGGTTCCTAGGGTGGCATACCTGGGTTGATCCACTTTTCCCTCGGTTGCCGTCGCGGCTCCTCCCAATCTCTTCTCCGTGCCCTCCGTCTCCGTGGCGAATGGCTTAATCCTTTGCCCCTCGCGCCGAGGCGGCGCTCCTACCTGCATTGCTCTTGACCCAATAAGCAAAGGGCGGGGCCGAAGCCCCGCCCTTCTTTGATCACCGGCTCGCCGGTTCCCCGGCTCTCCGGCTCTATTACTTCGCCGCCTGCTTCTTGAACCACTCGGTCGGCATGGACTTGGGCCGCTCGATGGGCTCGCCCCAGGCGCGGGCGACCACGAGCTGGGAGGCCATGCCCATGACGCGGCTGACGGAGAACAGCACGGTGTAGTAGCTGAACTCCTTCATGCCGAAGTGATAGAGGAGGCAACCCGAGGCGGCGTCCACGTTCGGCCACGGATCCTTGATCTTCTGGACCTGCTTGAGGACCTCGGGGACGACCTTGAAGACGCGGGCCACGGTCTGGTACGCGGGGTCGTTCGGGCACACGCGGGCGCCGAAGGCGTGGAAGGCGTCGAAGCGCGGGTCGGTGATGCGCAGGACGGCGTGGCCGTACCCGGGCACGACCTTACCGGAGTCGAGCGTCTCCTGGGCGTACTTGGCGAGCTGCTCCTCGGTGGGGGCGCCGTTGAACTTCTTGATGGTCTCGAGGACCCAGCCCAGGCACTCCTGGTTGGCGAGGCCGTGGAGGGGGCCCGCCAGGCCGTTGAGGCCCGCGGAGATGGCGTAGTAAGGATCGGAGAGGGCCGAGCCCACGCAGTGGCAGGTGTGCGCCGAGACGTTTCCGCCCTCGTGGTCGGAGTGGAGGACCATGTAGAGGCGCATGAGGTTGGCGAACTCGCCCGTGGGGTCGGGCAGGCCCAGCATGTGGGCGTAGTTGCCGGCCCAGTCGAGCCCGTCGTTGGCGGGGATGCGGGCGCCCTTGTTGAAGGCCTTGCGGTAGATGTAGGCCGAGATCACGGGGATCCAGGCCATGATGTTGAGGGAGTCTTCCAGGGTGGGCTCCCAGTAGACATCCTTCTTCATCCCGGCGTCGTAGCCCTTGCGGAACTCGGACTCGCGCTCGAGGACCAGGATGGCCGTATCGAGCATGCACATGGGATGCGAATCGGTGGGCATGGCGTCGATGACGCCGAAGACGTAGTCGGGGAGCTTCTTGGCGCGGGCCTTGAGGTCCGCCTGCAGGTCGGCCAGCTCTTCCTTGTTGGGGAGAGTGCCCACGCACAGGAGCCAGAAGATCTCCTCGGGCAGGTTGCCCGCGAGGTCCTTGACCGGGATGCCGCGGATGATGAGGCCCTTATCCGGGGGCACCTCGGATGTGTCGCACACCATGGACTTGAGGCCGCGCATGCCGCCGAAGGCCGCGCCGATGGTCAGTTCGCCGATGACTTTCTCGCCGTGCTCTTTGACGAAGGCCTTGATGCCGTTCCGCATGGCGGGGATCTGTTTCGCCAGTGCTTCCTTCAGCTTGGACATCCGACACCTCCAACGGTTGATTCTGTCCGGGGGGTCGGCCCCCGGGTTCGCTTCACCGCGCGACGGCCGACCCGACGCGCGAACCCCATCTCAGGTGGACTGCTCGGGGCGAGGCTCCGAGCCCCGCCCACCCGTGATCGCGCCCAGATGTTGACGATCAAAACCCCCCTGAAACTAGAGCCAAGTATCGGTCTGCGGTCGGGGAGTGTCAAGAAAGTGAGCAGGTCCCCAGAGGGGTGGGGCAAAAGGCCAACTCTTTGTTCAAAAAGGCCATCCGGGCCTCATCGAGAGTGGCCTGGGGCGGGCGGCTTGACAAATCAGAATTTGGATTCTATATTCGGAATCTCTGTTACGGAGGGCTCCATGGCCATCCATCGAAAAGAGCTCGAACGCGAGCGGCGAAAGGAGCACCTCCTCGCTGCGGCGGAGCGCGTCTTCGGCCGGAAACCTTTCGACGAGGCCACGATGCAGGAGGTGGCCGCCGAGGCCGAAATCGGCATGCAGGGCCTCTACGAGCACTTCCCGTCCAAACAGGCGCTCTACGAGAGCCTCATCCTCGTCCGCGTCCAGCGGTTCCAGCGCCGGATCGCGGAGGCGTCGGAGGGGCTGACCGAGCCGCTCGAACGGCTCTGGACCGTGGCGAGGATCCAGACGGAGTTCTTCGCCGACGGCCCCGCCTTCTTCGCCGTCTTCCTGCGGGAGCAGATCCACTTCGAGTGGGGGTTCACCTCGCGGTTCGGCCCCACCCTCCACCGCGTCTACCGGGAGGAGCAGAAGCGCATCGCGAAGATCCTCGAGGACTGCGTCGCGGCCGGCCACCTCAAGCCCCTGCCCCTGGACTTCCTGGTCCAGGCCTGCCTGGGCGTGTGGGAGGCCTCGCTCCACTACCACTTCCACCACAAGGACGAGGAGATCGAGACGTGTGTGAACCGAACCATGGACACCTTCCTGTCCGGCGTGGGGGCCAGGCCGTGACGCGCCGGGCGCTGGCCGCCCTGGCGGCCCTCCTCTGGCTGGCTCCCGCGGCGGCCCAGACGCCCCTCACCCTCCCCGAGGCGTTGAGGCGGGCGGCCCAGAGCTCCCTCCCTGCGGACACGGCACGCCTCGACGTCTCGGTGGCCAGGGAGCAGACCTCCGAGATCAAGACGAGCTATTACCCGCTGGTCACCCTCGACGGCGGCCACCTCTCCCTCGACAACAAGCCCTACTTCGTCAGCGGCCCCATCGTCTTCCCCTCGGCCAACCAGGACTCCTGGCAGTACACGCTCTCGGTCCGCGAGATCCTCTGGGACGGCGGGCGCCGCTCCACCGCCGTGGCCGCGAGCAGGACGCGGGAGGCCGCCGTGGAGCTCAAGGGGGCGAGCGAGGTCCGCAAGACGCAGGCGACCGTGGCGGAGCGATACGTGACGCTCCTGGGGCTCCGCGCCGAGCGCGAGGTCCTGGAGCTCCGGAAGAAGGCCCTGGAGGACCACCTCCGCGAAGTGAAGGACCTCTTCGACCAGGGCATGGTGGCGCGCAACGACCTCCTCCGCACGGAGGTCGCGCTCCGCGCCGTCGGCGACGCCCAGGCGAACCTCGACAACGCCTGCACCACCTCCCTCGAGGCGCTCAACAAGGAGCTGGGCCTGGACCCCACCACGCCTCAGGTCCTCCCCGAGAGACTCCCCGCGGTGCCGCCCATCCCCTGGAGCGACGGCGAGTGCCGCGCCCGCGCGGAGGACCACAACGAGGGCGTCCTCGCCCTGGCGCAGAAGGTGAAGGGCTACGAGCAGACGGTCCAGCTCCGCCGGAAGGACTACTACCCGAGAGTGGTGGCCGAGGCGTCGGGGAGCTACACCCAGAACCAGTACCTCCTCTACCCGTACGTCAATTCCTTCTTCATCGGCCTCTCGATGGACGTCTTCGACGGCGGCGCGCGATCCTCCCGCATCAAACAGGCCGAGGCCGAAACCGAGAAGGCGAAGCGGGAGCTGGAGGAGGCGCGGCGCGGGGTGAGCCTCGTCGTGGGGCAGGCGCTGCGCGACTACCAGGAGGCCCTCAAGCAGGTGGAGACGGCGAAGGCCAACGTGACCGCCTCCGAAGAGAACCTCAGGATCATCGAGGACCAGTACAAGGAAGGGCTGGCGCGGACCACCGACGTCCTCGACGCGGTGACCGTGCTGGCCGAGAGCCGCTGGCAGGTGGTGCAGATGCACTACCGCGCCTACGCCCGGCAGGCGGCGCTCCTGGCCGCCACGGGCGAGGACATGCCCGGGTTCTACGAGAAGGGGCTCGCGGCCCAAGGCAAGGAGAACTGACATGGCGCTTCAGCGGAAATGGGTCGCACTCCTGACCCTCGGCATCTTCCTCGCGGCGGCGGCCGTCTTCGGGTACGGGCGCTGGCGCCACGCCCAATGGCACGTGGAGACCGAGGACGCCTACGTGAGGGGGCACATCTACAGCGTGGCGTCGCGCATCCCCGGCACGCTCCTCACCCTCGACGTCCTCGAGAACCAGAGCGTGAAGGCGGGCCAGACCATCGCCACCCTGGACCCCAAGGACTACGACGCCGCCGTGGTGAAGGCCGAGGCCTCGATGAACGAGGCCGCCGCGGACTGCTCCGTGAAGGAGGCCAACATCGCGCAGGCCAAGGCTCAGGTGGTGGCCGCCAGGAGCCAGCTCCAGCTCGCCCAGGCGGACCTGGCGCGCATCAAGACGCTCTACGAGCGGCAGTCCATCCCGAAGCAGAAGTACGACCAGGCCGTGACCGCCGAGGAGGTGACGCGGGCGCAGGTGGCCGCGGCGGAGAAGGCGGTGGCCTACGGGGCGGCGGGGCTCGAGGTGAGCAAGAAGAAGACCGAGACGGCCAAAGCCCAGCTCGAGCAGGCCCAGCTCCAGCGGTCCTACTGCACCATCGTGGCGCCCGTGTCGGGCGTCGTGAGCCGGAAGATGGCCGAGGCGGGGAACGTGGTGGCCGCGGGCCAGCCGCTCTGCGCCGTGGTTCCCCTCGACCTGAGCGACATCTGGGTGGAGGCCAACTTCAAGGAGACGCAGCTCAAGAACGTCCGGCCCGGGCAGCCCTGCACCGTCGAGGCCGACATCGACAAGAGCAAGGTCTACAGGGGCAAGGTGGACAGCATCAGCGCGGGCACGGGCGCGGCCTTCTCCCTCCTCCCGCCCGAGAACGCCACGGGCAACTGGGTGAAGGTGGTCCAGCGCGTGCCGGTGAAGATCGTCATCGACCCGGGCGCCGACCCCGAGCACAAGCTCCGCGTGGGGCTCTCCGTCCACGTGTCCATCGACACGCGGGCCAGGTGACGGCGCCAGGGCCCTAGAGCAGAGCAGACATCATGGGAAGCAACGGAGCAACCCGGTGGTTCATCGCGGCCACGACCACGCTCGCGACCTTCATGGAGATCCTCGACACCTCCGTGGCGAACGTGGCCCTGCCGCACATGCAGGGCACCTACGCGGCGGGGACCGACGAGGTCACTTGGGTCATCACGAGCTACCTCGTGGCCAACGCCATCATCCTCCCGATCACGGGGTGGCTCGGGTCCTACTTCAGCCGGAAGCGGGTCTACGTCGCGTGCCTCCTGATCTTCACCCTCGCCTCCTTCGGCTCGGGCGCGGCTCCCAGCCTGGGGTTCCTGATCCTGATGCGCGTCATCCAGGGGCTCTCGGGGGGCGCCATGGTGCCCATGTCCCAGGCCATCCTCCTGGAGACCTTCCCCAAGGGAGAGCACGGCAAGGCCCTCGCGCTCTTCGGCATCGGCGCCATCTTCGGCCCGATCATCGGCCCCCTCGTGGGCGGCTGGGTCACGGACAACTGGTCGTGGCCGTGGATCTTCTACATCAACGTGCCGGTGGGCGTCCTGGCCATCGGCCTGAGCCTCGTGCTCCTGAAAGACCCGCCCTACCTCAAGCGACCCGAGGGCCGGGTCGACTACTGGAGTTTCCTCTTCGTGGCGGTGGGGCTCGGGTCCCTCGAGGTCTTCCTCAACCGCGGCGAGCGGTACGACTGGCTCGAGAGCCCCTTCATCCGGGCCGTGGGCGCCGCCGCGCTCGTGGGGATCGCGCTCTTCATCTGGCGCTCCTTCACGGCGAGGGATCCCCTCGTAGATTTGCGCATCCTCAAGAACCGCGAGTTCACCTCGGGCATCGGCCTCATCTTCATGGCGAGCTTCGGCATGTACGGAGCCTTCGTCATGGTGCCCCTCTACGTGCAGAACCTCATGGGCTACACGCCCACGTGGGCGGGCCTCGTGCTCTCGCCGGGGGGCGTCGCGAGCCTGCTGGCCATGGGGGCCGTGGGCTACCTCTACGGGAAGGTGGACGTGAGGGGGATGGTGGGCGCCGGCTTCGCGCTCCTCGCGGCCTCCTGTTCCATGCTCACCTCCGTGAACCTGGGCGTGGGCTACGGCTACCTCGTCGGGGCGTGGTTCCTCCACGGCCTGGGCCTCGGCCTGCTCTTCGTCCCCATCGGGACCGTGTGCGTGTCGCGCATCGCGCCCCAGAAGATGGGCGTGGCCACGAGCCTCTTCAACCTCATGCGCAACGAGGGCGGATCGGTGGGCATCGCCGTGGCCTCCACCTTCCTCGCGCGCAGGGCGCAGTTCCATCACAGCGTCCTGGCAGAGCACGTGAGCCCATACGACCCCGCCTTCCAGCAGGGCTTGCAGACGCTCCAGCACGGGATCGCCTCGCGCGCCGGCGCGGACGCGTCGACGGCCAAAGCCACCGCGCTCGGGATGCTGGGCCAGGAGATCCAGCGGCAGGCCTACCTTCTGAGCTTCGTGGACGTCTTCTGGTTCCTGATGCTCGTGTTCGCCTTCTCCATGCCCTTCATCCTCCTCCTGCGGAGCGGGAAGGGCGAGCACATGTCCCTCTCGCACTGAGGGTCCCGACGGACGTGAGGATACCGGGGCGCCAGTCCTTGGCGCCCTCGGACCCGTGCCCATCGCGGGGTCACGAGAACCGCTGGAAGATCTCGTCAAAATGAGGGTGCAGCGCCTCGAAGGCCTTGAGGACCTCGGGGTCGAAGTGGCTGGGTCGGGTCCGCCCGTCGCCCTCCAGGAGGATGCGGATCGTGGCGGCGTGGTCCAGCGCGGGCTTGTAGCTCCGGACGCTGCGCAGGGCGTCGTACTGGTCGGCGATGCACACGATGCGTCCCTCGAGGGGGATCTCGCCGCCCTTCAGGCCGAACGGGTAGCCGCTCCCGTCCCACTTCTCGTGGTGGCTGAGCGCCACGTTGCGGGCCATCTGGAGCCTGGGGTGGTCGCCCAGAATCATGGCTCCGTAGAGCGTGTGCTTGTGCATCTCCGACCACTCCTCGGAGGTGAGGTACCCCTTCTTCCTCAGGAGGTCGGGGTGGATGTGCACCTTCCCGACGTCGTGCATCTGGGCCTGGATGCCGAGGGCGCGGGCGTAGGGCTCGGGCAGACCGAGGTGGCGCGCGAGGGCCGCGCAGTACTCGCCGATGCGCTGGATGTGGTTCCCCGTATTTTCGTCGTTGGCCTCCGCCGCGCGGGCGAGGGCCTGGACCGTGTAGAGGAAGGCGTTCTCCGTCTCGCTCACCTGGAAAGCCAGGGAGCGCAGGAAGAGGCTCTGGGTGACGAGGCTCTTCAGGACCGCCGCGTCGTACTCGGTCACGTCGCGGCCGTAGTTGAGGATGAGGACCGCGAGGGGTTGGCTGAGGTAGCACACGGCGTTGGTCAAGCCGAACCCGAGGGGCGCCAAGGCGTCCCGCAGCCACTGCCCCGATGGGGCCTCGAGGTCGGTCGCGTTGAGGCAGAGGAGCCTCGACTCCGGGCTCGACAGCGCTTCGGCCGGGAGCTGGGGCGACACGTTGGCCTTGGTGACCCCCTCGCCGGAGATCCTGTAGGCGCGCCAGGACCAGGTGCGGTCCTCGCGGCTGAGGCCCACGAGGACGGCGCGGGGCTTCTCGGCCTCCGTGCCCGCGCCGCGGATGAACCGGTGGGCGTAGGCCTCCACGCTCGTCCGGAAGTCGAAGTGGAGCGGGTCGAAGGCCTGGATGATGTCGTTCCCCACGGAGACGAGCCCGAGGATGTTGTCGTAGGCGCCCCGCAGGCGCTCGTTGAGCGACTTCACCTTCAGGAGCATCTGGATGCGGGCCAGGACCTCGCCCTTGTCGAAGGGCTTGGTGATGAAGTCGTCGGCCCCCGCCTCGATGCCCTGGATCCTGTCCTCCCGTCCGCTGAGGGCGGTGAGGAGGACGACGGGGATGGCGCGGGTGGACTCCACGCCCTTGATGCGCCGGCACACCTCGAATCCGTCGATGACGGGCATCATGACGTCCAGGAGGACGAGGTCCACGCGCTCGCGTGCCAGGACCTCGAGGGCCTCCTCGCCCCCGTGGGCCGTGAGGATCTCGTAGCCGCGGGGCTCGAGGAGGGCCTGGAGGAGGGTGAGGTTGAAGGTCTCGTCGTCGACGCAGAGGACCCGCGACGCTGCGCTCACGGGGCCCTCAACCGCCCAGGATCTGGCGGACCATGATCGGGAGCTGCCGCGTGTCGATGGGCTTGGCCATGTACTCGTCGCAGCCGGCGGCGAGGATGCGCTCCCGGTCGCCCTTCATGGCGAAGGAGGTGACGGCGAGGATCTTGATGGACTTGGTCGCGGGGTCGGCCTTGAGGCGCCTCGCGGCCTCGAGGCCGTCCATGACGGGCATCTGCATGTCCAGGAGGATGAGGTCGGGTTTGTGCTTCCTGGCGAGCTCGATGCCCTCCGCGCCGTCGTGCGCCTCGAGGACCTCGTACCCGCGCACCTTGAGGATATCCACCATGAGGAGGCGGTTCTGGGCGTTGTCCTCGACGATCAGGATGGTGGGCGTCATCGCTCTTCCTCCTTCGGCCAGCCCAGGGGCAGGTTCACCGGGATGTCCACCGTGAATCGGCTCCCCTCGTCGACCTCGCTCTCGACCCGGATCTGGCCGCCGTGGAGCTCCACGAGTTTGTGCGTGAGGGCGAGCCCGAGCCCCGTGCCCTCGTAGCGCTTGGTGTAGGCCGACTCGAGCTGCGTGAAGGGCTTGAACAGGCGCGGCAGGTCGTCCTTGCGGATGCCGATGCCCTCGTCGGCGACCCACAGCGCGAGCCGCGGCCTCGAGTCGCCCCGCGGGTGGGGCTTGGAGAGCCCGCACCCGATGGTGACGGTCTTCCCCTTGGGCGTGAACTTGACGGCGTTGCTCAGCAGGTTGAAGAGGATCTGCTTGACCTTCCGCTCGTCCGCCTCCACCACCGCGTCGGAGCCGGTCCCGGGGTCCATGTTGAGGGTCACGCCCGCCTTGTGGGCGCGCTCGCGGACCATGGTCATGGCGGACACGAGCACGTCGCGCGGCACGAACTGGTTGAGCTCCATCTCCATCCGCCCCGCTTCGACTTTGGCGAGGTCGAGGATGTCGTTGATGAGGCTGAGCAGGTGCCGGGCGCTGGAGAGGATGTTGCCCACGTGCTCCCGCTGCTTGGCGGTCAGGGCGCCGAAGTACTGGTCCTCCAGGACCTCGGAAAACCCGATGATGGCGTTCATGGGGGTGCGGAGCTCGTGGCTCATGTTGGCGAGGAATTCGGTCTTGGCGCGGTTGGAGCTCTCGGCCTGCAGGCGCGCCTCCTCGAGCTCCCGGGTGCGTTCCTGCACCAGCAGGGCGAGCTCGCCCCGGCGCCGCTCGAAGTGGCGCTCGCGCCAGACGTAGGCGCCCGCCACCGCGAGGACCACGAGGAGGAGGCACAGCCCGTAGAACCACACCGCCTGGTAGAAGTGGGGGCGGATGGCGAAGGACCACGACGCGCCCGTCGGGTTCCAGACCCCGTCGCTGTTCGCGGCCGTGACCCTGAAGGTGTAGCGTCCCGAGGGGAGGTTCGTGTAGCTGGCCACCCGGTCCCGGCCCCGGTCGAGGTTGACCCAGTCGTTCTGGTAGCCCTCGAGCATGTAGCGGAAGCGGATCTTCTGGGGCCACATCAGGCTCGGGGCGGAATACCGCAGCTCCACCTCCTTGACGCCCGGCCGCAGCTCCGGCAAGGCGCCGAGGTCTACGGAGGTCCCGTCCGCCTCCACCGACTCGATGGCGACCGGGGGCGGGTTCGGGTTGAGGGGCACGGGCCCCGGCCGGAGGATCACGGCGCCCCGCGTGGTGGCGAACCAGAGGCTCCCGTCCCTCGTGCGGCACGTGCAGGGCTGGGTGCTGCCGTTGCACTCGAAGCTGCGCATGCCGTCCGACACGCCGTAGGAGACGCAGTCGGCGACCTTGCGCCGCCCCGCGTCGATCTCGGCGAGTTGGACCTTGCTCACGCGGAAGAGCCCCTTGTTGGAGGTCATCCAGAGATTCCCGTTGCCGTCCTCCCGGATCCCGAAGACGCTGTCGCTGTAGAGGCCCTCCTTGCTCGTGTAGCTCGTGAATCGCGCGCCGTCGAAGCGGCTCAGGCCCCCGTTGACCGTGCCCACCCAGAGGGTGCCGGAGGAGTCCTGGAAGACGTCGTAGACCTCCTTGCTGGGCAGGCCGTCCTTGGTCCCGTAGACACGCTTCACCGCCCCGTCTTCCACGAGGCAGAGCCCTGCGTTGGTCCCCGCCCAGTAGCGGCCCTCTCGGTCCTGGAGGAAGACGCGGACCTTGTTGTGCGGCAGGCCCTCCTTGGTCGTGAGGGTGGTCAGCGCGTCGCCCTTCAGGCGCCTCAGGCCCTGGCCGTTGGTCGCGATCCAGAGCGCGCCCCCGCGGTCGGTGAAGACCTCCGCCACGTAATCGCTCGACAGGTCCCTCTGGTGGGGGAAGGGCACGGCCCGTCCCCCGTGCATCCGGTAGACCCCGCCTCCCCACGTGCCCACCCAGATGTCCCCCGAGACGTCCTCGGCGACGCTCTGGACGATGGTGTTCTCCAGCCCGTCCTTCTTGGAGAACTGGGTGATCTTCCCCGAGGGGTCGAGGCGGTTCAGGCCGTTGTCGGTCCCCATCCAGACGGCTCCGCCGCGGTCCTCGATGATGCCCCACACGAGGTCGTGGGAGAGCCCCTCGGGCTTTCCGAGGACGGTGAACTTCCCGTCCTTCAGGAGGTGCAGGCCCGCGTCGTCGGTGCCGACCCAGAGGCTGCCCTCCGCGTCTTCGAAGACCACCTCCACCTGATCGCCGAGGGCGCCGTGCTCCGAGCTCAGGCGGCTGAAGGCCCCGCGGGAATATCGGAGGAGGCCGCCGCCCAGCGTGCCGATCCAGAGCTGGCCGTGGCGGTCCTCCCGGAAGGTCGTGATGTCGTCGAGGGGGAGGCCGTTGGCGGCGGAGGGCCTCTCGAGGTGCCCCGAGGCGAAGCGCAGAAGCCCCTTCTGCGTTCCGATCCAGAGAGCCCCCTCGCGGTCGAGGAAGGACGTCTTCACGGACAGCGCGTCGAGGTCTTCCCTGCACACGCAGGTCACGGCACGGCCGTCCCACCGGGAGACGCCCCCGTCGGTGACGATCCAGAGATTCCCCTGACGGTCGAGACAGAGCGTGCGCACGTTCTTGTCGCACAGCCCCTGGGGAGGGCCGAGGAGGGTGAACGCCCCGCCGTCCCAACGCGCCAGGCCCTCGGAGGTGCCCACCCAGAGGGTCCCCCTCGGGTCCTGGAGGATCCCGTGGAGCTGGCTCGAGCCGAAGCCCTTGAGGCCGGGGCAGTCCCTCACCTTGCCACCCTCGATCCGAGATAGCCCCTGGTCCGTGGCGAACCAGACCGTGCCCGAAGCGTCCTGGACGATGGGCGCGACCACCACGTCGTCGGGGAGGCCGTCCTTGACCGTGAAGGCTGTGAACTTCCCTCCCGCGTACCGGAGGAGGCCGCCGCCCCGGGTGCCGACCCACAGCTCGCCGTCGCGGCCCGCGAGGAGGGTGGTCACCTCGGCGCTCTTGAAGACGTCGGTGTTCTCGCGGTCGTAGATCGTGAACCGGACGCCGTCGAAGCGGACGAGGCCCTCCTGGGTCCCCACCCAGAGGTAGCCGTCGGGGGTCTCGGCCACGGCCCACACGGAGTTCTGCGGCAGGCCGCTCCCCGTGCTCCAGGAGTCGTGGGCGTACTGGGTGACCGACTTGGTGGGGTCGAGCGCGAGGGCCGGCAGAGAGGCGACGCACAGACAAACGGCCGTCAGCGCCAGCTTGGCGACCCTGGAGAGGAACCTCGATTGGCTCTTCCGCCGGCTGCCGCGGAGGGGGGTGGCGGTGTGCCGGCTTCCCGGTGAGCACCCGCGCCTCATGAATCTAAAGTAGCCCCGGAAACGTCCCGATGCAACCTGCCTGTCCCGCGCTCTCTCCCGGACCGCTATACTGCAGCCCGAGGAGGCACCTTTGGGAGTCCGGAAAGCGTTCACGGCGGCGGTGGTCCTGGGATGGCTCGCGTGGCAGACGCCGACGCGGGCAGTCGCGCCCGGGGTTTCCGGCGAGGTCGTCCACGGGGGCGTGCGCATCCGCTACGAGGACGGGGGCGCCGGGCCCGGCCTGCCCGTCCTCTTCGTCCACGGATTGGCGGGGGACGGCGAGATGTGGCGGGCGCAGGTGGACCACGTGCGCGGGAGCCGCCGCGGCGTCCTCCTCGACCTGAGGGGCCACGGGCGCTCGGGGCCGGCGCCCGACGGCGACTGCTCCATGGAGGCCCTCGCCTCCGACGTGCTCGCGGTGGCTGACGCGCTGGGGCTGAAGCGATTCGTCCTCGTGGGACACTCCATGGGCGGCGCCGTGATCCTGGCCGCCGCCTCCGCCGCGCCGGGACGCGTGGCGGGCCTCCTCTTCGCCGACCCGGCGGGGGACGTGTCGCGGCTCTCCAAGGACAGGCTTGCTTCCATGGTAACGAAGATGTCTGGCCCGACCTACATGGACTTCATGAAGGGGTGGTTCGGCGTGAACCTCGAGAACTGCAGGCCGAGGACTCGAGCCCTCGTGATGAAGGATCTGGAGGGCACGCCGCCCCAGGTCGTGCGGGCGTGCTACATGGGCCTGGCGGCGTACCATCCCAGGCCAGCGCTCGAGACGTTCCGCGGGCCCATGCTGACGGTGGTCCTCCCGGGGAGCGACCGGACGTCGAGCTACCAGAACCTCGTCGACCGCCTCCCGGCGGTGAAGGTGAGGGACCTCAGCCACTGGCTCATGATGGATGACCCCGACCTCTTCGACGGGATCATGGACCGGTTCCTCGCACCGTTGAAGTAGGGTGTGTCAGCGCCATCGAATGGGCTGAGGTCTTGCGAGGCAGGCCGGCCGATCGCCATTGGCGCTTGGTTCCGGGCTGCCTGCGGCGCTCCGAAAGGCTTGTGTCCAGGATCGACCCATCGTGTCGGTTTTAACCCGGTGTGCCTAGAATCCACGCTTCCCTGGGCCCTTCTTCACGCCGCCGTGCTCGCCCGGAAGCCCTTAGGGCCTCCTGGCCTGCCCTGCTCAGTTCCTGCACGCCACCCCCCTTTCCCGGCGCGCCGACGGCGCCGGACCTCTGGCGGCGTCAGCCATCGCGGCCTTGGGCGCTCCAAGTACACCAGTACGTGTCGGCCCAGGCCGCTCGTCTTCCTGGCAAGGGGCCTGGCCTCCGGAGGATCTCTGGCGCGACGCCTGTGCCCCGGGATGTGCCACAAGGCGGGGCGAGGAAACCAGGGTGGCGCCCTGGTGACGAGCCCCAACACGGCGGCGCGCCCGGGCCGCGGCGTCCCGGAGGGTTGCGGCAGGGCCGGCCATTTCCTTTGTCGCCGCTCGTCGCCGTGCTCCCGGCACGGTCTCCTCGCGGCTTCGCGGATCTGATCCGGCCTTGCGGGCAACGCGCCGAGAGCCCTCCCGGGGGCCAGGCCCCCAGGCCCACCGGCGTCGGGACGCCGCTTTCTCCGCTGCGCTCCGAAAGTGAGTCATTTCCCCTGCTTCTGCTCACTGGTGCGAGGGAGATACCCTCCGGCAAGAGGTTTCGGAGAGGGGGGCCTGAAGGCCGCGCTGCTCAGTGCTTGGGTGCGGCGGGTGCCGGTGCCTTGGCCGCGGGGGCCTTCGCAGCAGGCTTCGACGCCGGGGCCTTGGGCTTGGCCGCCGTGCCGGCGTGGGCCTTCCCCTTCTTCGGAGAACGCTTGCGCGGCGGCGGCTTGATCGTGACCTGCTTGAGCTCTTCGGGCGTGGGGTTCACGAGGACGGGTTCCCGGCTCTGCGAGTCGATCGTGTCGAGGTAGGGCATCTTGAGCGTGGGCAGGTCCGGGAAGAGGTCGAGCCGCGGCGGCGAGGCGGGGTCCACGACTCCCGGTGGTTCGGGCACCTGGACCTCGGGCGTCCAGGCGGGGTACTTCAGGTGGAAGTCCAGGAAGGAGATCGTGCGCTCCCAGGAGTCCTCGCCCACCGCCTCGTCCCAGCCGCCCCGGGTGTGGAGCGTGAAGCCGTGCCCCACCTTCGGGTAGATGACCACGTCCACGGGCTTGGCTTTCAGCCGGAGCTGCTGGAAGGCGTCGATGGAGCGGCGCACGGGGACCGTCCTGTCGTAGGTGCCGTGGAGGAGGAGCGTGGGCGGCATGTGCTCCATGGCGTTCGGCATGTCGCCGGGGGAGACGCCGCCGTAGTAAGCCACCACCGCCTGCACGCGGGGGTCCGTGGGCGCGTAGGTGAGGGAGAGGAAGGCCCCGAGGGAATATCCCAGGAGCGCCAGGCGGGAGTCGTCCACGTCGGGCAGCGTGGCGGCGAAGGTGAGCGCGTCGCCGATGGTCCGAGTCCAGTCTGCGCGGCTGCCCCGCCCGCGGCGCCCCCGGTCGTAGTAGCGAACGAAGAGGCAGACGTAGCCGTTCCGCGCCAGATCCTCCGCCATGTCGTCGTAGTGCTTCTCCCCGAGGTGCGGGTCGGCGCCGTGAAGCAGGATCACCCCGGGGTAGCGGCCCGGGGCCCGGGGCCGGAAGATGTCCACGAGCACCTTATCGCGTCCCGAGCTGAAGCGCTGGCGCGTCTGGAGGATCGGGGAAGGCTCGGGCGTACCCGTCCCCATGGGCGTGTCCTGCAGGTCCGTGATGACCACGGGCGCCATCCGGAACCCCTGGGACGGCGACGCCTCGGAGACCTTCATCTCCGGCGGCTTGCTCTGGGACGGCGGGACGTCCTGCGCGAGGGGAGCGAGGCAGAGGGAGCCCAGGGCGAGCGCGGCGAGGGTTCGACGGAGCATTCCACCTCCAGGGGCGATCCCCCCGCCCTGACGATCCGGGGAGCCCCGAGTGTTTGTAGCCCTTCGGGGGCCCAAAGTCAAGGCGGGACGGGCCTTTGCCTTGACACGGACGGCCCCGGCGCGTAGAATCGGCGCGACCGCACCGGAGAGCAGAGGCAGACCCACGCCGACCGAATGGAATCCAACCCAGCCCCCACCCGAAGCATCTCCACCTTCACCGCCGCGTGCATCGTCGTCGCCAACATGGTGGGCACGGGCGTCTTCACGAGCCTGGGGTTCCAGGTGGCCTCCTTCCGCTCGCCCTTCGCCCTCATGGCGCTCTGGGGCGTCGGCGGCGTGGGCGCGCTCTGCGGCGCCCTGGCCTACGGCGAGCTCGGCGCCGCCATGCCGCGCTCCGGCGGCGAGTACCACTTCCTCTCCAAGATCTACCATCCCGCCGTCGGGTTCCTCTCCGGCTGGCTCTCTCTGACCGTCGGGTTCGCGGCCCCCGTGGCGCTCGCCGCCATGGCGCTCGCGGCCTACCTGGGCCGGGTCGTCCCCCTGGGATACCCGAGGGTCGTGGCCGCTGCCGTGGTCCTCCTCATCTCCCTCGTCCACATGGCGGGGATCGAGGCGGGGGCGCGCTTCCAGGTGGCCTTTACCTCGGCCAAGGTCCTCCTCATCGCGGGGTTCTCCCTCTGCGGGATTTTCATCGCCGACCCCCAGCCGCTCGGATTTCTGCCCTCGGCACCCGACGTCGCCCTCCTCTTCGGAGCGCCTTTCGCCGTCTCCCTCGTCTACGTCTCCTATGCCTACACGGGATGGAACGCCGCCGCCTACGTCGTGGGGGAGATCCGGGATCCCGCGCGCAGCCTCCCGAGGGCCCTGTGGATCGGGACCGCCGTGGTCACGGGGCTCTATCTCGCGCTGAACTACGTCTTCCTTCGCGCCGCCCCGATGGAGGAGATCTCGGGCCAGCTCGAGGTGGGGTACGTCGCCGCGGCGCACGTCTTCGGCGCGGCCGGCGGTCGCCTGATGGCGGGCCTCATCACCCTCGGCCTCGTCTCGACCATCAGCGCCATGACGTGGGCCGGCCCGCGCGTGGCGCAGATGATGGGCCAGGACATCCCCCTCTTCGGTCGCCTCGCGACGACCACGGCGAAGGGAGCACCGGTGAGGGCGATCCTCCTCCAGCTCGCCATCGTGCTGGCCTTCCTCTTCACCTCGACCTTTGAACGCGTCATCACCTACATGGGGTTCACCCTGGCCCTGAGCTCCCTCCTGACGGTGGTGGGCGTCTTCGTGCTCAGGGTCCGGCGGCCGGAGCTCCCGAGGCCGTACCGCACGTGGGGCTACCCCGTGACGCCGCTCCTCTACATCGCGATCACGGCGTGGATGGTGACCTACATCTTCCTGCAGAGGCCCCTCGTGTCGCTCGCCGGCCTGGGGACCCTGCTCCTGGGGCTGCTCGTCTACTTCCCCGCGGCCCGGAAAGGACTGGCGACCGCACCATGAGACTCCACCGGACAGCCCTCACCGCGGCCGCCCTCACGGGCATCCTCCTCGGAACCGCATGCTCCCGGGGCGGCCACGAGGCTCCCGCCCAGGCCCCCGCGCCGAAGACGGAGCAGGCCTCACCCGCTCCGCCCGAACCCGCCCCGCAGGTCCCGTCCGAGCGCTCCGTCGCCCTCACCGCCAACGCCCGGCTCCTGGCGGGACTCAAGGTCGAGGAACCCGGTCCGTGGGCGGCGCTCCAGGAGCGCCCTTCCTGGAAGGCCCACGCGAAGGCCCTCGGTTCCCTCTGGCGGGCCCACGACGAGGCGCGCCTCAGCCGCGTGCGCCAGTGGTCCGCGTCCCACCTGAAGGAACTGAACGGCCCCGCCGAGAACGTCTTCTACCCATTCGGCGGCCCCGACGCGCTCTACCCGACGGCCTTCTTCCCCGACGCCTCCGCCTTCACGCTCGTCGGCCTCGAGCCCGTGGGCGCCCTCCCCGATCTGGCCGCGCTCACCGAGAAGGCCTTCGACGAGAACCTCAAGGAGATGGAGCTCTACGTCACGCCCATCCTGCAGATCAGCTTCTTCCGCACCAACGACATGGAAGTGGAGCTCGCGGACAAGGGGACCCTGCCCATCCTCTTGACCTTCCTCGCGGGTACGGGGCACCGCATCCTCGACGTGGAACAGCTCACGCTCTCGCCCTCGGGCGCTTTCGAACCGTCGAACGGAGGGAAGGCCAAGGCCGCGCGCATCACGTTTCTCCGCGACGGGGCCAAGGACGCCCAGACGCTCACCTACATCTCCCAGGACCTCTCCGAGGCGGGTCTCAAGGACGCGGACGGGTTCCGCGCCCTCGTGGGGAACCTCGGCCGGCACGTGACCTTCCTCAAGGCGGCGTCCTATCTCATGCACCGCCCGAGCTTCGCCACCGTCAGGGGTTGGATCCTCGACGGGAGCGACGCCGTCCTGCAGGACGATTCGGGGATCCCGCTCAAGTGCTTCAAGGCGGACCGCTGGGCGCTCTCCTTCTTCGGCACCTACACGGGGCCCATCAAGCTCTTCAAAGCCTTCGAGCAGAAGGACCTCGTCGAGGCCTACCACAGCTCGGGTTCGGTGGCGCCCCTGGGCTTCGGCATCGGCTACCGTCACCACGCGGGCGAGTCCAACCTCATGCTCGCGGTGAGGCGGCCGGGGAGCTGAGGTCCCGATTCGTGCCGCGAATGACAAAAGGGCCACCCCGCGGGGTGGCCCTCATCGTTCCGGAAGGGTGGGGCTCAGGTGCCCTTGGTCACCGAGATGCTCCCCGAGCCCGTATCCACCGCCAGCTCGCCGGCGCCTGCGCCGCCGGCGAGGGCGAAGCGGCGGCCGTGGTTGGAGGAGGTCCCGGGGAAGTCCGACCGCACCTCGCCCGACGAAGAGTGGAGCTCGCCCGCCAGGACCGCCCCCGCGGGCACCTTGAAGGTCACGTCCCCGGAGCCCGTCTCGGCCTTCACCTTCGCGCCGGCGGGCACCTGGGTCCATCGGCACCGGATGTCCCCCGAGCCCGTCTCGAAGGAGCCCGGCCCCGAGAGGCCCTCGGCGACGATGTCGCCCGAGCCCGTGCTCGCCTCGAGGCGGCCCGCGCCACCGGACAGATTGACGTCGCCCGAGCCCGTGTGGGCCTTCACGGCCGTCGCCGCTGCGGTGAGGGCCAGCTTGACGTCGCCCGAGCCGGTCTCGGCGCTCGCGTTGCGGAGGGCGCCCTCAACCCTCACGTCGCCCGAGCCCGTGTCGCAGGTGACGTCGACGGGGCCCAGGTCTCCGGTGACCTCGAGATCGCCCGAGCCGGTGTTCAGGTCGAGGTGCATGCCGGGGGGCATCTTGACGGCGATGAGCCCCTCGCAGTTGGAGAAGCCGACGCTGAATCCGCTCTTGGGGCGCGAGCGGACGAGGATCGTATTCCCCTCTTCGGAGAAGGTCGGCTCGTAGGCTTTGAGCGATTCCTTGGAATCCCTCGGCCACGTCGTGGCCTTCATGTCGACGGTGACCTCGACGGAAGACCCGGGGGCCACCGTCACCTTCACGTCCTGGAAGGCCGCTTCGACTTTGAGGGCTCCGCCCGGCTTCGGGGCGAAGGTCTTGCTGGTGTGGAAGGTGGCGGCCTCGGCCGTCGCGGCGAGGGAGGCCGCCAGCAGCGTCCCCGCGATGAGAGCTCTCTTCAGCATGGGTCCTCCGATTCCTGGACCGCGGTCCCGCGCGGGCACGGTCTCCAACCCCTATGACGGAAGTGGGGCCCCGAAGGTTTCCGCGGCGCGGCGGTTGCCCCCGGCCGGGGCCTGGGTTAGATTGAACGCAGGAACGAGGAGGGGACCATGGCGGACGATCACTCCAACCAGCGGCGCTTCCCCAGGGTCCGCTCCGAGAATCCCATCCTGGTCAAGAAGCTCGACGACGACACCGTAGGCGCCTTCAGCAAGACGCAGGAGGTGGGCCTGGGCGGGTGCATGTTCGTCAACACCGAATCGCTCGGCCCCGGGAGCCTCCTCGGCATGTTCATCTCGGTCCAGGGGCGCGTCATCGAGGCCACGGCCCGGGTCGTCTACGAGCGCCCCCACGGCGAGCAGTTCGAGGTGGGCGTGGAGTTCCTCAAGCTCGATCCCGTGGAGCGGACGGTCCTCGAGCGCCTCTTCGAGGACACGGCTCCCTGATTCTCCAAAACGTCATCCGCTGAAAGGTCGATCCAGGCGCCCGTGGGCGCAGGCGTCGTAGAGCGCGAGGAGCGAGGCGCGCACGTTGCCACGGTGTGCGGCGAAGGCCTCGTGGGCCACCTCGTCGAGCCCCGCGACCTTTCCGCCCGCGAGATCTTCGGCCAACTGGAGGAAGAGTTCCTCGTCCGGCTTGCACGTCACCCACGTGGGCAGGCGCCCAGGTCTGTGGAGGGTGATCACGACGGCTCCCGCGCGGCGCGCGCTCCGGGCCACGGCCCGCCAGCCGAGGGGGCCGAGCTGCTCCGCCCCGTCCAGGAGGAGGGCGCCGCGGGCGTCGAGAACGGAGGAGAGGCGGCGGAGGGTGTCCACCGGGAGGGTGCGCTGGCCGAGCCCGAGCCGGAGGGCCTCGACCTGCATCCCGCGGGCCTTGAGCCGCGGGGCCAGGTCGTGCACGAGCGCCGTCTTGCCCGTGCCCTCGGGGCCCACCACCGCGCCCCGCCAGCCCATGGCCTCCAGGCGGCCGAGCATGGCCTCCCAGGTCTCGCCCTGCGGGCGGTAGGGAAGGGCGTCCAGACGATGCGTCGCGAAGGGGTTATCCCTGGCCTTCAAGTGCGGGTTCCCCGAGCAGGATCTCCTGGCCCGTGGGACTCAGGGTGAGGTCGAAGCGCTGGGCCTCCCCGGAGGGTTCGGCCACGACCTCGACGGCCCACCGGACGGAGACGAGTTCCCCCGAGAAGCTGTAAGGCCCATCAGGAAGAACGAACTGGAAGTCGCGTCGCTCCGACGGGAGCGGTGCCTCGAACCGGACCTTCTCCACGAGGCCCACGTCCTGCGTACCCCTCCCCTCCGTGTACCAGAAGAGGCGGACCTCCACGGCCTCGGGCTGCGCGTCGAGGCTCCACGACGCGGACCCCGAAAAGGTCTCGCCGGGGCGGAACTCGCCCTTGCCGCCGCCGTCCACGGTCATCCAGCTCACGGCGCGCCTCCTGCGGGCAGGACCGCCACGGGGAACTCCTCGAGAACGTCGGGCCAGCGCGGGATGTCGGCATGGATCTTCACCGACCAGAGGATCTTGTTGTTGGGTGCCTCGAAGGTGGGCGCCGAGTCACCGGGCACCTCGATCCTCGTGCGCCCGGTGGCCACCGCCGGGCCGGCGGAGAGGGAGGTCAGCTCCGCCCGGTAGAACACGTGCCTGTCGGTGCTCGTGTCCGTGCCGCGCCGATAGGTGGCCTCCTCGCGCCCCTCGAGGGTGACCGTCAGGCGCTCGATGCGGGAGACGGAGCCCGAGAAGCGCCATTCGAGATCGGCGGACGATCCGAGCGGCACGGCCTGCTGCGAGAGCGTCACGCGGAGCCTCGGGTTGAAGAGCGCCAGGAACTGGTACCCGATGAGGCCGATGAAGCCGAGCCCCACGGCCACGAAGGGGATCATGAAGAGGGTGAGGCACGCGTCGGGGTGGCCGTGGCGCCAGCCCTGGACCATCTGCCAGACGAAGACCGACACGATGCCGTTCCAGAAGGCCGCGACGAGGATGGCGCCGAAGAGCTTCGCGACGGGTCCCGCCGGCACCTTCAGCTCGGCGGGGCCCCGGACGGGGGCGGACGCGCCCTGGAGATCCGAGGGATGGGAGGCCTGCCGCGCCTTCTTGATGGCCCAGGGCATCCCGAAGAGGCCCACGAAGACGAAGAGCAGCGGGAAGAGGCCGACGAGGTACTCCGCCTGGAACTCCCGGTTCAGGACGGCCTCTCCGGAGTTCTCGGGGTTCACGTAGCAGGTCGCCAGTATCCCCGGCGGGTAGCGCTTCACTACGTCGGCCTTGCCGTCGTAGCCGCTCGAGGAGCCGCCCATGAAATCGTAATCGCTCGAGCGGTAGATCCGGCCGCCCACCTCGTACTCGAAGGTGATGTCGATGCTGTACGTGCTTCCGCCCTTGCTCCCGCTGTGTCGGCCCACGTCGCTCGACAGGATGGTGCACGAGGTGGGAGGCCAGTGGCGGGCCTTCACGAGCTTGACGGCGGGCCGGAACAGGATGAAGTAGCTGACGACGAGGCCCACCGCCAGGAAGACCGCGAAGAACAGGACCAGGAACCACGCGCCCTTGCGGGGGTCCGTGGCCTTGGCCGACAGGGCCTCGGTCAGGCCGCTCCCCGGCGCGGGCTTGGGCTTGGGGCCGCGGATGGCGGAGTAGATGCCCACGGCGCCCACGACGATGAACACGAGGGGGAGCAGGAGGAAGAAGGCGAGCGCCTTGCCTTCGCCCTGGAGGAGCGAGCGGAGCAGCAGGACGAAGAACAGGAGACCGGCGCCGAGGAAGATGCTGAAGAACCCGGCCTGCACGATGCGGCCGACGCACCCCAGCGCGCCCTGCCTCTCCCCGAAGCCCATGGGAATCCGGACCCCCGCCATGGCGTCCTTTGTAGCGCCCGCCCGACGATCCCGTCAAGGTCGTTGACATCGCGGGGCGATGCCCTCAGAATGGCGCCCGTGGAGTGGATCATGGCGCATCGTTCCCACACCTCCGACAGCCGCACGACCCTCCAGGCCTGGGCTTGGTGGTGGTGCGTGGACACGCCTGGAGGGCGCGGGAACGCGGCTTAGCCGCACCACCGCATTGCGAGAAGCGAGCCCTCCGGCGACGGAGGGCTTTTTTTGTTGGTTTGGTGATGGCAGGCGAAACGTCGGAGACGGATTGTTCCAGAAAGGAGGGCGAGGGATTTTTCGCAAGGTCAAGGAAGCCGAGGGCTGACGCGGAGATTGCGGAAAAGAACCGCCCTAAGGAGGCTTGATTGGACAAAATACTCTTATCTCAAAAAGACATGCCCAAGCAGTGGATCAACATCCTCGCCGAGATGCCCGCGCCCATGGCGCCGCCCATCAGCCCCGCCACGGGCCGGCCGGTCACGCCCGACGAGATGCTGCGCATCTTCCCGGGGCCGCTGCTCGAGCAGGAGATGTCGCCCCAGGCGGCCTTCGACATCCCCGAACCCGTCATGGAGATCCTCTCCCTGTGGCGCCCCACGCCCCTCATCCGCGCGCACCGCCTCGAGAAGGCCCTCGGCACGCCGGCCCGCATCTACTACAAGTACGAGGGCGTCTCGCCCGCGGGGAGCCACAAGCCCAACACCGCCGTGCCCCAGGCGTACTACAACAAGATCTGCGGCATCAACCGCCTGACGACGGAGACGGGCGCGGGGCAGTGGGGCAGCTCCCTCGCCTTCGCGTGCAAGCAGTTCGAGATGGACCTGCGCGTCTACATGGTGAAGGTGAGCTTCACGCAGAAGCCCTACCGTCGCATCTTCATGCGCCTCTTCGGCGCCGAGGTCATCCCGAGCCCGAGCGACCTCACCCAGGCCGGGCGCGACATGCTCGCCCTCCATCCCGACTCGCCGGGGAGCCTGGGGCTGGCCATCAGCGAGGCCGTCGAGGAGGCCGCCGGGAGGGACGACACGAACTACGCCCTCGGGAGCGTTCTGAACCACGTCCTCCTCCACCAGACGGTCATCGGCCAGGAGGCCATGAAGCAGATGGCGCTCGTGGACGACTACCCCGACTTCATCTACGGCTGTCACGGCGGCGGCTCGAACTTTGGCGGCATCGCCATCCCCTTCCTGCGCGACAAGTTCGCGGGGAAGGAACTCACCGCTGTGGCGGTGGAGCCGTCTTCCTGCCCCAGCCTCACGCGGGGCCAGTTCACCTTCGACTACGGCGACACGGCCAAGCTCACGCCCATCATGCAGATGTACACCCTCGGCCACGACTTCATGCCGCCCACGGTGCACGCGGGAGGCCTGCGCTACCATGGCGCGGCGCCCATCGTGAGCGCGCTCCTCCACCAGGGCCTCATCGCCGCCGAGTCCGTCGAGCAGAACGAGATCTTCCGGGCCGCCCAGCTCTTCGCCCAGACCGAGGGCATCGTGCCGGCGCCCGAGTCCTCCCACGCCATCGCCGCCGTGCTGCGTAAGGCCGTCCAGCTCAAGGAGGAGGGGAAGAGCGCGTGCCTCCTCTTCAACCTCAGCGGGCACGGCCTCTTCGACATGGCGGCCTACGACGCCTTCATCAATGGGACGCTGGAGGACTTCGCGTACCCGGCGGAGGCCATCGCCGACTCTCTCAGGCACCTGCCGGAGGTGAAGCTCTGAATCGGGGCGTGAGGCGCGAGGCGTGAGGCGCGAGGTGCGAGAAACGACGCAGACAGAAATGTCCGCGCCACGGCTCGACGGCTCAGTGGGGAAGGCATCCCTGCCTGCCCGACCCTCCCCGCGTTGCTCCGTGCGAGTGCAGCGAGGGGCTCAGACCATCGGCCGGGAGGAGCGGGCGAATTCGCGCTACAATCTCGGGACCGAGGTGCGCTCCCCATGTCCATGGCCACGGACAACAAGTACCTGATCGCCTTCACCGCCATGCTGGGCACCTTCATGGAGGTGGTGGACACGTCCGTGGCGAACGTGGCGCTGCCGCACATGGCGGGCACGTACTCCGCGGGCGTGGATGAGATCACCTGGGTCATCACGAGCTACCTCGTGGCCAACGCCGTCATCCTCCCGATCACGGGATTCCTCGGGAACTACTTCGGTCGGAAGCGCTTCTACCTCTTCTGCCTGGCCACGTTCACCCTGGCATCGCTCGGGTCGGGCGCCGCGCCCACGCTCTGGTTCCTCATCCTCATGCGCGTCATCCAGGGCCTGGCGGGGGGCGCCATGGTGCCCATGTCCCAGGCCATCCTCCTCGAGTCCTTCCCCAAGGAGGAGCACGGCAAGGCCATGGCCATCTTCGGCATCGGGGTGGTCTTCGGGCCCATCATCGGGCCCACGCTCGGCGGGTACATCACGGATACCTGGAACTGGCCGTGGATCTTCTACATCAACATCCCCGTGGGCATCCTGGCCATGGTCCTCGGCGGCCTCTTCATCATGGACCCCGAGCACATCAAGCGCCCCGAGGGCCGCGTGGATTACACGAGCTTCGTCTTCATCGCGATAGGCCTGGGCAGCCTCGAGGTCTTCCTCAACCGCGGCGAGCGCTACGACTGGTTCGAAAGCCCCTTCATCAAGTTCTTCGCGGCGTGCAGCGTCCTCGGTATCCTCCTCTTCATCTGGCGGTCCTTCACCGCGGAGAACCCCCTCGTGGACCTCCACGTCTTCAAGAACCGGGAGTTCGCCACGGGCACGCTCCTCATGTTCCTCGTGGGCTTCGGGCTCTACGGTTCCTTCGTCATGCTGCCCCTGTTCGCGCAGAACATGCTCGGCTACACGGCCACGTGGGCGGGCCTCATCCTGTCCCCGGGCGGGTTCGCCTCGCTCCTCGCCATGGTCATCGTGGGGAGGCTCGTCGGCAAGGTGGACGTGCGCCTCCTCGTGCTCGTGGGCGTCCTCATGAACATCGTGTCCCTCATCCTGCTGCGCTTCGTGACCCTGGACGTGGGGTTCGTCTACCTCATGACCTCGCGGCTCTTCCAGGGGTTCGGCCTGGGGTTCCTCTTCGTGCCCATTACCGTGGCGGCGTACGCTCGTATACCGCCCTACCGCATGGGCACCGCCACGGGTCTCTTCAACCTGCTGAGGAACGAGGGCGGGTCCATCGGCATCGCCCTCTCCACGACGTTCCTCGCCCAGCGTGCGCAGTTCCATCAGTTCCGGCTCGTGGAGCACCTCACGCCCTTCAACCCGGCCTACGGCCAGGAGC
Source organism: Acidobacteriota bacterium (assembly GCA_037440125.1). Lineage (GTDB taxonomy): Bacteria > Acidobacteriota > UBA4820 > UBA4820 > DSQY01 > JAKAJA01. Next base: position 32,045 of record JBBIUU010000027.1, read on the forward strand.
TCGGCGCCATCGCGCGTGGCATCTTTCCCAGGGCGGGGCTCGACCCCACGAGCGTCAACCAGCTCGCCACGGGGATGCTCTACGGGCAGGTCCAGCGGCAGGCTTATGCGGGCGCTTTCGTGGACGTGTTCTGGATGCTGACGCTCATGATCGCCGCCATGCTGCCTTTCATCCTGCTTCTCCGCAGCGGGAAGGGGGCCCCCGGAGCCGCGGCCGGGCATTAGGCGCCGCCGTGCCTTCAAGCGCCGCCAGTCTTGGCCCATCTGCGTTGGCTGACGCCGTATCCACCCGCGCCTGAGGGCGGCGCTGCCCTGCGGGCATCGCTGGGCAGGGCGTTCAGGCCGACTCTGGCCCGCGAGCGGTCCGCCGTCGCCCCGGCCGCCCCGCCGCGAGCCGTTGGCTCGCCGCCCTCGCATCGGGGACTCGGGACCATCCCACCCCCCTCACCACCTCGCGCCGACGGCGTCGGACCTCTGGCGGCGTCAGCCTTCGCGGCCTTGGGCGCTC
>JBBIUU010000028.1:0-25737 GCA_037440125.1 Acidobacteriota bacterium
GAGGCGCCCCTCAAGGCCATGATCTTCGACTCCTGGTACGACTCCTACCGCGGCGTCGTCATGCTCGTGCGCGTCATCGACGGGCGCATCGCCGTGAAGGACAAGGTCCGCTTCATGAACACCAAGAGCGAGCACGACGTGGAGACTTTGGGCATCTTCACGCCCAAGCCGCTCCAGGTCCAGACGCTCGAAGCCGGCGAGGTGGGCTTCGTCATCCTGGGCATCAAGGACGTCCACGAGGTGAGCATCGGCGACACGCTCACGCACCCCGCCAGGCCCGCGGCGGAGGCCTTCCCGGGCTTCAAGCAGATCCAGCCCATGGTCTTCGCCGGGCTCTACCCGGTGGACGCGGCCGACTACCCCGACCTGCGCGACGCCCTCGAGAAGCTCCGCCTCAACGACTCCTCCTTCGTCTTCGAGCCCGAAACGAGCGAGGCCCTCGGCTTCGGCTTCCGCTGCGGGTTCCTCGGGTTCCTCCACATGGAGATCATCCAGGAGCGCCTGGAGCGCGAGTTCGACCTCGACCTCATCTCCACGGCCCCCAACGTGCGCTACCAGGTCCTGAACAAGAAGGGCGAGGTCGTGGACGTGGAGAACCCCTCCAAGCTCCCGCCCCTCATGGAGATCGAGGAAATCCGCGAGCCCTATGCGGCGGTCACCGTGCTGACGAGGTCCGAGTACGTGGGCAACCTGCTGCGCCTGTTCGAGGAGCGCCGCGGCACGCAGACGCAATTCCACTACGCCTCCAAGGAAACGGTCCTCCTCAAGTACGACATGCCGCTCAACGAGATCATCGTGGACTTCTACGACCGGCTCAAGACGCTCTCGCGGGGGTACGCCTCCATGGACTACCACCTCGAGGGCTACCGGCCCGGGGACCTCGTGAAGCTCGACATCCTCGTCAACGCCAAGCAGGTGGACGCCCTCTCCTTCATCGTGCATCGCACCCAGGCGGACCCCAAGGGCCGCGCCATCGCGAGCCGCATGAAGGAGGCCATCCCACGCCAGCTCTTCGAAGTCGTCATCCAGGCGGCCATGGGCACGAAGATCATCTGCCGGACCGTGGTGAAGCCCCTCCGCAAGAACGTCTTGGCCAAGTGCTACGGCGGCGACATCAGCCGCAAGCGCAAGCTCCTCGAGAAGCAGAAAGAGGGCAAGAAGCGCATGAAGCAGGTGGGCGAGGTCGCGATCCCGCAGGAGGCCTTCCTCAGCATCCTCAGGATCCAGGGGGAGCAGGATTAGGGATCGAGCTGGGGAGCCGGAGAGCTGGGGAGCTGGGGAGCGAAAGCGTTCTAGGGCAACGAGGGATAAGGGGACCAGAAGAAAGGGCCGGGCGAGATGCCCGGCCCTTGAGCTCTAGCACATGAGAAACTCAGCGCCTACGGAGGGCAGCTTCCGATGGACTTCACGGTGACGATGCGCGGGCCAGCGGTGGCATCGCCGGCCGTGCCATCTCCGCCTTCTCCAGTGGCCGTCACGAGATACCAGTAGAACCCGCCGGCCTTGCCCGTGGGATCCTCGCTGCACGTGGCGGTCATGGACGCCCCTTGGTACTTCACGCAGGCGTTGGCCGTACCGGAGACCAAGTTCGGCAGGTCCGCAAGGAGGCCATAGTAGAGGTTGTACTGCGTGACCGTGGGGTCGCTGTTGGCGGGCCACGACTGGGTGGTCTTGTTGGACCAAGTCTGGGCCGTCACCTGCGTCGTGCCCGGGGCAGTCTCCGGGGGCTTGCCCGTGGCGCAGCTACCCGAGACCTGCACATTGGTCAAAGAAATGTCATCGATGTACCATCCCACCGCACCGCTGGTGCCGTTCGCCGTGTCGTTCCCTTGTCTCCAGCGGATACGGATGTTCCCGGCTCCTGCTATTGAACCGATATTGACGTTAGCTTGGGTCCATGAGGGGAGAGTGCCAGTTCCGCCGACCCACGCTGGGATGCTTCTTCCCAGGGGGTTATCAGTCGCTGAGCCCGAATCGATCGAGCCGTTGTATGTTGATCCTGTGATCTGGGCGCCTGTGATCCTGGTCCATGCCCCGCCATTCATCGAATATTCTAAGACACCTCCATCGTAGCACTTGGTGCCGCAAGCTGAGACACCATTCTGGTTCTCGAACGAGAAGGTGTGCCAGAAGGAAAGCACGCTCGTCGCCGAAATGGTGACCGAAGGAGTCTCATAGGCGTGGTCTGATCTGGTTGGGTCGTCGGCGTCGAAACGCGATGCGCTGCCCCCGTGCTTCTGCGCTGTGCTCGCGGCCCAAGGGCTGCTCGCGCCTGGAACGACATTATCAATGGTCCATCCTGCATTGATAGGGTTGCCGGAGGGTTCGTAGGTTTCGTTCCAGGTGCCGCTGGCTGCTGGACCCGTCGGGACTCCGCTCTGGGCCGCCGAGTTGGTGTCTTCGGAGCCGCTGGCGCTGTCCACCGCACGGACGATGTAGTAATAGGTCGTGCCGTTCACGAGCCCGTAGGAATCGGAGAAGGATGTCCCGCTCTGGCCTGCGGCGATCCTGGTCCCCGCGGAGGGCGTGAAGGGATAGCTGGTGCTCCGGTAAATGTTGTAGGAGAGGGTGCCCGAGCAGTTCGAGGTGGCGGGGCTCCAGCTCAGGTTCAGCGTGCAGGTCGCCGAGGCTGGGTTGGAAATCCCCGTCACGCCCGCGAACGTCGGAGGGGCCGTGCAGATGCCCGTGGCCTTGGCGGCGGCGCACTCGGAAAGGGCCGATTCGCAGCCCCCGGTAATGTCCACAGCGGAGACCTTGTAGGAGTAGGTGACTCCTGCGCTGACGGAGGTGTCGGTCCAGGGCGAGGAGGCCTGGTCGCTCTGCACGAGGCTGTAAACCCCGCCGGGGCACGCGCCCGTGGAGCGGTAAATCTTGTAGGTCGCGCCGCCGGACGAACCCGGGGTCCAGCTCACGGTGAGCTGGTTGTCGCCCGGGACGGTCACGGTGCCCATGGTCGGCGTACCCGGAGTCGTGCAGGGCGAGGGCGTCAGGGTGACGCAGTTGGAGAGCGGGCTCGCGGGGCAGGAGCCGCTGGCCTTCGCCTGGACAGCGTAGTAGTAAGCGATGCCGTTCACCGCCAGGTTGTCCGTGTAGGACGTTCCCGTCACGTTGGCGATCTTGGTGTAGCCCGCCGTGCAGCCAGTCTCGTTCCGCATGACGTCGTAGGAGGTGGCGCCCGTGACGGCGGCCCACGTCAGGCTGGTCTGGTTGTTGCCGACGGTGCCGCTCAACGCCGGCGTGGTCAGCGTCGGGCAAGAGGAGCAGGCATCGTCGGTCCGGACATCGGCGTTGCACCCGATCCCGTGCCGGTTGAAGGCCGCCCAGATGGCGCCGGCGTGGGGTGTGCCGTTGGCGAGGTTGCCGTCGCAGTCGTCCGCGACGCGCAGGACCTTGTAGTAGCTGTTCGTGCCGCAGCCGTCGTCGCCGTTCTTGTTGCAGGTGAAGGCGGCGGAGGCCGTGGGTCGGCTCAGGTACCAGAGCTTGTCCGTAAGCTGCCACGCGCTGGCCGAATCCAGGTTGTACGGGGCGGCGGTGAGGTCCCGGACCGCCAGGTCCCACATGGCCTGGGTGGACACGACCGACTCGCAGTGGCCCTCGCGGCCGCAGGGGCCGATGTACCCCGTGGAGCTCGTGGGGCAGACGGTGGAGCTGCCCGCGTAGTTGGAGGGCGTGGCAGGCGTCGCCGGGCTGTGCTGGGCGTAGTCCGCGTCGCGGACGCCGGTGCAGCTCGTGCACGCGTCGGCACCGTAGCCGCACTTCGTCGTGCCGCTCGAGATGTTCAGGAGGAACCCCCCTCCGGCGCAGGACTGGTGCGTCTGGAGGAGGGCGGTGAAGTCGCCATAGGTCTCGCCCGTCCCCTTATCGGGGCTAGAACCGTTGCCATCGTTGCTGTCCATGCCGTGGCCGAACTCGTGGAGGGACACGCCAGGCAGCTCGCCCGTGTTGCCGCAGTCCATCCAGAACCCGCCGGTGCCCGTGTATCGGCCCGAGTTGAAGAAGTGCAGGGAGCCGCTACCCCAGTAGGCATTGCAGGTCTGGTTCATGTTGACCGTATCGGTGACCCTGCCCTGGAGCCAGGTGTTGGTGGTGAGGTAGGTGTAGGCCTTGATCTTGATCTGGGCGATGTTCCAGTACTGCGTCCTCGCGGCGTGCGTGTTCCCCGCGCCGCCGAACCCCGGCGTCGTGCAGTCCGTCGAGGTGTTGGAGTGGGTCCCGAAGTCGATGGTGCCCGCGGTGGCGGCGAGGGAGATGCTCCCGCAGGTGTCCACGATCGCCACGCCGCCGACGTTCCCGGTGCTCCCCGTCCGGCCCGTCATGGTGGACGTGCCCGTGGTCCCGGTGAAGTTGCCCGCGGCGTCCGCGTAGGTCCCGCTGCCGTAGTCGGCGTAGGGGAAGGGCATGAGCGATTCGGTCTGAGGCCCGCTGTAGCTCGGCGGGTTGCTGGCCACGTAGGGCTTGTCCGTCTTGTAGACGCCGCCCTGGATGTGGCCGTACTCGTTCGTGTCGCGGAAGGAGAGGATCTCGCCCGTGTGGGCGTCCACCTTGGCCTGCCAGTTGCCCAGCACGCCCTGCCGGTGGAAATCGAGGACGTAAACCAGGCGGTACTCCAGGCCCGTGCCGGGAGCCACGTCGGTGCCGGACAGGGCCTCGGAGGTGCTCATGGGCATAATCACCAGCCGGCCGGGCTGGAGGATCTCGTCGTCGCCGGCTTTCCCGCCCATGTAGCCCCAGACGATCTGCCAGGCGGTCTCGGTGGTGAAGGAGGGTTCCGGGTCCAGCTTGTAGATGGCGTCGGAGATGTACTCCTGCCCGAACTGGACGAGGTTCCCGCTGTTGAGCCGGAAGACGACGTTCGCCTTCTCCACGGGCACGCCCTTGTACGTCCAGTCGAACCACAGGAAATAGAGGTAGTCGGCGAGAGGCCCCGACGCCTCGGTGCGCAGCCGGAGGTCCGCGGTGTCGACGCCCAGGAGGTTCGGATAGGCCTTGAGGAGCTCGAGGGCCTTCCCGGCGACGATCTCGAGGGGTACCGAGTTGTTCGCGGCCATGCTCTCCGACACGCCGATGTCGCTGCCCTTCAGGGCGTTGCCCGCCCCGGGGATCCACGGCAGGCCCCCTTCCAGGATGGCGCCGTGCCCCGTCACCCGGTCGAACTCCACAAGCCAGGGCCTCCCCGTCTGGCCCGTGAAAGCGTCCAGATCGCTCAGCATGGCGGCGGAGGTCCTCGCCAGCTCGGGCCTGAGCTCGTTGATGTCCCGCGGCTGTGCGGTCAGCCGGAACTCCGGCTTCTCGAAGGAGAGGAGGTCGAGCTGATCCTGGCCGTTCTTGACTCGTTGTGAAAATGACGGAATCGCCACCGCCAAAGTCAACAGGATGCCCAGAAACAGCTTCAGTGGCCGCAGGCCTCCTCGGACGCTCTGGAGACACCCAATTTCATCGTGGTCGACGCGCATCCCTTCCTCCCACAAAATTGATGGCTACCGCCTCCCCATTTCTGAGCGGCAGACCTCGGTTCACAGTAAAGAGCTTCCCCCCGTGCGGTCCGGAAGTCGGAACTAACCCGCACAAACCCATTGTATTAAGGGTAAGTCCATGGTGTCAAGGCATGTCTCGCAAGTGAGAACCAAGTATGCACAACGCCATGGCGGCACATTATGCGACGTGGAAGCAAGGAGGGTTCGCCTGTGCGGGCGGATCCCTCGATGCCGTCGCGCGCTCCCGCGTTCGGTTTCAGGTTGTTCACTCAGGGGTTCTTGTGTATACTCCTAAGGTTACAGGGAGTGGCGCATGCATCGGGAGCGATTCGACCAGATCCGGGCCGACTTCCTGCGAGAGATCGCCGCGGCGGGCACCGAATCCGAGGTGCTGGACATAAAGGGCCGTTATACCGGCAAAAAGCGCGGCGTCCTGCAGGAGCTCATGGCCTCCCTCAAGGAGGTGGCGCCGGAGGACCGCCCGGCCTTCGGGCAGGCGGTCAACGCGCTGAAGAACGAGCTCGAGGCGGGGGTGGACGAGGCGCTGACCCGCGTCCGCGAAGCCAAGCGCGCCCCGGCGGGCCTCGACGTGACCCTGCCCGGCCTCCGACCCGACCTCGGCCACCTCCACCCCGTCACGCGGGTTCGGCGCGAGATCGAGGAGATCTTCATCTCCATGGGCTACGCCGTGGCCACGGGCCCCGAGGTGGAGGACGCCTACCACAACTTCGAGGCGCTCAACACGCCCGCCGACCACCCGTCGCGCGACATCCAGGACACCTTCTACATCGGCCCCGAGGTCCTCCTCAGGACGCAGACGTCGCCGGTGCAGATCCGCACCATGGAGACGCGCCGGCCCCCCATCAAGATCATCGCGCCGGGGCGCGTCTTCCGCCGCGACGACGACGTGAGCCACTCGCCCATGTTCTTCCAGGTGGAGGGCCTCGTGGTGGACCGCGGCATCACCATGGCCCACCTCAAGGGCACGCTCACGCACTTCTACTCGACGCTCTTCCACAGGGACGTGGAGGTTCGCTTCCGCCCCTCCTACTTCCCCTTCACCGAGCCCTCCGCCGAGACCGACCTCACGTGCGTCATCTGCGGCGGCTCGGGATGCTCGGTGTGCAAGCGCACGGGGTGGCTGGAGATCGGCGGCTGCGGCATGGTGGACCCGTCGGTCTTCGGCTTCGTGGGCATCGACCCCGAAGTCTACACCGGGTTCGCCTTCGGCCTGGGCATCGACCGCATCGCCATGCTGAAGTACGGCATCGACCACATCCGGCACCTCTACGACAACGACGTCCGCTTCCTGGAGCAGTTCTGAGATGAAGTTCCCGGTGCCCTGGATTGCTCAGTACGTGAAGCTCCCGGACGACGAGTCCGTGGCCCGCGCCTTCACGCTCTCCGGCAGCGAGGTGGAGGGCCAGGAGGCGGTCGAGGGCGAGACGGTGATGGAGTTCGGCATCACCGTGAACCGCCCGGACTGCATGAACGTCTACGGCCTCGCCCGCGAGGCCTCGGTTCTCTTCGGCGAGGAGCTCCTGCCCGTCGAAACCGCCGCCCCGAGCTCGGGCCCGGCGGCCGGGGAGCTCACCTCGGTGGTCCTCGAGGCTCCCGACCTCTGCCCGCGCTACCGCGCCCTCGTGATCCGGGGCGTGAAGATCGGGCCCAGCCCGGCGTGGATGCAGAAGCGCCTCGTCCAGTGCGGCCTGCGGCCCATCAACGCCGTGGCGGACGTCACCAACTACGTCCTCATGGAGCTCGGCCACCCGCTGCACGCCTTCGACATGGACACCCTGAAGGAGCGGCGCATCGTGGTGCGGCGCGCCAGGTCGGGGGAGAAGCTCCTCACCCTCGACGGCGTGGAGCGCACCCTCGCGCCCGAGCACCTTGTCATCGCCGACGCGGCGCGCCCCGTGGCGCTCGCGGGCGTCATGGGCGGCGAGGACACGGGCGTCACCTTCGCCACGCGCGACGTCCTCCTCGAGGGCGCCGTCTTCGACCCCGTCAACATCCGCCGCACGAGCAAGGCGCTCGGCATGCACACCGACGCCTCGCACCGCTTCGAGCGCGGCGTGGACCCCGACGGCCCCGTGGCCGCCCTCGACCGCTGCGCCAAGCTCATCCTCGAGACCTGCGGCGGCGCGCTTGCCCCCGGCGACGTGGACGTCTACCCGACGCCCGCGCCGTCCCGGGAGGTGACCCTGCGCCACGCGCGCCTCGTGGGCCTTCTCGGCCTGGAGATTCCCGAGGATCGCTGCGAGTCCATCCTGCGCTCCCTCGGCTTCTCGCTCGAGCCCGCAGGCGCCGGCGTCTGGACCGTCACCGTGCCGAGCTTCCGCGTGGACGTCTCCCGCGAGGCGGACCTCATCGAGGAGGTGGTTCGCATCCACGGCCTCGACGGGCTCGAGCCCGCCCTCCCGCAGGGTCTCGACCCCGTGGGCGGCCGCCCCGCCGAGCTCGCCTTCGAGGAGCGCCTGCGCGACCAGCTCGTGGCATGCGGGCTGAGCGAGGCCATCCACATGAGCATGACGGACCCGGACCTCCGCGCCGCCCTCGGCGAGAGCGCGCAGGCCGTGGCCCTCGCCAACCCTCTGACACCGGCCCTCTCGGCCCTGCGCACCTCGCTCCTGCCGCCGCTCGTCGCGTGCGCGGCCCGCAACCGGAGCCGGGGCGCGCGCCGCGTGGCCCTCTTCGAGCTCGGCAAGGCGTACCTGCCGGAGGGCGAGGGCCTGCCGAGGGAGGAGCGCCGCGCCGCGGTCCTGCTCTACGGGGATGCGCCGGGCAAGTCGTGGGGTGCCCCGCAGGCGCCGACGCTGCTGGACCTCAAGGGCAGGGTGGAGGAGGCCCTCGGCCGCCTCGGCCTGGAGCCCTCCTTCGCGCCCGTGGAGCGCAAACCCTTCGCCAGGGGCCTGGCCCTGGAAGTCGCCGTCGCGGGCAAGACCGTCGGCGCGCTCGGCACCTTGGCCCCCTCGGCCCTCGACGCCGCGGGGCTCAAGGGCGGCTCGGGCCATTACGCGGAGTGGTCCCTGGAGGGGCTCGAGGCCCTGTGCCGCGTGCCCTCCTTCAAGCCCATGAGCCGCTTCCCCTCCGTCGTGAGGGACTTCTCCTTCCTCGCGGAGAAGGGCGTGCCGTGGGCCGCCATCGAGGAGCGCCTCGGCGCGCTCCCGCTGGCCAACGTGAAAGCGATTCACCTCGTGGACTGTTACGATGGAGAGGGTGTCCCCGACGGGAAGCGGTCCTGGACCGTGTCCATGGTCTTCCAGTCGGGCGAGCGCACCCTCACCGAGGAGGACGTCGCCCCCGTCGCCGACGCGGTGACCGGGGCCCTGCAGGAGGCCTTCGGGGCCGTCCTGCGTTAGGAGCAGAACATGCTTTTTGAAGAATCGGAGAAGCCTTTCCCGTCGGAGCTGCTCGAGCAGCTCAAGGGGAAGGCCCGGGACGTGGCCCGGGTCCTGCGCGAGTCGAGGGAGGAGAACCAGGCCCTCAAGTCGGAGCTGACGACGCTGCACGAAGAGCTGAACAAGGTGAAGGCCCGCCTCTCCGCGTTCGAGAGCGAGCGCGGCGAGCTGAAGGCGATCGTGGAGGAACTCCTCAAGGAGTTCGAACAGGTATCCCGATGAACCCCGCGGGGGACCAGCTGCTCGAGCTTGAGATCCTGGGGCAGACGTACCACGTCCGCATCCAGGGTTCCAAGGAGTGGGCCCAGAAGGTCGGCAAGATCGTGGACGAGACCATGCAGGAGATTCAGGCGCAGACGCGCCTCCAGGACACGACGAAGGTCGCCATCCTGGCCGCCCTGAACCTGGCGGACCGCCTGCTCGTCCTCCAAGACGCGAGGAGCGCCCTGGCCGCCGAGGTGGAAACCGCCTCGCAACAGGTCGCCGAGGTGCTCGATCAAGCCTTGAGCTGACGTTCTGAAGCCGGTCCCCCCCCAGCCCCTCAGGGGAGGCTGTCGTGACCATAGCCATCACACTCGTGATCGCCCTACTGGCGTTCCTGCTCGGCGCGGGCGTCGTGTACGCCATCCTCGCGGCCCAGCGGCGCAGCGAGGTGCGCAACGCCTCCACCGAGGCCCAGCGCATCGTCGCCGAGGCCGAGCGGGAAGCCGAGAAGAGGGTCGCCCAGGCGGAGCTCGCCTCCAAGGAGCGCCTCCTGGCGAAGGAGCAGACCGCGGAGAAGGAGATCCGCGGCAAGCGTAAGGAGCTCTCCAAGCTCGAGTCGGACCTCGCCGCCAGGGAGCAGACGGTCGACAAGTCGCTCCAGCAGGCGAAGGACCGGCTCAACGATCTCACCAACCGCGAGAAGAAGATCGTGGAGAAGGAGGAGATCGTCGGCAGGGAGAAGAAGGAGGCGGAGAACCTCCTGAAGGGCCAGCGGGCCAAGCTCGAGGAGATCGCCGGGCTCTCCACCGCCGACGCGAAGGCCGAGCTCCTGCGGCAGCTCGAGTACGACGCGCGCAAGGAGGCCACGCGCATCATCAAGAAGATCGAGGAGAACGCCCGCGACCGCGCCAAGAGCCTGGCGCGCATCATCACGACCCAGGCGGTCGAGAAGATCGTCCCCTACCTCCCGCTGGAGGGCGCCGTCTCGGTGGTGCGCCTCCCCACCGAGGAGATGAAGGGCCGCGTCATCGGCCGGGAGGGCAGGAACATCCGGGCGTTCGAGCGCGTCACCGGCGTGGACGTCATCGTGGACGACACGCCCGAGATCATCATGCTCGCGAGCCACAACCCGCTCCGCCGCGAAATCGCCAAGCTCACGCTCGAGCACCTCGTGGAGGACGGCCGAATCCACCCCGCGCGAATCGAGGAGTTCTTCGAGAAGGCCCGCGGCACCGTCGACGAGTCCATCCTCGTCCAGGGGCGCGACGTCCTCTTCCACCTGGGCATCCCCAACATGCACGAGCACCTCGTGAACATGGTGGGGCGCATGCGCCTGCGCATGTCGCACGGCCAGAACCTGCTCGAGCACGGCATCGAGGTGGCCAAGATCGCCATGTACATGGCCCAGGCCGTCGGCGCGAACGTGGACACCCTGAAGCGCGCCGGCATCCTGCACGAGATCGGGCACATCGAAGAGCACATGGACGACCAACACCCGCTCCTCGTCGCCGCCAGCATGGCCAAGCGTTTCGGCGAGTCGCCCCAGGTCGTCTCGTGCATCGCGCACCTCCACCCGGACCACCCCTCCACGCTGCCCGAGGCGCACCTCCTGGAGGCCGCCGAGAACCTGGCGCTCACGGCGCCCGGCGTCCACAAAGAAGGCCTCGAGAGGTACGTGGAGCACATGGAGTCCCTGGAGCAGATGGTGAAGGGCTTCAAGGGCGTCCAGCGCGTCTACGCCATGAAGGCCGGCCGCGAGCTCCTCGTCCTCGTGGACACGGCCATGGTGGACGACGAGTACACGCTCTGGCTCGCCAAGGACATCGCCGAGCGCATCGAGCGCGAGGTCCGCTTCACGGGCCAGATCAAGGTCCAGGTCGTCCGCGAGAGCCGTTTCGTGGGCTACGCGACTTAGGCGGGCATGGGGCGCGAGGCGTGAGCAGTCTGCAGGCATGAGGCGCGAGGCGTGAGGCGAGAAACGACCAAGAGGATTCAAGGGTACAGAAGCCTATTGGTTTGGCAGCGCGCGATGGGCCTCGCAGGGGCAGTCTACTCGTTGTCGGCGCTGCTCCCCTCCTGCGAACAGTATGGGCTGGTCAGCCAGATGCGGCGCGCGTCCGTTTCGGTCCCGTCAAATATCGCCGAAGGTTACGGGCGACAGGCGACCGGCGAGTACCGACATCACCTGAGCATGGCTCGGGGTTCGCTCCTCGAGTTGGAGACCCAGCTCCTATTGTGTACGCAGCTCGCGTACCTGAGCGCTCAGCAGGTGGAGGCAGCGCTGGACGAGGTCGAACAACTGAGCAGGATGCTCGCCTCGCTTATCGCGAAACTCCGATGAACCAACTCTCTTGTTCCGGTGTCTGCCCGCGCCTCACGCCTCGCGCCTCGCGCCTATCTCTGGAAGGGCTCCTTCGATGAGGCTCCTCTTCATCGGCGATATCGTCGGCCGCCCGGGGCGCCACGCGATCAGGCACCTCCTTCCGGGCCTGCGCGAGCGCTACGGCCTCGACGTGGTGGTGGCGAACGCGGAGAACGCGGCGGGCGGCTTCGGGCTGACACGAAAGGTGTTCGAGGAGCTCCGCGAGCTCGGCATCGACGTCTTCACCACGGGCAACCACATCTGGGACAAGAAGGAGGCGCTGGAGTTCGTGGACGGGGGCCTGCCCCTCGTGCGCCCGGCGAACTACGCGCCGGGCGTTCCGGGGAAGGGGATCCACCGCCACCAGCTCCGGGACGGCCGCGCGCTGTGGGTGCTCAACCTCCAGGGGAAGATCCTCATGCCGCCGGTGGACTGCCCCTTCCGCACGGCGGACCGCGTGCTGGCGGAGCTCCCCGTCGGCGAGAAGTGCCTCCTCGTGGACATGCACGCCGAGGCCACGAGCGAGAAGCGGGGGATGGGGTTCTACCTGGACGGCCGCGCGAGCGTCGTCGTGGGAACGCACACCCACGTTCCCACCGCGGACGCCGAAATCTTGCCGAAGGGGACGGGGTACCAGACCGACGCGGGGATGACGGGGCCCTACGCGTCGGTCATCGGCATGGCCGTGGAGGATTCCCTCAAGCGCATGCTCAGCGGGATGCCGACGATCCTCAACGTCGCGAAGGACGGCGCCGCGCTCGCCGGGCTCTACGCGGAGCTCGACGACGTCTCGGGCCGCTGCATCAACCTCGAAAGCGTGTTCCTGAAGGCATAGGCGCCGCCGGGGTCGGGCCTGTTGGGCTACGCGCCTCGGCCAGACGCGGCCTCGCCCTTCGGGCTCCGGCTGGCGGGGCTCCTCGGCCGACTCTCGGAAAGTACCTTTCCGTCGCCGTCCGGTTTGCCCCGCCGCAGGCCTGCAGCCTGCCGCGTCTGGCCTGAGAGCAAGAACACTCCACCCCCCTTGGTATGCCCCGCCGACGGCGTCGGACCTCCTGCGGCGTCAAGCGTCGCGGCCAGGGGCGCTCCAAGTACCTGAGTACGTGTCGACCCCTGGCCGCTCGCTTTCCTTGCATTAGGCCCAACGGCGTCGGGACGCCGCGTTCCGGCAAAGTGATGCCGGAACGCGATCCCAGGTCTGGGTCCGGTGCGCCTGGTGTTCCATGCCATCCAACCGCGACCGCGGTATTTCTGGCGAGCGGAGCGAGTCCAGAATCTGCTTGTCTCATGTCGGTCGGGCGAGACCAGCGTGAAGCAGTTCCTCAGGGTCAGCGAAGGCACCGTCGCGGATTCGTCGAGCGCGAGACGATGGAATGCCGCCCGGATTGGGCTAGATGGGTCAGATGTAGGGATGGCAGTTTGTCCAGATCAAGGCGTCCCGCCGCGGTCGGGTCGGATGCGAGGAAGGCGAGCCGGCCGCGCCGAGGCGTACTAGACCCGTACGTCGCAGGCGCCGGAAGGTGAGCCTGACAAAGCAGGCGGCCCGGCCCCGGCGGCGCCCATCTCCTGGCGGCGTTTTCTACCCCGCGGTGATGGCCGTCTTCCTGACCACCTTCGTCGTCCCCTTCACTTCCAGAAGCTGGTTCGCCTCGTTGCGCACGCGGCCGTTGACGCGCCCGCTGATGTCCGTCGTCCTCCTGGTGAAGTGCGAAGCGGGGTCCTTGGGAAGGTAGAGGTCCTCCTTGACCTGGGTCACGTTGCTGCCGTAGAACCGGTCCGTGTCGCCGGTCTTGAACGACCACTTCGCGACGACGTGGAGGTAATCCGCGCCCTCGAGCGTCTCGGGCCCCACGAACTGGACCGTCCCCTCGGTGACCGTCGCCGCGGCGGCGCCCTTCGCCCCCTGGGGCGTGAGCGCCTTGGCGAGTGCTTCGGCGGTCATGGACCACTGCTCGCCGGGGCGGACGGGGCGGTTGGGCGAGAGGTACGAGGCCTCGCCCACCTCCTTCGGCGGTGGGAAGACCTGCTTGAGGACGGCGAGGTCCCCGGGGGGTATGGGCTGGCCGTCCTTGAGCCCGAAGTTCACCTGCCCGTGGCTGAAGGACACCCCGAGGTCGGCCCCTTCCACCTTCAGGGCGCGGGTCTTGTCTTTCTCCGTGACGGAGGCCTTGTCCACGTGGATCACGAGCGTGGAGCCCTCGCCGGACGGGTTCACGTCCAGGATACGCACCTTCCCCTGGAGCACGAGGTGCTGGTCCTTGTGCTGCGGTGTCCAGAACTCCACGTCCTGGCCCGAGCCGCCGTCGGCGTGGAGCGCCACCTCCACCGCCAGCGCGCAGGTCTCGCCCTTCGCCCAGGGCCGGTCGAAATTCAGGGTGTAGGCGCCGTTGGCGTCAGGTCCCGCGGACGCAGGGGCCGCAGCCTCCGTCGTGGATTGGGCCGAAACGGCCGCTGACAGAATTAGGCATAGGATGCCCAGGATCGCGCGCTTCATGTTCTCCCCTCCCGCGGGTCGATCGCCCGCCCAAACTAAATTATACCCCACCAAAGAGGCGGAACCGGGGGGGAGAATGGTCGACCTCCTGTGATGCTCAGCCTTGCTGAACCGCGGTCCGGCAAAGCCCGGCCGGATGAATTCTCTCGGACCTGGATGATGGAATGCCGCCCGGATTGGGCCAGATGCGCGAAAGGCGCGAGGGACGAACCGGAGGCGTACCTGGAAGGTCCGTTGAGGATTCGGACCGAGCGCCTGACAAAGCAGATGGCCCAGGGCGCTGCCCCCCGATAGGAGACGGTCGCGACGGAGGCTGGTCGGGATGAATGGCGAGGAAGCGAGCGAGGGCCGATGCGGTGCCATCGGATGAGCGAGCTGACAAAGCCAGGCGCCCGGCCAGCCCCGTCCCTTCGGGCGCGGGCGGCGGGCGTCGCAGGGCGGTGTTGGCCTCCCTTGACAGGGCACCACCCTGCCTGTGGTCGGCCGCCTTGCCCTCCTCGCCCGGCGCCGCGCGCGCGGCCGCCTCCTACCGGTGGGCAGGACCCCATCTGGCGGCGCTCTCCATCCTTGCCGCTATCCCCTTGCAGTGCTAACCTTTTCCCATAGCCTCGGGAGGCGCCCATGGTGGACAAACCCCAGTTCGACGCGCTCCGTCGTCCGGCCGCGCCCGGCCTCCAGCAACCGCAGGGGCAGGCGGACGACAAGACCGTCATCACGGACGTCGAGAAGATCCTCTCCGACGCCGTGGACGCGGGCGCGACCGACATCCACTTCGAGCCCCTGCAGGAGTCCCTCAACGTCCGGATCCGGGTGAAGGGCGCCATGACCCAGGTCAGGGACTTCAACGACAAGGTCCGCTCGAACGTCCTCAACCGGCTCAAGGTTCAGTCCGGCATGGACATCACCAAGAGCCGCGTGCCCCAGACGGGCTTCATGAAGAAGGAGTTCGGCGAGCGCAAGATCGAGCTCTACACCTACCTCATGCCCACCCTCTACGGCGAGTCCGTGGTGGTGAAGCTCCAGTACAAGCAGAGCGCGACCATGCGCCTCACCGAGCTGGGGATGAGCCCCTCGACCCTCACGGCGTACCGGAAGGCCCTGGGCCGCACCTCGGGCCTTTACCTCATCACCGGCCCGCCCGGCTCCGGCAAACGGACGACGGTCTACGCCTCGATCCTCGACGTCCTCCGGCCCGACATGCTGGTCATGGGGTTCGACCCGGTGGTGAAGTACGAGGTGCCTGGGATGATCCAGGGGAAGGTCGACGACCGCGGCGAGTACACGCAGGCCGACGCCATCCAGTCGCTCATGAAGCAGGAGCCCGACGTGGCGTACATCGGCGACATCACCAACGAGGCCGAGGCGAGGGCCACGATCCAGGGCGCCTTCGCGAGGCGCCTCGTCTTCGGGCGCATGACCGCCAACGACACGCTCAACGCCATCCAGAACCTGATGGACATGGGCGTCCAGCCCTTCCTCCTCGTGGCCTCCCTCGCGGCGGTCATCAACCAGCGCCTCATCCGGAAGCTCTGCCCCGCGTGCCGCCAGGCCTACCCCGTCAACGAGGATCTGCAGAAGGAGATCGGCCTGCGCCTCCCCCCCGACGGCTCCTTCTACCGCGCGGTGGGGTGCGACGCGTGCGACCGGACGGGCTTCTCCGGCAGCGTGGCCCTCTTCGAGCTCTACCTGCCGAGCGAGGAGCTGAACAAGATGATCGTGGCCAAGGAGCCCCTCCAGGCGATCCGCATGCGCGCGCAGCGCGAGGGGGTCACCTCGCTCAAGGTGGACGGCGTGCTCAAGGGCCTCCGGGGCGAGTGCACCCTGGAGGACGTGCTGAACTGTCTGTAGCGCCCGCGGCCCGCTGGGCCGCCCGCGCGGGGAGCGTCATGCGACAGAAGATCGTCCTCAGGCTGCTCGACGGCACCATGGAGAAGTGCTCCATCTACTCGCACTTCTCGGCAGCCTACCGGTCCGTCAAGGTCCTGGACACGGAGGGCAGGCTCAAGGCCGTGGAGCTCAAGGACGTGAAGGCCATCTTCTTCGTCCGTGAGCACGACGGCAACGCCCTCTACAAGCCCAACCGCGAGTTCACAGAGGATTCGCCCAAGGCGGGCACCATGGTGAAGGTCACCTTCCCGGACGGGGAGGTCATCCGGGGGCGCGCCCTCAACCTGAACGCCAACGGCGGCGGCTTCTACCTCTTCCCGCCCGACCCGCTCGACAACAACCTGAAGATCTTCGTGCCCAGGGCCCCCGGGACGGAGGTCGAGGTCCTCCCGTGAACGGCCAGCTCCCGCAGCTGCTCTCGCGCTTGCGCGAGAGCATGGGGTTCGCGCTCCCCGCACCGCCGCCGGGGCGCGCCTCAGCGCCCGTCACGGTGGAGTACAGCCTCTCCGTGCTCACGGAGGCCCTCCACGCCATCAGCATGGTGGGCCTGGCGCTCCTGTGGAAGAAGAGCAACGACCGGCGGTCGCTCGCGAAGGCCTCGGTCGAGGTCGTGAGCGACCCGTCCCTCGAGAACCACATCCGGTTCCAGTCCCTCCTCTTCCCATCGCACAGGGACACCTTCGCCCAGGTCTTCCCCGTGCAGTACATGGGGAAGGACATCCTGCCCCTCTACCTCCGCAAGTACCTCCAGGTCCTCGAGGAGCTCGAGCAGATCGCGAAGATGCCCACGCAGGAGCGCCAGGGGAAGGACCTGGAGCAGTCCCTCGAGTACGCCCTGACCTTCCTCGTCAACAACTGGGCGGGCTCCCTCGCCGTGCTTCGGCCCTCGGCCCGGGCCCCGGAGGGCCCCTCCATCGAGGTCCTCGCGGGGCAGGCGCCCACCGCCAAGCTCCGCACGCTCTCGCACCAGATCAAGCCCGGCCTCTACCTCGTCTCCGACACGGCCCAGCCCGTGCCCCTGCACCCGTTCTACTACCTCGACGACGAGGACCGGTACATCTTCCGCATGCTCACCTCCGACGGGGCCTTCTACAAGCACCTCGGGAAGGAGGGCTACAACCTCCTCTTCAAGGCGTCGCTCCTGATGGACCTGGGCGACTTCCTCTTCAGGGCCGGCGGGTACGACCGGGCCATCCGCCTCTACCGCCTCATGGAGCAGGAGAACCGCGACGCGGCGATCCTCGTCTCGGCGCTCAACCACTGCCTGAACGCCCGCGACTTCTCCTCCCGGGGCGAGCCCGCCCGCGCGTGCGCCGAGTGGGAGCTCGCCCTCGCCGTCCGCCCCGACGTGCCCATGCTCTACCACGAGGCCGCGAGGGACTACCTCGCCCAGAACAGGCACTCCCAGGCCGTGGGCACGCTGAACCGCCTCCTCGAGCGCTACCCGCTGAGCGACGAGGGCTACGTCTCCCTGGGCGACGTCTACACCGCCAAGAACGACTTCGGCCGCGCCCAGCGCGCGTACGAGAAGGCGCTCCTCCTCAACCCCAACCACCCCGCGGCGGCCGAGCGCAAGCAGTCCGCGCAGGACCGGCTCTCCGCGCGCCCCGCGGCCGAGGCGGAGAAGCCCGAGACGCCGGAGGACATCCTCACCAATTTCACGCAGCGCGTGCGCCTCAAGCCGAGGACGGTCCTGGTGGGCCGCGACAACGCCGTGGACCAGCTCCTCGAGATCCTCTCGTGCCGGGAGAAACGCAACGCTCTCGTGGTGGGGGAGCCGGGCGTGGGGAAGACGGCCCTCGTGGAGGAGCTGGCGCTCGTCCTCCAGGACCGCCCCGTGCCCGAGCCCCTGCGCGGGAAGATGGTGTCGGCCCTGAACCTGGGGGCCCTCATCTCGGGCGCCCGTTTCCGAGGGCAGTTCGAGGAGCGCTCCCTCGAGGTCCTCCGCAAGGTGCGCGAGCGCGGGCACCTCATGCTCGTGGAGAACATCCACCAGATGGTGGCCACGGGCGGTTCCAAGGGCGGTTCCCTCGACCTCGCGAGCCTCCTCAAGCCGGCCCTCGCGGCGGGCGAGGTGCAGGTGGTGGGCACCACCGACGAGGAGAGCTACGCGGCCATCCTCGAGAAGGACCCCTCCTTCCTCAAACACTTCCACATCCTGAGGCTGGAAGAGCTGAGCTTCGAGCAGGTCCAGCGGGTGGTGCGCTCCCGGACGCCGGGATACCAGGAGTTCCACGGCGTGACCTTCCCGCCCGGGCTCGTGGAGAAGAGCCTCGAGCTCGTGCGGCTCTCCATCTCGAGCCGGGCGCTCCCCGAGAGCGTCCTCGACCTCATGGACCGCGCGGCGTCCCGCGCCTCGCGCGCCGCGGCCTCGGGCCATCGCCCGGGACGCGAGGTGACGCGGCAAGACCTCCTGGAGACCCTCTCCGAGATGTCCGGCGTGGCCTACGAGCGCCTCTCGCTCCTGGACAAGGAGCGGCTCTCGCAGATGGAGGAGTGGCTCTCGCGCCACGTGGTGGACCAGGCGGAGGCAGTGGCCGGGCTCACGCGCCTCGTGCGCGCCGCCAAGCTGGGCCTGGACCTGAACCCCCAGCGCCCCGACGGCGTCTTCCTCTTCGTGGGGCCCACGGGCGTGGGCAAGACGGAGCTCGCCCGGTGCCTCGCGGAGCTCCTCTTCGGCGACAAGGAGAAGCTCATCCGCATCGACATGAGCGAGTACATGGAGCGCATCTCCACCTCGCGCCTCATCGGCACGGCGCCCGGCTACGTGGGCTACTACGACCAGAACCAGCTCACCGACCAGGTCCGCAAGAACCCCTACTGCGTCATCCTCTTCGACGAGGTGGAGAAGGCCGACCCGCAGGTCCTCAACCTCCTCCTCCAGGTCTTCGACGCGGGGCGCCTCACTGACGGCAAGGGCCGGACCGTGCGCTTCCACAACGCCACAATCATCATGACGAGCAACGTGGGCACGCACCTCTTCTCCAAGGGCCGCCTCGGGTACGGCGAGGGGAGCGCGGACGCCGTGGAGCACGAGGCCGTCATGCGCGAGGTTCGCGCCCAGTTCACGCCCGAGTTCCTCAACCGCGTGGACGAGGTCATCGTGTTCGACAGCCTCACGCCCGACGCCCTCCGCCGCATCGTGGACCTGCAGCTCGAGGACCTCGTGGGGCGGCTCGCGCACCAGGGGAAGGCCTTCCTCCTGGAGCCCGAGGCGCGCACCTTCCTCGCCCGGGAGGGGTACTCCTTCGAGTACGGGGCGCGGAACCTCGGGCGCACCCTCCGCCGGCACGTCCTCGAGCCCATGGCCGAGCTGGCGCTGGGGTCCGATTGGGATCGCGCCACGGCGGTCCGGGTCGCCGCCCGGGAAAACGGTGTGGCCCTCCAGCTCCTCTTTTCGGACGGCGGCATGCCCGTGGAGGCGGCCCTCCCCGAGGAGGCGGCCGAATCGGAGCGGAGGAAGTAGGCACGAGGCATGAGGCGTGAGGCGCGAGACGTGAGGCGCGAGACGCGAAACGCGAAACGCGAAGCGAAAAAGGCAGAATCGCTCAATCGCCCAATTGCCAAATCGCCCAGTTGCCTCATCACCCCATCGCCTGATTCTTGGCCCCCCCTGCATTGGGATCAACCGCCCCCTCCGATCGCCCCGTTGGCCCCCCTCCGCCCGAATGCGCTAAACTATTAAGGCTAGTGGAGAACCCGGAGCGCGCATGAAAATCGGCGTGATCCCGCCCGTGCCCATGGAGCCGTTCGCGGCCTCGACGCACGAGGTGGCCAATCTCTGGAGCGTCTTCTTCCTCGCGGAGGACCGCACCGCGTGGCTCGAGACGGCCCGGCTGGCCGGGTTCCCCGAGAACTACTCGGTGTGGGCGCGCTGCCTCTACGGCATCCTCTTCGACCGCGGCCTCGAGACGCTCTACTACCCCGAGCCCGGCCTGCCGAAGGAGATCCAGAGGGTCGTCCAGCTCCTGAGGGAGCAGGATATCCACACGGTGCCCTTCAGCTTCCCCCTCCTGCGCAACCCCGACCGGCTGCGCGAGCAGCTGGACAAGCTCGGCGCTGGGCTCGGCGTCGAGCCCGGCGTGCTCGAAGCGGTGATGGATAGGTGGGCCAACGCGCGGACCTCGCTGAGGCGCTTCGATGGCCTGCAGCAGCGCTCGGCGGGCTTCTCCTCGAAGACCTACGTGTCCACCCTCGCGCGCAGCATGGACCCGAGGCAGGACCTCGAGGGGCTCAAGCGCGAGATCGAGGCCGGCCTCCTGGCCTACGAGGACGTGGGACGGGACCGGTGGACGCGCGTGGCGCTGCTCGGCCTCACGCCCTACCGCGAGGGGTTCTACGAGGCCCTCGAGGCGCGGAAGGCCGTGGTGGTCTACGACGAGTGGGGCGTGGAGAACAACCCCATGTCCGCGGGGGCCGACCTCTCGGCGCTCTACAACATCTGCCCGCTGCCCTACGGCCTCAAGCGCCGCCTCGAGCGCCTCCAGCGCGAGATCGAGACGAGGCGCATCAAGGGCGTGGTCCTCGGGGTGGAGTACATCGGCGAGAGCATCCGGGACGAGGGCTTCTTCCGCGCCAACCTCGGCGTGCCCGTCTTCGTGATCGAGAACGCGGGGGGCGGGCCCCTCGCCGATCCCGACCTCAAGGCTCTCGGGCGGTTCCTCGAGGCCTGCGGGAAATCCTGACGATGCGGTGGACCCTCATCTCGGAGCCCGCGGCGGCCCGCGGCGCGTGGAACATGGCCGTGGACGAGACCCTCTTCCGCAGGGCCGAGGAGGACGCGGCGTCGGAGCCCGTGCTTCGCCTCTACACCTGGTCGCCCGCGTGCCTCTCCCTCGGGCACCACCAGGGCTTTCGCGAGGCGTGCGACCCCGACTACTGCGCCGCCAGGGGCTTCGACGTCGTGAGACGCCCCACGGGCGGCAAGGCCGTGCTCCACGACGACGAGGTGACCTATTCCGTGGTGGGCCGGATGGACCGCCCGCCCTTCTCCGGGCTGTCCCTCATTGAGACCTACGGCCTCATCGCGGAGGCCCTCGCGGACGGCCTGCGCAGGCTGGGGTTGGAGGTGGCCCTCAGCCAGCGCGCCGGGTCCGTCTCGCCCGCGGGCGGCGCGCCGTGCTTCCTCGTGCCCTCGGAGAAGGAGATCACCGTCGACGGCCGGAAGGTCGTGGGGAGCGCCCAGCGCCGCGGCCAGCGCGCGTTCCTCCAGCACGGCGCCGTGCCCCTCCACCTCGACTACGAGGCCCTCGCGCTCGCCTCGGCGCAGCCGGCGGCGGACGCGGAGGGCTACCGCCGCGCCTTCGCGGGCGTGGCGGACCTGCGCCCGGGCGTGACGGCGGAGACCCTGCGGGCGTCTCTCGTGGAGGGCTTCAGGGCCCGATTCGCAGGCCCTTGGGTCGAACGGGACCTCGACGGAGAGGAACGCGCGCTCGCGCTGGAGCTCCGCGCCGGACGCTACGACACCGACGACTGAAACCGGAGGGCCGCCGTCGCGGCCCATGACGCCGGCCCCGGGGCCGGAGGAGGCTTGCCATGCTCAAGCTGACGTACCACGGACACTCGTGTTTCGAGCTGGAGGCGGACGGCCGCAGGATCATCGTGGACCCCTTCCTCAACGGCAACATCCATGCGAAGACGAAGCCCGCCGACATCAAGGTGGACGCGGTCCTCGTGAGTCACGGCCACGGCGACCACGTGGGCGACGCGATCGAGATCGCCAAGGCCAACGGCTGCACGGTCATCAGCAATTTCGAGATCGCGAACTGGCTCGCGGCGCGCGGCGTGCAGGCCCACGGCATGCACATCGGCGGTTCGCGCACCTTCGACTGGGGCCGCCTCAAGCTGACGCCGGCGCTGCACGGGAGTTCCATGCCCGACGGCACCTACGGCGGCAACCCCGCCGGGCTGCTCATCTGGATGGGCGGGAAGTGCGTCTACTTCGCGGGCGACACGGGGATCCACTCCGACATGGCGCTCTACGGACGGCTCAACCCCATCGACCTGGCGCTCCTCCCGATCGGGGACAACTTCACCATGGGCCTCGACGACGCCGTGGAGGCAGCCGTTCTCTGCGGCGCGCGCGAGGCGATGCCCATCCACTACGGCACCTTCCCCGTGATCGAGGAGGACCCCCACGAGTTCGTCCGGCGCCTCGAGGCGCGGGGCGTGAAGGGCCGCGTCGTGGGGTTCGGAGAGACCATCGTGGTGTAGGTGCGGCGACATGGGACAGGGAACAGAAGACAGGAGCCCGCGACCGTCCCGCCTCACGTCTATTCGTCTCACGTCTCACATCTCACGTCTAACGTCTAACGTCTAACATCTAACGTCTAACGTTCCACGTCTCCCGTCTCACGAAAAAAGGAGGGGCCGGAGCCCCTCCTTCGTCGTTGCTGGTGCACTCCGCCTACTTGAACCAGAGATGGACGCCGAAGAAGATCTGGCGGCCGGCGGCGGGCTGGTAGGAGTTGCCGTCGGGGTCGGGCTCGGTAAAGGCGATGTACTGCTTGTCGAACAGGTTCTGGATGGAGAACTGGAACTCCGCCCGCACCTTGCCGAAGTCGTGGCGGTACAGGGCCTGGAGGTTCATGAGGTTGTATCCCGGGGCCGTGGGCACGTTGGACGCGTCCACGTACCACATGGACACGAACTTGCCCGACGCGTCGAAGGTCCAGCCCGAGTCGGTGGTGTACGCCACGTCCAGGTAGCCCTGGTTCTTCGGCGAATTGGGCATCCAGTTGCCCGAGTAGTCCGCCTGCTGGATGTAGGTGTAGTAGTCGGTGTAGGTGAAGTGGTTGTAGGTGTAGGTGCCGCGGATGGCGAGGCCCTTCACGGGGAACCACCCGAAGGCGGTCTCGAGGCCGTAGCGCCGGCTGTCGCCCGCGTTGCGGTAGAAGGTCTCGAGGGGGCGGCTCGTCACGCGGTAGCGCTCGAAGTCGTTGGCCGTGGTCAGGTAGAACCCGGCCACGTCGTAGGTGAAGACGTCGTTCACGCGGCCGCGGACGCCGAGCTCCTCGCCGGTGGAGGTGGCGGGCGTGATGAGCTGGTTGAAGCCGCCCTGGTACACCGGGTTCGCGATGAGCTCCTGGGTGGCGGGGGGCAGGAAGCCCTGACCCCACGTGGCGTAGAGGCCCACGTCGGCGGTGGGGTTCCACTGCACGCCCACGCGGCCCGTGGTCTTGCTGAAAGTGCGGGAGCCGCTCAGGCTCACGCCGCCTAGCTTCAGGTGGTCAGTGAGCTTGTTGTGGATGTCGTCGTAGCGGACGTTGAGGAACGCGCTCCAGTCGGGCCCGAACTCGATGCGGTCCATGGCGTAGAGACCCACGCCGTCCTGGTTGATCGTCTGGTCGGCGAGGAGGTCCGGACCGGGGATGGCGCCGCCCATGTTCGGGTTTTTCGTCTGGTCGATGCTCTGCCACGAGGCGTCCGCACCGAACATGAGGTGGTTCTTGATGGTGCCGCTCCCGAGGTGGAAGGTGTAGTTCAGCGTCGCGCCAGGGTTGGAGATGTCGTTCTTCTGGACCGCGGAGGGGAACGCCTCCTTGTAGGTCCACCAGCGCCCGTACAGCGAGAAGTCGAGGTTCTGGTTGGGGCGCGTCGCCCACGAGCCGGAGACCGCGGCGGTCAGGCGGCGCGTCTGTTGGAACTCGTTGAACTTGTCGGAGTCGGGGTTGGCGGCGCGCGGGTCGGACTCGGCCACGTCCCACGGGAGGCCCTCGGGGTTCTCCTGGAAGTAGCTCGTCCCCATGAGGATCGCGTTCAGTTGGAAGGTAGAGGCGGGGGCCCAGTGCAGCTTGCCGTCGAGGTTCGTGGAATCGAAGGCCGAGTGCTCCCGGTAGTTGTGCGAGGTCGCGCGGGAGCCGAAGATGCGCCAATCGACCGTCTTGGTCGAGCCGGAGGCCTCGCCCAAGCCCTTCACGAACTCGTAGGAACCGCCCCACATGCCGAGGCCGCTGCTCGCGTCGTCGGTGCGGCCGCCCTTGGTGATGATGTTGATGACGCCGCCCGAAGAGCCGCCCCCGTAGAAGGCGCCCGAGGGCCCGCGGATGACCTCCACGCGCTCGACGTTGGCCCAGTCGACATCGTAGAGGTCCGGGGCGAAGCCGCTCGGGTCGTCGAGGGGCACGCCGTCGAGCATGACCTGGATGCCGCGGATGCCGTACTCGGAGAGGATACCGATGCCGCGGATGGAGAGGTGGACCTTCTCGCTGTTGAGCTGGTCGTCCACGCTGACGCCCGGCACGAGGCGCAGGGACTCGGCGGCGGAGACGTCCCTGGGCGACTCCTGGAGGACCTCCTGGCCCACGACCGTGGTGGCGCCGGGCGCCGCTTTGTAGGGCACGTCCATGCGCGGCGCCGAGATGACGATCTCGGTGTAGCCGGCGGGCGTCAGGGACCCCTCTCCCTGCTTGTCGGGGGTGGTCTGGGCCTGCTGGCCGGCCTGCTGGTCCTGGGCGACGGCGGCCGGGCCGAAGCCCAGGGCCGCGACGGCGGCGAGGCCCACCGCGAGGGCCCGACTCACGAGGTGCTTACGCTGATCCATGGCATCCCTCCTTCGTTCCCGCTGGTTCGGTCGATCTGGACCAGCCCCCCGGTTGGTCCAGTAACCACAATGTTAGTATTGTGATACTTCAATTGCAAGGGCCCCCTGACATGGGCCTTCCTTTGGAGTACACTCGAAAAAAGGAAAGAGGGGACACCATGGCAAGGAAGCCCAGGATCGAGCAGGCGGGAGGGATCTTCTGGGTCTCCGGCCGCTGCGTGGAGGGGACCCGCCTGGCCCCCGGCGAGAGGGATCTCTTCCTCCAGCTCCTCGGACACGCCGCTTCGCGCCACCGCTGGATCTGCTCGGCCTACGCGGTCCTCGAGCAGGGCTACGAGCTCGTCCTCACGACGCCCGAGGCCAACCTGTCCCGGGGCATGCGGGACCTCAACGGGGAGTTCACCCAGGCGGTCAACCGGGGCCGCGGGCGCTCGGGGCCCGTCTTCCACGGCCGGTTCAAGGCCGCGGCCGTCGAATCCGGCGCTCCCTTCCTGGAGGTGTGCCGAGCGCTCGCCCTGTCGCCCGTGCGGGCCGGGCTCTGCGCGAAGCCCGGCAAGTGGGGCCACTGCAGCCTGGCCTCGCTCACGGGTGGGGCGGCCAGGCCCGCCTTCCTGCAGGACCGATGGATCGCCGAGCACTTCGGCGGGAAGCCCAAGAAGGCGATCTCACGTTTCGAGAAGTTCGTCCGGTCGGGCGGGAAGCACACCGCCCCCGAGGTGAAGCGCGGCCTCTTCGTGGGCTCCGAAGCCTTCGGCGACGAGCTCCAGCGCGTTCCGCGGAAGCGCTCGAGAACGCCCCGTGCGGCCTCGCGCCCGGCCCTCTCCGCGCTCTTCCCGAGGAGTGCAGCCCTCGAGGGGCCAGGCCGAGACGCCAGGATCATCGAGGCCCGCCTCGTCCACGGCTACACGCTCGCCGCGATCGCGAAGGTGACGGGCCTCCACCCCGCCACCATCAGCAGGATCGCGAGGAAGAAAGAGTCAGAGAGCCGGAGAGACGGGGAGCCGGCGGGAAGGAAGGAGCTGGAGAGCTGGAGAGCTGGAGAGCCGGTGGGAAAAAAGGAGCCGGAGAGCCGGAGAGCCGGAGAGTCGGAGAAGAAAAAAAAGAAGAAAGGTAAGAAACACAAGTAGCAGAATGGGCGTCGGAGAAAAGCCATCCAGCTAGCTGGACCGCCCACCTCCTCCTTCCCTATTTCCCAAATCCGATATCCCAAATCCCACTTCCCACATCCCACATCCCACATCCCACATCCCATATCCCACATCCCCATCCCATACCGTTTCCGCCCTTCACCGCTCACCTTTCACCATTCACCTTTCACCTTTATACTTATCGACCCGACGGGAGGCCCGATGGACCTTGATTTCCTGAGGAACGTG
>JBBIUU010000028.1:25837-32502 GCA_037440125.1 Acidobacteriota bacterium
TATACTTATCGACCCGACGGGAGGCCCGATGGACCTTGATTTCCTGAGGAACGTGGCGAAGCCGACGCGCTATACGGGCGGCGAGGTGAACGAGGTGGTGAAGGCCGAGAAGGACGGCCTCTTCCACCTCGCGCTGGCGTTCCCCGACGGCTACGACCTCGGCATGTCCACCATGGGCCTCAAGATCCTCTACGAGCTCGCCAACCGCCGCGACGACCTCTGGGCCGAGCGCGTCTTCATGCCCATGCCCGACATGGTGAAGGAGCTCGAGTCGCGCGGCCTGCCGCTCTACGGCCTCGAGTCGAAGCGACCGCTCTCGGCCTTCGACGCCGTGGGCTTCACGCTCCAGTTCGAGCTCACGTACACGAACATCCTCCACATGCTGCGCCTCGGCGGCGTGCCCCTGCGCGCCGCGGACCGGAAGCCCGGCGATCCCGTCATCCTGGCGGGCGGGCCGTGCGCCGTGAACCCGGAGCCCATCGCGCCCTTCGTGGACGCGGTCTTCCTCGGGGACGGCGAGGAGGGCCTCCTCGAGCTCTGCGATGCCGTCCGCGCGACGCTCGGCCGGCCGCGCGAGGAGGTCTGGCGGGCGCTCGCGAAGGTGGAGGGCGCCTACGTACCCGCGCTCTACCGGACCGAGACGGACGTGGTAACAGGGATGGAGGTCGTGACGGGATCTGCCGACTCGGTCGCGCCCTTCCCCGTGCGGCGGCGCATCCTCATGGACCTCGACCCCTACCCGTTCCCGTCGAAGGTCATCGTGCCGCACCACGAGGTCGTGCACGACCGGTACTCCATCGAGATCGCGCGAGGGTGCGCCGTCGGGTGCCGCTTCTGTCAGGCCGGCTACATCTACCGCCCGGTGAGGGAGCGCGAGCCCGAGGACGTGCGCGCCGCCGTGCGAGAGGGCCTCGCCGCCACGGGTTACAACGAGGCCACGCTCCTGAGCCTCAACGCGGGGGAGTACGACGGCATCGAGCGCCTCGTGGCCTCCGTGGCCGCGGACGGCGCATCGCAGAGCGTGGGCGTCGCCATGCCGAGCCTCCGCGTGCCCTCCCTCACGAAGGAGCTCGCGCGGTCTCTGAGCAGCGGGAGGAAGTCGGGCTTCACGCTCGCGCCCGAGGCCGGCACGCAGCGGATGCGCGACGTGATCAACAAGCAGCTCACCGACGAGGACGTGGAGCGCGCCGCCGGCGTGGTCTTCTCCTCCGGCTGGAACCTCGTGAAGCTCTACTTCATCATCGGCCTCCCCACGGAGACCGAGGCGGATGTGGAGGGCATCGCGCGCCTGGGGCAGCATGTCGTGCGCGCGGGCAAGGAGGCGGGGTGCCGCAACCCCAACGTCACGCTCTCGACCTCCTCCTTCGTCCCCAAGCCGTTCACACCGTTCCAGTGGTGCGCCATGGCCCGCCCCGAGGACCTGCGCGCCAAGCAGGAGCACCTCAAGCGCGCGCTCCGCAGACCGGTGACCTACCGCTGGCACGGTGTGGAGGCGAGCCTCGTGGAGGGTGCCTTCTCCCTCGGCGACCGCCGCCTCGCGGCGGTCCTCGAGCGCGCCGCCGAGCTCGGCTGCGCCTTCGACGGATGGACTGAGCACTTCGACGCAGCGCTCTGGCGCCAGGCCTTCGCGGACTGCGGAATCGCCATGGAGGACTACCTCTTCCGCGAACGCGCGAAGGACGAGCGCCTGCCCTGGGACGTGGTGGACATCGGGCTCACGAAGGCATTCCTGTGGCGCGAGTGGCAGAAGGCGCTGGCGGCGGAGGCCACCAGCAAGTGCGGCATCAACGACTGCCACGGCTGCGGGTTCTTCGCCAAGCAGTGCCTTTCGGGAGAGCTCGAGCGCGCCCCCGCGCCCGACCCGCCCGCCGCGGGCGAGCCCGGCGGCAAAGCGATCCAGCCGACGAAGTACCGGATGCGGTTCCGGAAGGAGGGCCTGGCGCGTTTCGTGGGGCACCTGGACCTCGTGGACATCCTCGTCCGGGCCTTCCGGCGCGCGAACATCCAGCTGGCTTACTCGCACGGCTACCACCCCATGCCGAAGGTGGAGCTGCCGGCGCCGCTCCCGCTCGGCGTGGAGGGGCGCGAGGAGTGGGTGGAGTTCCAGGCCACGGCCCTGGACCGCGCGAGCGTCCTCTCGAGGCTGAAGGGGCTGCTGCCCGCGGGCGTGGTGCCGGAGCACCTCTACCAGATCCTGCCGAGCTCGCCGCCCCTGTCGGCGCTCACGGTGCAGGTGTACGAAGCGCGCATGGATCGGCTTTCGGCGGAGGAGCTGGAGGCCGCGAAGGAGCGGCTGGCCGCGCTCGAGGCCGCCGCCGAGTGGCCCATCACGAAGGCGTCGAAGGGCGAGACGAAGACCTACGACCTGAAGGGGCGGATCCTCGCCACGAAGCTCGACGGCGAGCGCGTCGAGGTCCACCTGCGACAGGGCGGGTTCATGGACCTCGTGGGCGTGCTCTTTCCCGGCCCCGTCAAGGAGCGCGTGTCCCTCGCCCGCCTGCGATTCGACTTTCCGCCCGAGGCCTAGAACCCGGGAGCGGGAAGCGGGGAGCAGGGAGCGGAGCGGACCCGAAATCGGGAAAGCATGATGTGACCAGGGCGTGCCAGCGCCAGGGTTCCCCGCCTCTGTGGGGCAGGCACTCCTGCCTGCCCGCCTCCCCTCAACCGATGCGCCTCGTGACGGGTGTCGCCCTGTCGAGCCGGCCTCGGACAGCCTTTGGCGTCAAACGAAAACGCCCGCCCCGGCGGGCCGGGGCGGGCGTCTCAGAGACCTGGTCCCGGCGGTCTAGAAGCGCACCTTGAAGTAGGCGAGCCAGCCGTCGAAACGGTAGTCGAGGCTCCCCTGGAAACTGTTCTTGGAGGAGTCGACCTTGTAGTCGTCGTAGAGGTAGCCGACGCCGAAACCGTAGTTCTTCCAGGGGAAGTAATCCACGTTGACGCGGGCGTCGGTGTACTCGCCGTCGATGCCGCTGATGTTGAGCTTGAGGTAGTTCACGTCCGCGAAGAGGGACCACTGGGGGTTGATCTGCCACGTGCCGAAGAGGCCGATGACGGGTACGGGCGCGCCCACGTGGCCCTCGACCTTGCCGTAGAAGGGCTGCATCGTGCCCGCGACCTGGCCCTGGCCCTGCAGGCTGGCCGTCAGGTCGATGTAGCTGACGCCGATGGTGCCGCCGAACTCGCCCTTGTCGCCCTGGACGAAGGAGAACCGGTAGTAGAGGTTCGCCTGCCAGGTGTCCCACGTGCCCTTCACGTTAGCGCCGACCTTGTAGAACTCGTTGCCCCACTGGACCGTGCGGCCGAGGTTCCTGTTCCCGTCCTGGTTGAGGCTGACGTAGCTGAAGTAGACCTGCTGTCGGGGCGTGAAGCGCCACGAGCCGTCCAAGCGCCAGAGGGCCTGGTTGTTGGCGAGGCCGAGGTCACGCTGGAAGTCCAGGTTGGTTCCGGAGCCGTAATACGTCGAGTCGAGCGTCGCGTCGGTTCCGAAGCTCGCGAACATGGCGCCCAGGTTGAGGGTGAACTGGTCGCGCTTGTAGACCGCGGTGGTGTCCGTGCCCCAATCCGCAGCGAAGGCCGCGGTGCCCGAGACCATCGCGAGGATGACGACGAGCCCGATGATTCCCTTCCTCATGGTGAAACCTCCTTCGAGTATTTTCTGACTCTGGCGCGGTCACTCGTGCGCCGTGGTTTGGCGAGGCGTCCTGGGGCCCCGTCTGGACCCTTTTCCGGTCGAACATTATATCCGCCCCAGGCCTGTTATTCCAGCCTCGCCGGGCCGTGCGGAGTGACGGCCGGGGTCTCTCAGCCCGAGCGAAGACCTCAGCCTGGTGATGTCTGACTTCCTGGAGCCGGGGCACGAAGCCCGCCGGCCGCGGGGGGCCATCGCGGCGCATCCCTTCTTCGCTTGCCCGGCGCCGGGGCGAGGGCATAAGATTGTCTCGGGGATTCAAGCAGAGATACCAAGTAATTGGGCCCGTTAGGCGGCTCGCAACGAACACCCTTCCACGAGGGGGATGCGGCGATGGCGGACGGTTCGGCACGTTGGAGACGGGCATTCCTCGCACTGATCCTGATGGCGCTGACTTTCGCGGGCTGGGCGAAGGACCCCCTGCCTTCGTGGAACGACGGCCCCCACAAGCAGGCCATCGTGAAGTTCGTCGAGGAGGTCACGAAGAAGGGTGGGCCGGGGTTCATCCCGCCCGACGAGCGCATCGCCACCTTCGACAACGACGGGACGCTCTGGTCCGAGCAGCCCCTGTACTTCCAGGGGATTTTCGCGCTGGATCGGGTGAGGGCCATGGCGCCCCAGCACCCGGAGTGGAAAACCCAGGAGCCCTTCGCCTCGCTCCTCAGGGGCGACCTGAAGGGCGTCTTCGCGAGCGGCGAGAAGGGTGTCATGGAGATCGTCATGGTGACCCACGCGGGCATGACGACCGAGGCCTTCGAGCAGGCCGTGAAGGACTGGATCGCCACCGCGAGGCACCCCAAGACTGGGAGGCTCTACAGCGAAATGGTCTACCAGCCCATGCTCGAGCTCCTGGCGTACCTCCGGGAGAACGGTTTCAAGACCTACATCGTCTCGGGTGGGGGCATCGAGTTCATGCGGCCGTGGGCGGAGAGGGTCTACGGCGTGCCCCCCGAGCAGGTCATCGGGAGCTCCATCGTGACGAAGTACGAGATGGCGGGCGGCAAGCCCGCCCTACTGCGCCTCCCGCAGATGGACTTCGTGGACGACAAGGCCGGCAAGCCCGTCGGCATCAACGCGCACATCGGCCGCCGCCCCGTGGCGGCCTTCGGCAATTCGGACGGCGACCGCGAGATGCTCGAGTGGACCCAGGCCGGCGGCGCGAACCGCCTCATGATGCTCGTGCACCACGACGACGCGGCGCGCGAGTGGGCGTACGGCGCCGAGTCGAAGATCGGCACCTTCAGCGACAGCCTCCTGGCCGAGGCCGGCAAGAGCGGCTGGACCGTCATCAGCATGAAGGACGACTGGAAGGTCGTCTACCCGCCCGATAAGAAGTGACGGCGCCGCCCGGCGCGGGCGGCCAGCCCGAACGACTCGGGACCGCGGCGAGAGGGACATCGGCAGGATGCTCGGCAGGGCGGGGAAGAGTACCGGCCACCGTTCAGAGGCAGAAGACGCGGAGGTTGCGGCTCCAGCCGCCTCCGAAGGGAGGGAAAGGACCATGAGATCCGTAGAAGAACGCCCCTGGATCATCCTCCTCGCGGCGCTGCTGGCGCTCGTCGCTCTCGGCGCCCTCGCGCAGGAGGTCCTGCCGGCGCCGCCGGCCCCCTTCAAGGGGCAGATCGGCCTCAGCGTGAAGGACTCCCAATCCGATTTCCCGCAGCCCGTCCACGCGCCCAAGGGGGCGCCCAACGTCGTGCTCGTCCTTTTGGACGACGTGGGTTTCGGCGCCGCGAGCACCTTCGGGGGGCCGTGCAGGACGGCCACCCTTGAGCGCCTCGCCACGAGCGGCCTGCGCTACACGCAGTTCCATACCACCTCGCTCTGTTCGCCCACCCGGGCGGCGCTCCTCACGGGGCGCAACCACCACTCGGTCCACACGGGCGTCATCATGGAGCAGGCCACGGGTTACCCCGGCTACGACAGCCTCATGGGCAAGGACACGGCCACCGTCGCCGAGGTCCTCAGGCAGGAGGGCTGGAACACCGCCTGGTTCGGCAAGAACCACAACGTGCCCGACTGGCAGTCCAGCCAGGCCGGTCCCTTCGACCTCTGGCCCACGGGGCTGGGCTTCGAGAAGTTCTACGGCTTCGTCGGCGCCGAGAGCAGCCAGTGGCGCCCCGACGCGTTCGACGGCACCAGGCCCATCGAGCCGTACCTCGGAAACCCCGACTACAACTTCGACTACGACATCGCCGACCAGGCCATCCAGTGGATCCGCACGCAGAAGGCCGTGGCCCCCGACAAGCCCTTCTTCGTCTACTACGCCCCCGGGGCGACGCACTCGCCGCACCAGCCCAAGAGGGAGTGGATCGCCAAGTACAAGGGCCAGTTCGACCAGGGCTGGGACAAGGTGCGGGAGGAGACGCTGGCCCGCCAGAAGAAGCTGGGCATCGCCCCCGAGGGCACCCTGCTCACCCCGCGTCCCGATGGGATCCCGGCGTGGGACGGTCTCACGGCCGAGCAGAAGGGGCTCTACGCCTACATGATGGAGGTCTACGCGGGGTACCTCTCCCAGACTGACTACAACGTCGGCCGGGTGCTCGACGCCGTCGAGCAGCTCGGCCAGATGGACAACACCCTGGTCATCTACATCTGCGGCGACAACGGCGCCAGCCCCGAGGGCACCAAGGACGGCTCGTCCAACGAGATGGCCACGCTCAACGGCATCGGCGAGCCCTTCCCACTGCTCCTCAGCCGCAAGGGCGACCTGGGCACGTGGAAGACGCACAACCACTACCCGTACGGGTGGGCCCACGCCATGGACGCGCCCTTCCAGTGGACCAAGCAGATCGCCTCGCACTACGGCGGCACGAGGAACGGGATGGTCATCTCGTGGCCCGCCCAGATCAGGGACAGGGGCACGATCCGCACCCAGTGGCACCACACCATCGACATCGTGCCCACCATCCTGCAGGCGTGCGGCGTCGCCCAGCCCTCCTCCGTGAACGGCGTGGCCCAGAAGCCCATCGAGGGC
>JBBIUU010000029.1:0-32130 GCA_037440125.1 Acidobacteriota bacterium
GGTTCGGGCGCGGCGGCCCGTGTTGCGAGCGTCGAAGCGCTCGCCAGGAGCCCCAGCACCATCAGAGCGAATACTCTCTTCATGACCACCTCCACGTGGGGCCGAGACGCCCTTTGGATCACACCACCCATTCGCCCGATGCCCGGGTCGCGGCTCCCCCCGCTCCAACATCACCGACTTGTGAATGACCCGTTGGACTTGAACAACAGCATGAAGTCGCCGCAATTCCCTCATTTGCAGGGTCTTGAAAAGTAATGACTTGCAGTCAATCTGTAAGGAGGATTCGACCGGGAGTTGTAAAGATTTCTGTCAATGACGCCAGAATGGCACTCGCCCTTGGGGGATATCACCAAGTCCAGTATTTGCAGTTACATCCGCTGGACTTACCCGAACTTTGGGGCTAGTCTATTTGCCTACAAGGTCAAACCGTCGGCGGAGCCCTCGAGCGTCATCACCCGAAGGACCCGTCGGCAGAAGGTGATGGTTAGGGAGTCGGGGGCAGGGAAAGACAGGTTTCGTCGGGGTAGGAGGGGTCTCATGCAGTCTCACATCGGAGGTCGCTCGGGGTCTTGGATCAAGGGGGGATGGGTAATCCTCGGCACCAGAGCCGCCCGGTTAGGTCTGCTGGCGTTTGGGCTGATGCTGGCCTCCCTCACGGCGGCGGCCGCCACTTGGCAGGTGCCTGGTGACTTCGCGACGCTAGGTGCGGCAGTCGCTTCGGCGCAAGTTTTCGACGGCGACACCATTGTCATCGCCGCGGGCACCTACGCCGAAAACGTGGTGGTCACCAAACGGCTGACGATCCTCGGCCCCAACGTCGGCATCGACCCCAATACGGGAACACGGGTCCTCGAGGCCGTCCTGATTCCGGCGACGACCGATACCGATGCAGGTCGGGTCCTTGACATCCAGGTCAGCGGAGTGACCATCGACGGCCTCACAATCGATGGGAGCAACCCCGGGGCACCCCTGAGCGGGGGACCTTCGGTGACCTACAACGGCGTCGAGGTGAACACCGCCGAGGGGATTAGCAACGGTGATCCGGGCGTGACAGCGTGGCCGCCCACCTCGACCAACAACCCTCAGATCGACCACCTGACGGTCCAGAACACAATCTTCAAGAACCTCGCCTGGCAGGGTATCTACATCCAGGTGGCGACCACGACCAACAGCGCCTTCAACCATTTCGTCCACAACCTCTACGATAACCTTTACGAAGGCGTCCAGACATACAGCATTCACGCCGACGTTTCCGACAGCCACTTCACCCGGGCGGGCCGGGCCGTGAGCATGCACCAGGTCTACACCGACGGCGGGGGGTTTGTGGAGCGCATCGCCGACAACGTGCTCGATGTGAGCAACACAGGCGGAGGCAGCCGCCAGGTCGGCTTCTGGGTCAACGGCCGCACGGCGCCGGCCCCGGCATTGGTCGTCTCTGGCAACACCGTCAACGTGCCGTCGGGCCTGCCCAACTCGCCAGCCTACGAATACCGGGCCTTCGAGGCCATCACCGTAAACGCCGGCGAGAGCGTCACCTTCAGCAACAACACGGTCAACGGGAACAACCGCTGCGATGTCGGATTCTTCGTCTGGAACACCAACTCCTCGGCTACGGTCGTCTGGGACGGTGGCGCCTTGAACGGGATCGCGAGAGACGGCATCTACGTTCACACCCATGACGTCACTTGGGGTTACGGGAGTACCCAGGCGGCGACGGTGAAGAACACTTCTATCACGCTTGGATCTTCGGCTTCGGGCGCAAGGGTTTACATCGATCCCACCGACACGACCAAGGCGGCCTCCCTTAGCCTCACCAACGTTTCCTTCACGGGAGGCACTACGGGCCTGATGGCCGACGGCGCCAACGCCTCGCTGACTGCCGAGGGATGCACGGTGACCGGCGCGACCACGGGAATCCTGACTCAGAACAGTGGCTCGGCCGCGGTCCACCTGAGCCGCATCGCCGGGAACACCGCAGGTGCAAGCGCGGCGTCCGGTTCGATCAACGCGACGAACAACTGGTGGGGATGCAACGCCGGCCCCGGAGGGGCGGGCTGCGATACGGTCTCGGGAGCGGTGACCTACAGCCCCTGGCTGACCCTCAGCCTGAGCGCCATCCCCACGACGGTACCCGCTAGTGGTGGGACAGCCGCGCTGGACGCGAACCTATTCACCAATTCTGCCGCAGCGAACCTGTTCGGGACGGGTACGTTCCCCTCTACCGGCTCGGTTGCCTTTGGGGCCACGGCGCCCCATTCCGTTTCGCCCACACCCCTGACGTTGTCGGGCGGCGGTGCATCAAGCACCTTCACCGCCGGCGCCACGCAAGGAAGCACCTCGGTCACGGCCACGCTGGACGGCCAGATCGTGAGCACCAGCATTATCGTGGGTAACCCCGTCCCCACGATCACCTCGCTTGCACCGTCCTCGGAACCGGTGGGGACCCCCGGCTTCGTTGCGTTGACGGTGAATGGTACGGGCTTCGTGTCGGGGAGCGTCATCAACTGGAACGGCTCGCCCGTGGGCACTCTTTACAACGATCCAGCGCAGCTCGGCACCCTCCTTACGACCACCCAGATGGCCACCGCCGGGATCTACCCCGTGACCGTGACGAATCCGGCCCCGGCGGGCGGGATTTCGAACGCGGTGGACTTCACCGTCAACAACCCACAGCCGGTGCTCACCTCCATGACGCCGGCGGCGATTGCCACGGGGAGCGCGGCCTTCACGCTCACCCTCAACGGCTCCGGTTATGTCGCCGGGGCGACGGTCTACTGGGACGGTTCGGCTCTCGTGACCACCTTCGTCTCGGCCACCAAGCTCACGGCGGCCGTTCCCGCGGCGAACGTGGCGGCCGTGGGGAGCCACACGGTCCAGGTCGAGAACCCGATGCCCAACCTGGGAGATTCGGCCACACTGACCTTCCAGGTCTCCACGCCCACCGACGTCTACGTGGACGACAACTACGTGGGCCTCGCGCTCGGGACCTCCGTCAACTGGCCCTACACCGGTTCGGGAACCCACACCATCGGCCTGGACGCCTTCGCGACGGTTCAGGGCGGCGTGAGCGCCGTGAGTTCCGCCGGCACCGTCCACGTGGCGGCGGGAACCTACCCGGAACAGGTGCTCATCACCCGGCCGGTGACGATGCTCGGGCCAAATGCGGGCATCGCGGGGTACGCGGCGCGCGGCCCCGAAGCCCTCCTCGTACCCCCGTCGATTCTCAACCTGATCAGCAGCCCCAGAGAGTGGAACTATGACCCGGTCCTCGACATCGAGTCGAACCAGGTCGTGGTCGATGGCATCGCGGTGAGCTGCGACAACCCCGCCCTGGACGGTTATCACTATGCGGGGATGAACATCGAGTGCGGCGTCGGGGTCTACTCCGAGGGCAACCAGGTCACCTTCATCAACAGCGTCGTGAGCAAGGGGACGGTCATCGGCTTCTGGGCAGGCGGCATCTACGGCGCCGCTCATTCGGGACTGATGCTCGCGAACAACGCGATCGACAGCATCCACGACCTGAACCAGGTGGGCTACGGCTTCGGCGCGTACGTACAAGCCACCACGGGCACCGTGATCGGCAACCGCATCACGAACTGCCGGAGCGGCATGCAGATCCAGCCTTACACGGTCACCGGCGCACCGGCCGTGGTGACCGGGAACACCGTCTCCGGTTGGGTGCGCGGCATCTACTACAACTACGCCGAGTCAGGCGCGAGCGCCTGGACGATCTCGGGCAACACGGTCAGCGCTTGTGTCGCGCCAGCCATGCCCACAGGACCCGTCGGCTGGGTCGGGGTCAAAGCGGAGACGATGTACAACACAGCAAACGGCGGGACTATCAGCAACAACACGGTCGACGGCCTCGCCGCCATGACCGATCCGGCCCACACGGGCTGGGGAGGGTTCGCCCACCCGGTCTGGGGCTTCCAGTACGGCGGCAACGCCTCCACGTCCACGCAGGTTCTCTTCACCGGGAACACGGTCCAGAACGTCGCCTTCGGCTTCGTCCACGACGCCCCGGCGGACATCGTCCTCACGGGGAACAGCCTCACCGCGTCGGATCAGGCCATCGTCCTCCAGCGCTCCTACAGCAACGCTGGCGTCCAGCAGGCCTACGGCGGGGCCAACAACATCGACGCCACGGGCGGGAACACGATCAACGGGGTACCTACGGCCACGGCCACGCTTGCCCAACTCTTCGCGATCGAGGACGCCGTCAGGCACAAGGTGGACGACCCCTCGCTCGGCCTCATCCGCGTGAAAGCCTCGAACCTTTATGTCACACCCAACAGCTTCTCGCCGCCGGCGACCACTACGCCCAGCATCCAGCGCGCCATCGACGCCGCCACGGTGGGCGACACGGTCAACGTGGGCAACGGGGCCTACGCCGAGACCAACCTCACCATCAACAAGGCGCTCACCGTGGCCGGGCAATCCCAGGCCGGCGTGGTGATCAAGCCCTCCACTCCCGACGCCCACGTGGACGGCAGCTTCCCCACCGGATACAACTACGCCTTCCTCTTGCAGAGCGGCAACGTTGCGATCCGCAGCCTGACCGTCGATGGCGACGACACGTCCAACGCCCATAACTTCCGAGCCGGCGTCATGACCGACCACCGGTTGACCACCCTGTTCAACAACATCACCGTGCAGAACTGCACCATCCAGCACACCTGGCGCAGGGGCATCCAGCTCTTCTGCAACACCCCGACCCAGAGCAGTGGGCACCTCGTCACGGGGAACACAGTCGACGACGTGCTCGCCGTGGGCGACCCGAACGCGGGCACCCCCGACGCGGTTTACTGCACCGGCATCGTCGGCTTCGACACGACCGACACGACCTTCAGCAACAACACCGTGAGCAACGTACTCTCCGCCATCGAGTCGGTCCAGTGGGCCGCGACGGGCGGAGAGAAAGTAACCGTGCAGGGCAACACCCTCTCTAGCGTCAACACCGGCGTCCAGCTCGTGGTGCCCGCCGACGGGACACTCGTAGGCGGTCCCAACGCGGGGAACGGCAACACCATCACCCTGATCGAGGGCGCTCGCGACAACGACGGCATCATCGTCCGCAACGCCACGGGGACGGTGACGGTGCAGGCCAACACGGTGAACGCGACGGGCAAGGCGAACGGGCTTTCCATGTTCGGCAACTCCGACCCGCTCCACCCCGTGCTGGTCCTGAACAACACGTTTGTGTCCACCTCCAGCACGTCGACCACGGCGGGTGAGGGCACGGGCGTGTTCATGTCCGATGACACGCGGCTGTTCGGCGACGCGGGCGGCGCTGCCCAAGCGGACCTGCCGACCTACGCCACGCTGACGGGCAACACCGTCACGGGCTTCGTGCGCGGCGTGGACCTGTACCGGAACGGGATCACTCCGACCGTGGGTGGAGAGATCGTCCAGGCGACCATCGGCGGGACCAACCCGTCCACTGACAGCAACTCCATCACCGCCGCCCCCGACGGCACCGGCGTCCGGGTCTTCGACGCGGACGGCGCTGCGAACGGGTACAAGGCCGTTGCCGCCATCGAGAACAACCGGACCACGATCACGGGTGCCCTGGTGGGTGTCGACGTCAACGGCGGTAACGCGACGCTGACGCTCAACGCCATCACGGGGAACGGCACTGGCGTCCTCTTCCACGACGGCGCCACCGGGTCGGCAACGCTCAACGACCTCACCGGCAACACTTCCTTCGGCATCCAGAACGCGAACACCTCGGGAACCATCCCCGCCACCTGCAACTGGTGGGGCAACGTGACGGGGCCGAATCATGCCACCAACCCGGGAGGGACCGGCTCGCCGGTCAGCAACGGCCTGGCCTTCAGCACCTGGGCCGGCGCTGCCTACGACTGCACCACGCAATACGGAGTCCCCATCCAACTGGTCTTCACCGTCGGTCCTCCTACCACCACCGGCGCCGGGGTCTCCTTCCCCGTGACCGTCCAAGCCCAGGATGCGGCCGGCAACCTCGCGCCCGGCTTCAACGGCGCCTTCGGTGGCGTCACCCTTTCGCTCTCCGGAGGGACGGCGGGCGCCGTCCTCACCGGCGGGTCGGCCAACGCGGTGAACGGCGTGGCCACCTTCACGCTCTCCGTGGACAGGGGCGGCACGGGATACTCGCTGGGCGCCGCCGCCACCTACGGCGGATCGTCACTGACGGGCACCAGCGGGACCTTCGACGTCACCAATCCGACGCCCACCCTCAGCACGCTCAGCCCCACGTGGGCCCGGGTCGATGCCACGGCACCCTTCACGCTTTCCCTGACGGGCACCAACTTCGTCCCGACCTCGACGGCCTATTGGGGTGCCACGGCCCTCACCACGACGTACGTGGACGGCACGCACCTGACGGCCCAGGTCCCCGGCCCGTTGGCGGTCGGCTCGGTGGATGTCACGGTGGTCAACGGACCGCCGCCGTCCACCCAGACCTCCAACGCCATTTCCTTTGTGGTTCGCGACATCCCCGCGACGGTCTGGGTGGATCAGGCTTGGGCGAGCCACGTTTCGGGCGACCCCGTCAGCGGCCACACCTTCGGCTACGATGCCTTCGCGGTCATCCAGGACGGCATCAACGCGGTGGCGACAGGCGGTACGGTGAACGTCTATCCCGCCACCTACACCGAGAACCTCTCCATCGCCAAGACCCTCGCGCTCGTTGGCAACTTTGGCTCCCTGCCGAGGCCGGTCGTACAGTCGGGTGGCAGCGGCACGAACCTGGCGCTGGTGGGCGTCTCCGCCCCAGGCGTCCGCATCGAGAACATGGAACTGCAGGTCGACCTGCTTCATTACCAGGACGGCATCCGGGCGACGAGCGGAACGCCTGACGGAATCGTGATCCGGAACAACCTGCTCCACTCGTACAACAGCGCCCCAGGCACTCAGAGCAGCTGGCCCTACAACGGCATCAACGTGGGCGGTACCGGCTCGCTCGTCACCATTCAGGGCAATACGCTGGCGGCCACCCCCACGATCATCGGTGGTTTCCCTTACGGAGTTTTCGGCCGCGGCATCTGGCTACATGGTGCCAGAGGCCTCATAGGAGGCCCCAATTCCGGCGACGGCAACACCCTCTACGGTTTCCGCGACGTGCTGGCCCAGTTCGTCACGGGCGGGGACCTCACGATCCAGGGGAACGGCTTCACGGGAGGCGGCCTCGACGTAACCGAACCGAACCCCGGTCTCAAGACCATCTCCATCCTCGGGAACGTCTTCTCGGGTGACCCCGGCGACGGCTCGGGAACGCTCCTCATCAAGAACGTCTATGCAGCGGACGCGGCCGTCCTTGCGCAGGGCAACACCTTCAACGGGTGCCAGACAGGCGTGTGGTCCGGGGCTTCCCGGAACGTCACCCTCAGGGGGAACACCTTCACGCCGCCCGCCTCGGGATCCTTCGTCCACGTCCGCGTGGATTCAGCGCCGCAGGGCAGCTTCAGCAACACCATCAACGGGATCGCGCTCTACGGCAACCTCTTCAACGCCCCGGCGACCCCCGCAGGAGTCGCGGTCGGGTTCTTCAACAGCAGCGCACTAGTCGGCACGACCTTCCCGTCCATCACCATGGGCGGAGCTGGGGCGGACGCCAACACCTTCGCGGCGGGCTTCGCCACCGACATCCTCCTCGACGCCACGGCGGGCCACGAGTTCTCCTTCGGACCCATCGGCGCGACCCAGAACCTCTACGACGTGGGCAGCGGCGCCAAGCTGCCCGGCGCCATGACCCTCGCGGAGCTCTTCTCCCTCGAGGACAAGGTCCAGCATAAGGTGGACGATTCGACGCTCGGCCTGGTCCGCGTCGTTCCCGCCAACCTGTACGTCACCCCGAACAGCTTCGTCGCGACCTTCACCACGACCCCCAGCATCCAGCGCGCCATCGACGCCGCCACTGCGGGCGACACGGTCAACGTCGCCGCGGGAAGCTACGCGGAG
Organism: Acidobacteriota bacterium; assembly: GCA_037440125.1. Lineage (GTDB taxonomy): Bacteria > Acidobacteriota > UBA4820 > UBA4820 > DSQY01 > JAKAJA01. Next base: position 7,942 of record JBBIUU010000029.1, read on the forward strand.
AACCTGGTCGTCAACAAGGCGCTCAATCTTCTGGGACCCAACGCGGGGACGCCCGGTAACGGGACGCGGGTCGCGGAGGCCCTCCTCTTGCCCTCCACCGTGGGGCCCTACGCGCTCGACCCCGATCACTCCACGACGATCCTGCGCGCCACCGCGAGCAACGTCACGGTTCGGGGCTTCGCCTTCGACGGCCACAACCCCGCGCTTACCGGCGGAACAGTGATCGACAGCGTCGAGGTTCATGCTGCCGCCGGTATCAGCAACTACGCCGACGACCACGGCTACGCCGTGCCGGTCTCGGGCATGACGCTGGAGGATTCCCGCTTCGCCCACTTCGGCTACTGCGGCATCGACTTCGAGGGGAACAACACGACCCCCAGCACGAACTCCCTCATCCAGGACAACTACTTCACCAGCCTCGATCCCGGCGACGCGCCGGTCTACGGCTGGGGCGTGGGCATCGTCCTCGCCGAAAACGGTTATGCGGATGTCCTGAACAACCACGGTGACAACGTACGGAAGGGTGTCCAGACGAATAACTTCTACCGGGCGAACACGGGGACGACGGCGAGGATTAACGACAACACCTTCGAGACGTGGCGCTACGGCCTCTACCACAACCTGCACTACTCGGATGCGTCCCCCTTCACCATCTCGGGGAACACCTTCCGGGCTGCGACGGGGAGCACCACCAACCGTGGACTGGGCCTCAGCTCCCTGCAAGGGGGGGTGAGTGCCACGATCCAAAACAATACCATCCAGGGTGGCTTCGCGGGCTTCGAAGCGTGGAACATCCCCGTGACGACGCCCCTCACCATCGAGGGTGGCTCCGCCACGGGATGCCAGTACGGTCTTCTTTTCTGGAACAACCAGGTTCCCGGCTACGGCCTCGCCGATGGAAACTCGTTCTTGAACGTCGTGGGTACGAGCCTCATCAATTCCACCGGGGCCGGCATCCGTGTCTTCGACGACCCCGCCAACACCAACCCCGCATGCGGCCTCACACTCACCGCCACGGGCTGCACCGTGACGGGCGGCCCGGTGGGAGTCTCGGTGGAGAATTCCAGAGCCGGGGCTACCATCACCAACAGCGACCTCTCGAATCATGCCTCGTTCGGCGCGAACAACCTGGGCGGCACCCTTATCGCCACCTGCGATTGGTGGGGAGACGCCACGGGACCCTACAACGCCACCCTCAACCCCAGCGGTGCGGGTAGCCCCGTGAGCGGGGGCGTCACCTTCGTGGCGTGGTCCACCACCCCGCCGCCGGTCTACACCTGCCAGGGGTACGTCCCGCCGACGCTGTCCTCGGCCGACATTACCGGCCCTTACACGGTCGGGATCTCCCAGCAGTTCCACGTGACGGCGCAGAACCCAGCGCTCGGCAGGACCTATACCAACGTGCGCTTCGACTTCACCCTGCAGAACACGGTCCTCGCTGACATCGCGGCCTTCGACTACACACCTGACGGCGGAACGACTTGGCTACCCATGCCGCTCGCTCAGAGCGGGGCGGACGTGACGGGCTACTTCGGGCCGCCAGCAGGCTTCCCGCTCCCGGTGCCCTACAGCGCCACGACGGCCTTCCGCATCACCGTGGCCACGGCGAAGAGCTACCCCATCGTCGTCCAGCTCAACGACCTGGCGGGCCCGGCCACGCTGGCCACCCTCACCGCAACCGCCTCCTCGAGCAACCCGGCGCCGGTGCTCACCAGTCTCTCCCCGAGCCAGCTCGCCCCCGGCCAGCCCTCGTTCATCCTGACCCTCGACGGGGCCAGCTTCGTTCCCGGCGCGGGTGCCTTCTGGACGGCCGCCTCCGTGACCACGCCCCTCGTCACGACCTACGTCTCCGCCACGCAGCTCACCGCTGCTGTCCCCGCAGCGCTCGTGGCCGCGGCCGGCACGGCCTCGGTTCAGATCAAGAACCCCGCGCCCAATCTCGGAGACTCGGGCCCCCTGACCTTCACCGTGTCCAACCCGGCGGTGGCGTATGTGAACAAGGTCTGGGATGGCCAGCCTGCAGGTGCCCCCGTCACCGCCAACGGCGGGACCCACACCATCGGCTACGACGCCTTCGCCGTCATCCAGGACGGCCTGAACGCGGTGGCCGCCTCAGGATCGGTCTACGTCTACCCGACGGCCACGCCCACGGATGGCTACGCGGAGAACCTTGTCATCGCCAAGCCGCTCGCCCTGGCAAAGGCTCCCGACGCGGGGCCAACCAGCGTGGTCATCTACCCGGCGCTCTCGGCGCCGGACCCGGAACCTTCAACGCCGTGGGAGGCGCTGACGGCTGGGGCGAGCAACGTGATCCTCGTGCAGGCCAACGATGTGACCATTCAAAATCTGACCATAGACGGAGATAATCCAAATCTCACGAGCAATGTGGTCAGAAACGGGGCCGACGTGGATGCCCGGAATGGCATCATCATCAATAAGGCACTGGGCCCGTTCTCGAATTTGTCCGTCCATGACTGCAGCGTGAAAAACACCTACCTGAGAGGCATCTATGCCTACAATCCCTCGAAGGCGGCCATCGACTTCCACGACAACATCGTGGACAACATTCAGGGCGACAACTACTACTCCATCGGCATCTTCAGCCGGCATGCGACGGGAACGGTCGTTCACAACACCGTGAGCCGATGCCCCGACGCCGTCTCGGCCAACTGGTCACACGGCCTCCAATTCCTCAACAACATCGTCTCAAACAGCGGCAGCGGTGTTCATACAGACAACTCAGGCGAACTCGCGGGCGACGTTTCGGACATCCTCCAGGGCAACAGCGTTTCCGCCGGCGTCTCCTTTGGTGGCCAGCCCACCTACGGCGTATGGGCCTTCGCTCCCTACCGCAATGTGACGATCCAGGGCAACACCGTCGGAGGCGTCGATGTTGGGTTGGCCGTTCACGGCCAGGGCGCGGCGGCGGGAGAGGCGACGTTTACGGACAACACCGTGGACGGCCAGTCGCGGGCCGGCGTTCGCGGCGCAATCGTCTCCACCGAGCTCATCGGGGATAACGGGTGGAGCAATGTGAAGGCGACCTTCACGGGGAATACTATTCAGCATTGCGCGGAAGGGATCTTTGTGGCGGATTCCGTGGGGTTCACTGCGAGCGTCTCAGCCCATGGCAACAATCTCGCGCTCAATGCGCCGTACGGGTTCAACAATACGGCCACGACAGTCGCAGACGCCACCTGCAACTGGTGGGGAGACGCGACCGGGCCTGTGAACGCGGCCAACCCTGGTGCGACGATTACGAACTCGCCCGCAAGCGCGAACGTGACTTTCGCACCATGGTCCAGCCCCGACCCGGCGCACTGCCTGGGCGGTGCTCCGGCCATCACGGGCATCACGGACAACGACCCCTGCGCCACGGACGGCATCCTGGTCACCTTCACCGCGGCGCCCCAGGCCACGAGCCACGACCTGCTGAAGGACGGCCTCGTAGCGGTGACCGGCTATGTGTCGGGTGCCCTCTACGCGCCGGGCGACACGGCAACCCATGTCTATGTCGTCCGAGCCCACTTCCCCGGTGCCCAGACGCTCGATTCGGCCGGTTCCTCCTTCGCGGACGTGAACGACACCCCGGCGGCCGTGACGAACGTTCTGGTCACGAACCCGGATTGCACGGGGGCCCTGATTACCTTCACGGCGAGTGGTGCGCAAAGCTATGAGCTGTGGGTGGATTCGGTCCTCATCGGCCCAGCCGCTCCGGCGGGGACGAGCTACACCCCGGCTGACGGAGCCATTCACAACTACGTGATCCGCGCCATCAACAACACCTGCCACGCCGATTCGGCGCCCGTCTCCTTTGCGGTCACCAACCTCACGCCGCCCAGGGTCACCGACAGTCTCATGCTGACCAAGGTCGGCAACAACATGCTCCTCTCCTGGGCGCTGATCCTCCCCGCCACGGTGGTGGACTATTACGAAGTGGGCCGGTTCCTCCCGCAGGCGGGGGGGCCGCCCATATTCGACGCGGTCATCGGCACGGCGAGCGGCCAGGTGGATGGTATACAGGTCACCCTCAGCGGTGAGCCCGCCAATGCGAACTACCTGGTGCGCGCCGTCAAGGGCAACTGCAGGGGTCCTTGGGAATAAGCATCCCACGTTCGTCCGACTTCACGAGGGGCCTTCGGGCCCCTCTTTCTTTTTGTTGAGGCGCATCGGTTGTCCAAGAGCTATACTTGAACACCTGACGAGAAGGGGGCTCCGATGCGCATCACGGTTCTTGGGGCGGGCCGCGTGGGCGCGGCGATGGTGAGGGACCTGGCGAGGGATTCGGAGTTCGAGGTCCTCGTGGTGGACGTCTCGGACCGGGCCCTGGAGGCCCTTTCCCGCGTGCCCGGGGTGACGGGCCGACGCGGCGACTGTTCATCCCCCGCCGTGGTCCGGGAGGCCGTGGCCGGCGCGGACCTCGTGGTGGGCGCGGTCCCAGGCCACATGGGCTTTCAGACCGTGAAGGCGGTCCTCGAGACCGGCAGGCCCATCGTCGACATCTCGTTCTTCGAGGAGGACCCCTTCCTCCTCGACGAGCTGGCGCGCTCCAAGGGCGTCGTCGCCGTGGTCGACTGCGGCATCGCCCCCGGGTGCGGGAACATCATCCTCGGCCACCTGGAGACCCTCATGGACCGGGTGGACCGGTTCCTCTGCCTCGTGGGCGGGCTCCCGGCGGTGCGCACCTGGCCCTACGAATACAAGGCGCCCTTCTCCCCCTCCGACGTGCTCGAGGAGTACACGCGCCCCGCCCGCTACGTGGAGCGCGGCGAGCTCGTCACCCGCCCGGCCCTGTCGGACCCCGAGCTCATCGACTTCCCCGGCGTGGGCACGCTCGAGGCCTTCAACACGGACGGCCTGCGCACCCTCATCCACACGGTGAAGGCGCCCAACAAGAAGGAGAAGACCCTCCGCTACCCGGGGCACATCGAGAAGATGCGCGTCCTCCGCGAGACGGGTCTCTTCTCCAAGGAGCCCGTGAACGTGAAAGGCGCGAAGGTGGTGCCCCTCGAGGTCACCTCTCGCCTCCTCTTCCCCCTGTGGCAGTTCGAGGACGGCGAGGAGGACTTCACGGTCATGCGCGTGGAGGTGGAGGGCCTCATGAACGGCGAGCGGGTGCTCCACACCTTCGACCTGCTCGACCGCTACGACGGCGCCACCGACACCCTCTCGATGGCGCGAACCACGGGCTACACCTGCACGGCGGTGGTCCGGGCCTATGCGAAGGGGCTCTACCGGGTGCCGGGGATCTCGCCGCCCGAGGTCCTCGGACGCGCGCCGGGTGTCTACGAGTTCGTCATGCAGGACCTGGCGAAGCGGGGTGTGGTCTTCCGCGAGACGCTGGCATAGGGAAGGCGCGAGGCGGAAGGCGCGAGGCGCGAGCAGGATCTTTGCGCCTGCCTCTCCACTCACAACTCACGCCTCACGCCTCACGCCTCACGCCTGCCTCGTCACTCCTTCCCCCGGTCGTCCTCGTCCTCCATCTCGAGGTGGAACTTGTGGAGGAACCGGTGGGCGATGGGGGCGAAGAGGATGCCCACGGCGGCGATGAGCACGAGACCGCAGAAGAGGGCATAGAAGGACGCGAAGAGCTTTCCGGCGACGGTGCGGACGGGGTCCACGGGGCCCATGCCGCCCAGGAGCATGCTCGCGTTGACGAGGGCGTCGATCCACGGGAGCCCCTCGAGGAAGTGGTACCCGCACACGCCCATCCCGAGGGTGCCGAAGACCACCGCGCAGGAGAATCCGAAGCTGAGGGCGAGGCGCCGGTAGAAGGCGGCGCGGCTCAGGAGACGTTCGCTCTTGTGCTCGAACATGGGGCCTCCGACCTCCGGGCGACCTACTTCGCGTACGCCGACCAGAGGAGCTTGAGCGCGATGGCCAGGACCACGGTGATGAAGACGGGCCGGACGAGCCTGGCGCCCTTCGTCATCACGAGCCTCGCGCCGATCCTCCCCCCGAGGAACTGCCCGCCCGCCATGACGAGCCCGGGCACGAAGTGCACGTTGCCCATCCAGAGGAAGACGGCGAGCGAGAGGATGTTGCTCGTGAAGTTCATGACCTTCGTGTGCGCCGTCGCGCGCCTCAGCTCGTAGCCCAGGAGGAGCACGTAGGCCATGGCCCAGAAGGAGCCCGTGCCCGGGCCGAAGAAGCCGTCGTAGAACCCGATCCCGAGCCCGAAGAGGAGGTGGAAACCGAAGACCCCCATCTTCGGCGCGCCCTCCTCGCGGCCCAGCCTGGGGCTCGCGAGGACGTAGAGCGCCATGGCGATGAGGAGGAAGGGGATGAGCCGGTTCAGGAAGCCCGCCGGGATCTGCCCCACGGCCCAGGCGCCCGCGGCGGCGCCGATGCCCGTGAAGAGGACGCCCCAGAGGCAGTCCTTCCAAGCGACCGCACCGGCGCGCGAGAAATGGAGCGTGGCGCTGCCCGAACCGAAGCTCGCCTGGAACTTGTTCGTCCCGAGCGCGTCCTGCGGCGACCATCCCAGGCTCATGAGGACGGGCACGGTGATGAGGCCCCCGCCCCCGGCGATCGTGTCCGCGGTGCCCGCGAAGAGCGCCGTGAGGAACAGCACGGGGTAGAGCCACCACGCGCCGACCGCCAGGAGGTCTCCCGTCATGGGCCCGCCGCCAGGCGGGCCAGGATCCGCTCCAGCGCCCGGCCCCGGGCCACCGTCTCGTCCGCGCCCGCGCGCCGGGCGGCTTCGAAGACCGGCCCGTCCAGGTGGGGACCGAAGGCCAGGATCCTCGTCGAGGGCAGAGACGCCCGGAGCTCCGCCAGGCGCTCCAGCGCTCGGGCCGCGGTGAGGTCCAGGGCGACGAGGTCCGGTGCCGCACCCGCGTCGCGGACGAGCTCCGCCCCGGCGGAGCGGCATGGGGGCTCGAGCCAGGAGCGGGTCATGAGGTTGTCGGTGAGGAGGAGGGCCCTCACCGTCAGGTTTCCTCGAGGGAGGCCGGGGCCCCGGCGGGGAGCCCGGCGAGACGCTCGACGAGGCGCCCCGGATCCGTCTCCACGAGGACCAGCGCGCGGTGCTCCGGGGAGAGGAACCCCGACTGAACCTGGTCGTCGAAGAGCTCGAGGAGGGGGTCGAAGAAGCCCGCGACGTTGAGCAGGACGCAGGGCTTGGCGTGGAGGCCGAGCTGGGCCCAGGTGAGGATCTCGCAGAACTCCTCCACGGTGCCGAACCCGCCGGGGAGCGCCACGAAGGCGTCGCTCATCTGCGCCATGAGGGCCTTCCGCTCGTGCATGGAACCCACCACGATCTGTCGGGTGAGCCCCCGGTGCCCGAGCTCGCGCTCGTCGAGGAAGGCCGGGATGACCCCCACGGCTTCCCCGCCCACCGAGAGCACGGCGTCGGCGAAGACGCCCATGAGGCCGATGGACCCTCCGCCGAAGACCACGCCCAGACCCCGCGCGGCGAGCTCGCGTCCGAAGGCCTCCGCGGCCTTCGCGTATCGCGGGTCGTTGCCGGTACTGGAGCCGCAGAACACGCAAACGTGTCTCAAGACACCTCCGAAGGCTAGCAGTGTGGGCTCAGGGGCCCCGGGCAGGCAAGGGGTCGGCGAGAGGGCGGGGGCGGCTCAGGGGTTCGCCGCCCGCCAGTCCGCCAGGAAACGGTCCACGAGGCGGTTGGTGAAAGCGACGGCCTCGGCGGAGCTCCTGACGCGCGTCTGGCTCCGGACCTGCCAGAGGGGCTCGCCGTCCCGGGTGAGGACGAGGGAAACCTCAAAGTTGTTCTGCCGGGCGTCCATCTCCTGGACGTCGGCCTGGGCCTCCTGGAACCCGGGGCCCATGCAGGAGTGGTAGGGGAGGCTCGCCGTGAGGCCCTGCTCCCTCGCGTAGGAGGCATGGAGGGTCAGGACGTGCGCGGCGGCGGGGCCGGAAGTAACGAGGGGCGGTGCCGCGCCCGAGGCGAGACGCTTGCGGGTCTCCTGGAGGAGGAGCTTGTCGTTGGCCTCGACCGCGACGGGGGCCACACCCGCGAGCGCGCCCGGCGCACCCTCGACGTGGAGCGACGCGGCCGGCGGCGCGGGCCCGGCCGCGCAGCCCCACAGGCCCGCGACGGCGCCGGCCCAGCACAGGCCCCAGAGGGCCCCCTTCAAGGGACGGAGATCCCTCCGTCGGAGCGCTTCGATCGTCATGGCGATTCCCCCTCCACAACTCTGCGACGCGTGGCAGCGGGGCCAGATCAGCGGCGGGCGTCGCGCCACGCCGCCGTGAAGCGGTCCACCATCCTGTCCGTGGCGAAGACCACGTCGCTCCTGCCTCCCACCCGGACCGTGTCCTTGCACCACCACACGACCTGACCCTCCCGGCTGAGCACCACCGACACCATGCAGGAGCCCGCGGCGGTCTGGGGCGGCGTGACCTTCTCCTGGATACGGTCGTCGTCCAGCATGTTGCAGTAGGGCCGCTCCACGACGCGTCCCATGAAGACGAAGTCGTTTCCGCAGTCGAACTGGAGGCTCAGGACGGGGACGCCCGCGGCGGAGTCCGTCACGACGCGGAGGTCAGCGACCTTCTTCAGGCGCTGCACGGCCTGCGCCTTGATGCTCTTGTCCGAGGCGTCCACCTGGACGACCGCGACGCCCTTGAGCGCCTCGGCGGAGCCGCCCTGGCTCGAGGGGCCCACCTCGGCGACCTTGGGCCCCTCCGCGCATGCGAGGACCACGGCGCACGCCAGAATCCATGTCCCCGCGCCGAGGGCTCTCACCACGGCCGCCGGAAAACGCTTCGACATGTACCCCCTCCGATGATGAGGTGCGCCCGTCAATCAGCGACCGGCCTGAACCCCTCCCCCAGCACCTCGTGGGCCTCGGAGACCACCACGAACGCGTCCGGGTCCATGTCGGCGATCAGGCGCTTGAGCGCGCTGATCTGGGACCGCGACACCACCACGTAGAGGACGGGGCGGGGCTCCTTGCTGAACCCTCCCCAGCCCTGGAGCACCGTGAGCCCGCGCCCGATCTCGTCCAGGATCGCCTGGCGGACCTCCTCCGGGTGCTCCGAAATGATGGTGATGGCGCGCGCGTAACCCAGGCCCTCCTGCACGGTGTCGAGGACCCGGCTCGAGATGTAGTTCACGATGAGCGCGTAGAGGACCGGCACGAGGCCCACGACGGGGATGGCGCCCAGGAGCACCACCGTGTTCCCCACGAGGAAGACGGTCCCGAACGAGACCCGCCGGTACTTGTAGAAGAGCTGGGCCACGATATCCGTCCCGCCCGTGGTCCCGCCCGCCCTCAGCACGAGCCCGATCCCCAGGCCGTCCACGAGGCCGCCGAACAGGGTGTAGATGAGCGGATCGCCCTGGATCGCGGGGAGAACGGGCTGCAGGGCGTCGATGCCCACGCTCATGACCACGGTCGCGTAGAGCGTCTTCGTCAGCGCCTTGAAGCCGCCCCCCCACCGGATGGCGGCCGCGAAGAGCGGGAGGTTCAGCGCGAGCGTCATGAGGCCCACGGGCCACTTGAGGGTGAAGTTGAAGAGCATGGCCACGCCCGTGATGCCCGCGGACACCACGTGGTTCGGCGTGAGGAAGAGGTCCACGCCGGCCGCGGCCACGAGGGCGCCGACGGTGATGAGGAGGTAGTCCTCCAGGACGCGGAGGCCCCGCGGCAGGCGGATGCGCTTGAGCAGGTCCACGGTGTGCCCTCCTCCCTCAGGGCCGCTTCAGGAAGACCTCGATCTCCGAGGCCGGGGCGGGCTCGCGGAAGTAGTAGCCCTGGACGGCGTCGCAGCCCACCTCCCGCAGGAAGGAGAGCTGGCGCTCGTTCTCCACGCCCTCCGCGGTGACCCGCAGGCCGAGGCCGTGCGCCATGGTCACGACGGCCCTCACGATGGCCGAGTCGTCGGCGTCCGCGGGCACGTCCCTCACGAAGCTGTGGTCGATCTTGAGCTGCTGGATGGGGAACTTCTTCAGGTAGGCGAGGGAGCTGTACCCCGTGCCGAAGTCGTCGATGGCGATGGAGATCCCGAGCTCGCTCAGGCGCTGGAGCATGCCCACCGTGTTGTCCATGTCGGCCATGGCCGTGCTCTCCGTGATCTCGAGCTCGAGGTACTGCGGCTCGAGGCCCGTGCTCGAGAGCACTAGGCCCACCGTCTCGATGAGATCCCGCTGCTGGAACTGCCTCGCCGAGAGGTTCACGCTCACGCGCACCGGCGCCAGGCCGGCCCGCTGCCACGCCACGTTCTGGGCGCAGGCGGCGTAGAGGACCCACTCGCCGAGGGGGAGGATGAGGCCCGTCTCCTCGGCCAGCGGGATGAACCGTCCCGGAGAGAGGAACCCGAGCTCCGGATGGTCCCACCGGACGAGGGCCTCCAGCGCCGTCACGCGCTGGTCCGAGAGCGACAGGATGGGTTGGAAGAGGGTCTTGAACTCCTGCCGCTCGATGGCCTTCCTGAGCCGGTTCTTGAGCCCCGTCTGCTCGGCCGCCTGGGCGCTCAGGTCGGAGGTCACGAACTGGTAGCCTCTGCCGCCGTGGGAGCGTGCGCGCAGGAGCGCGATGTCGGCGTTCTTCAGGAGGGTCTCCACGTCATCGCCGTCCGCCGGGTAGATGCAGAGCCCGAGGCTCGGGGAGACGTGGACCTCGTGGCCCGCCACCGTGAAGGGGCGGGAGAGTTCGGAGATGACGTGGCGGGCGAGGGCCTCCGCCTCGGCCTCGCCCGAGAGGCCGGGGAGGATGAGGGAGAACTCGTCGCTCCCCAGGCGCGCCACCGTGGAGCGCTCCCCGGCGCACGACGCCAGACGGCGGGAGATGCCCTGGAGGACGAGGTCGCCCACGTCGTGGCCGAGCGTGTCGTTCACGTCCTTGAACCGGTCCAGGTCGAGGAGCACGACGCCGAGCATCCGGCCTTCCGCCTTGGCCTGCGACAGCATGGCGCCGAGGCGCTCGTAGTAGAGGATCCGGTTCGGCAGCCCCGTGAGGAAGTCGTAGTGGGCGAGGTGCTCGAGGCGGCTCTCGGCGCGCTTGCGCTCGGTGATGTCGAAGGCGGTCCCCAGCGCCGCCGGCCGGCCGCCGAGGTCCGTGAGCCCCGCGCTGAACTGCACCCACCGCTCCTCGCCGCCTTTGCACAGGACCTTGAACTCGTAGCGCTGGAGCACCGACTCCCCCGCCTGGCGCGCTAGGCCGCGGGCCTTGACCATCTCCCGGTGGTCGGGGTGCACGAGGTCCCAGAAGTTCATGGCGAGGAGCTCGTCGTGGCCGTACCCGGAGATCTGCTCCGTGGCGGGGTTCACGTACCGGAACCTGTTCTCCTGGTAGATGAAGATGGCCGCGGAGGTGTTCTCGGCCAGGGCCCGGAAGCGCTCCTCGCTGGTCTTGAGGGCCTCCTCGGCGCGGGCGTGCTCGGAGAAATCCTCGAGGAAGAGGATGAAGCCGGGGCCGTCCGGCATGTTCACGGGGGCCACCTTCAGCCGCGCGGGGAACGTGGTCCCGTCGGCCCGGAGCGCCACCGTCCGGCAGGCTTCCGCGGCGGGCCGCCCGGAGGCGCGGTCCGTGACGAACCGGGCCACGCGGTCGCGCTCGTCCTCCGAGAAAAACCCGATCACCGAACGCCCCTTGACCCGGTCCACCGACTTCAGGCCAAGGAGGGCCAGGAAGGAGCCGTTGGCGAAGACGATGGCGCCCTCCCGCTGGATGAAGATGGCCAGCGGGCTCCGCTCGATGAGCTCGCGGTAGTGCTTCTCCGAGTCGGAGAGGGCCCTCAGCTTGAGCGTGCGCCGGTAGTAGACGAAGAAGAGCGCGGCGTGGAGGCCGGCGAAGAGGAGGACCCCGCCCGCGATGAGGACGATCCTCTCCCAGTCCACGGGGCTCTGCTCGGGGAGCCACCGGCGCACGACCTCCGCCGTCACGCCGCCCCGGCGGAGCTGGCGGAGGGTCTCGTTGAAGGCCACGCGCTTGTCCGTCAGGTTGGCGCGCATGGGGAAGGCGAGGTCGTTGCGCTGGAAGAAATAGGGCCCCAGCGTGCCCTGGGCGATCACCATCTCGCCCGAGTACCGGTTGTGGATCAGAAAGATGGAGTTGAAGTAGTCGTTGAGGACGGCGTCGACCTGGTGGGCGTGCAGCGCCTCCAAGCTCGATTCGGTCGAGTCGAACACCACCGGCACCAGGGGGATGTGCTTGCGGTCCCTGAGCTCGGCGGCGAGGGCGTCCCCCGTGGAGCCTCGCTTCACGCCGATCCGCAGGCCCTCCAGAGCGTTCGGGGAGCGGACGGGCCGGTCCGCCCTCGTGACGAGGACGAGCCCCGTGTGGAGGTAGGCGTCGCTGAAGACCACCGACCGGCTCCGCTCGTCCGTCACGTAGATGGCGCCGATGGCGAGGTCGGCGGTCCCCGCCTCGACGCGCGCCAGGACCTGAGGGAAGGGCACCCACTCGATGTCGTAGGTCCATCCCCGCGCCGAGCAGATGAGGCTGAGGAGCTCCACGTCGAGTCCCTTGGGCTGGTCGCCCACGGTGAAGGCGAAGGGCTCGTAGGGCGCCGCGACGACCTTGAGATGGAAGGGCTCGCGCCCCGAGGGTCCGGCCGGCGAGGCCGGGCCGGCGGCGAGGACGCCCGCGGCGACCAGCAGTCCCGCGGCGGCGCGACGGAGGATGGCCGGGAAGGTGGATGCCATGCCTCTCTCCGCCCTCAACCTACGAGGCACACGCGGTTCTTGCCCTCGCGCTTGGCGCGGTAGAGCGCAAGGTCCGCCTGCTCCAGGATGGCGTGGTGGTCCTGGCCGTTCTCGGGGTAGGCCGCCACGCCCACCGAGAGGGTGACGCGGAGGGGCCAGGAGATGCCCGGCGCGCGGGCGCGGATCTCGTCCACCGCGGCCCGGATGCGCTCGGCGACGGGGGCGGCCTGCTCTGCGGTCCGCCCCGGCAGGAAGAGGGCGAACTCCTCGCCCCCGTAACGGGCCGCCACGTCCTCGCGGCGGGTCGCCCCGGAGAGCGCCGCGGCGACGGCCCTCAGGACCGTGTCGCCGGCGAGGTGCCCGAAGGTGTCGTTGACCTCCTTGAAGTTGTCCAGGTCCATCATCAGGACGGCGTAGGGCTTCTGGACGAGCGCGTGCTCCTTCGCCCTCGCGGCGAGCGCCTCCTGGAAATAGCCGTGGTTGAAGAGCCCCGTGAGGCCGTCCATGACCGCCTGGCGTTTGATCTGGGCGTGGACCTGAGCGCTCTCGAGAGCGTGGACGGTCTGGTTCGCGAGGACCTCCAGGGCCCTCAGCATCTCCATCGAGGGCACCTTTCCGTCGGCGGGCTCGTCCACGGAGATGATGCCGAGGAGGTGGTCGTCCTTGTCCACGAGGGGCACGAGGAGGAGGTCCTCGGGGTGCCACTCCTCCAGGCTCGACGTGGGCTTGGGATGCATGGGCAGGACGCTGTAGGGGCTCACCATGTTCTCGGTGTGCCGCACGAGGTAGCACGCGCCCACCCGGTGCCGGGGTTCCATGTACTTCAGGATGTCGGGGGCGGGCGGTCTGACGGCGCGGATCTGCTCCCACCGTTCATCCTCTCCCGCATGGGCCACGCGCTCGAAGTAACCCTCCTCCTCGTGGTAGAGGCTCACGAGCACGGAGGCGAACCCGATGCCCTCCTGGATGCCCTGGGCCACCTTCTGGAGGATGGCCTGCACGTCGAGGTGGACGCGCAGGAGGTTCGAGATGTGAAGGATCTGGGAGAGGTAGTCGGCCTGGTGCATGAGCCGGCGGTTCGTGGTCAGGAGCTGCTTCTTCAGGATCTCGTCCTGGACCTGGCTCGCGATCTGCGCGAAGGCCATCTCGAGGAAGATGCCGTCGCTCTCCTGGAAGGGCGAGCCGCCCGTGCGCTCCACCACGAGGACGCCGAAGGCCACCTCCGAGGTGGCGAGGGCGACCACGGCCTGGCTCGCCGCCTGGCGGTCCAGGAGGGGCTCGAGCCCCTCCCCGGCGGTGATGCGCCGCTTGAACTTGGAGGCCTCGTCCAGGAACCCCGTGAGGACTTCCTTGGCCGCGTGCGGATCGTCGGGGAGGGCGCCGAGGCTGAAGAGGAAGGGCTCTTCCACCTCGAGGGCCGGAAGGACGAGCAGGAGCTCGCGGTCCCACGGGACGAACTCCTTGAGCCCCTGGAGGAGATCCCGCAGGAACCCCTCGTTCTCGAGGGACCCCGTGGTCGTCATGGTGAGCTGCTGGAGGAACTCCTGCCGCCGGTTGGCGAGGATGAGGGCGGCGTTCTTCTCCTCGAGGTTGGCGTTCAGGTGGAGGGCCCACACGACGACGAGGACGGGGATGCTCGCGAGGGCGACCTCCATCGGGCTCTCCTCGAGGATCTCCAGGACCACGAGGGTCATGAAGGGCAGGGAGAGGGGGAGCCAGATCCCCATCTGGAGGAGGTAGCGGCCTACCCAGGCGGGGGAGGCCTTGATCCCCACGGCGAGGCGGTCGAGGAGGTATCCGGCCAGGTCCACGAGGGTGAACGTGGTCATGGAGATGAGGAGGTAGACGCCCCACATCGGTGAGCGGAGGGAGACGCCCGCCGTGAGGAGCTGGAGAAGCATCCCCGCCAGGGTGAACGAGAGCGCCGTGTTGCACGCGTCGAAGAAGTTGACGGGGCGGAGCACCTTGCGGATCACCGCCCGGTTGAGGAGGAGGCCCGCGCCGGCCAGGAGCCCCGGCAGGAGGGGGTTGCCGAGGAGGACCGTGGCCGGGAGGGCTATGGCGTAGTCCACCGTCATGCGCGAGGTGGACCCCGGGAGCCGCACGTCGAACCAGTAGGCGAAGAAGAAGAGGGCGAGGATGATGGGGGTGGTCCAGAGGTACTGAGCGCGGAACCCCACGTGGAAAGCGAGCGCCAGGAGGCACGCCCCGAAGAGGGCGATGAACGCGTAGTGCCTTCCGGCGCGCGGTTCTGCCATCGGTCGGCCCTCTCCCTCTCCCCGCCCGGGCTCCGCGGCGGGAGAACCACCCCTCGCGGCCCGCTCGGCGTCCCGCCCCGCGGCCGCGCGCTCCTAACGCTTCCTGCGCCCCACCGCCGCCTTCCGGCGCGACTTGGGTTTGGCGGTGGCCCCCTGCTTCCCCTTGAGGGCGAGGGCCAGGGCCTGGGGGATCTCCGTGACGAAATGGAACCGCAGGGAGGCCCGCGCCTCCTCGGTGAGGTCTTCGAGGTCGCCGCGGTTGCGCTCGGGGAGGATGACCTCCTTCATCCCGGCGCGCTTCGCGGCGAGGACCTTCTCCTTGATGCCGCCCACGGGGAGCACCTTGCCGGTGAGCGTGATCTCGCCGGTCATGGCCACGTCGTCGCGGACGAGCTTGCCCGTGAGGAGGGACGTGAGGGCTGTGGCCATGGCCACGCCCGCGGAGGGCCCGTCCTTCGGGATGGCGCCCTGGGGCACGTGCACGTGGAGGTCCGCCTTGGCGAACACGTCGGGCTTGATGCCGAGCTCCGTGCAGTGCGTCCGGATCCAGGAGAGGGCCGCGTGGGCCGACTCCTTCATCACGTCGCCCAGCTGGCCCGTGAGGGAGAGCCCCCCGCGGCCCCGCATGAGCGTGGACTCGATGAAGAGGATGTCGCCGCCCACGGGGGTCCAGGCCAGGCCTGTGGCCACGCCGGGTCGGTCGATGCGGTCCCGGCTCTCGAGGAAGACCTGCCGCGGGCCGAGGTAGCTGCGCACGAGGTCGGGCGAGACCGTGACGCGCTTCTTCTCCCCGGCCACGCGCGCCTTGGCGATCTTCCTCAGCACGGCGGACATCTCGCGCTCGAGGTTCCGGACCCCGGCCTCCCGCGTGTACTCGTTGATGATCGTGTTGAGCGCCTCGTCGGTGAAGACCACCTGGGTCTTCTTCAGGCCGTGGTTCGTCAGGACCCGGGGCAGGAGGTGCCGCTTGGCGATGTGGAGCTTCTCCTCCTCGGTGTAGCCCGGCAGGCGAAGGACCTCCATCCGGTCCAGCAGGGGCTGGGGGATGGTGTCCAGGATGTTCGCCGTGGCGATGAACATGGTCTTGCTCAGGTCGAAGGAGACCTCGAGGTAGTGGTCGGAGAAGCTGAAGTTCTGCTCGGGGTCGAGGACCTCGAGGAGCGCCGAGGTGGGGTCGCCCCGGAAGTCCATGCCCACCTTGTCGAGCTCGTCGAGCATGAAGACGGGGTTGTGGCTCCCCGACTTGCGCATGCCCTGGATGATGCGGCCGGGGAGCGCGCCCACGTAGGTCCGGCGGTGGCCGCGGATCTCCGCCTCGTCCCGGATGCCGCCCAGGCTCATGCGGACGAACTTGCGCCCGAGCGAACGCGCGATGGAGCGCCCGAGGCTCGTCTTGCCCACGCCCGGCGGCCCCACGAGGCAGAGGATGGGGCCCTTGAGGTCCTTCTTGAGCTGCTGGACCGCGAGGTACTCCACGATGCGGTCCTTCACCTTGGCCAGGCCGTAGTGGTCCTCGTCGAGGAACTGCTGGGCGCGCTTGATGTCGAGGCGGTCGGCCGTGCTGTTGCTCCAGGGGAGTTCCACGAGCCAGTCGATGTAGGTGCGCGAGACGGTGTACTCGGCCGCCGAGGGGTGCATGAGGGCGAGGCGGTCGATCTCCTTGAGGGCCACGGTCTCGGCCTCCTTGGGCATCCTGGCCTTGGCCACGCGCTCCTTGAGCTCGTCCACCTCGCGGCCCCGCTCGTCCCCCTCGCCGAGCTCCTTCTGGATCGCCTTCATCTGCTCCTTGAGGAAGTACTCCCGCTGGGCCTTGTTCATCTTGTCCACGACCTCGCTCTGGATCTTGGAGCCCAGCTCGAGGACCTGGATCTCGCGGGCCAGGATGGCGGTGAGCATCTTGAGGCGGCTGATGGTGTCGGCCTCCTCCAGGATGGCCTGCTTCTCCCCCACCGACATGGAGAGGTTGAACACGATGGTGTCCACCACGCGGTTGGGGTCGTCGTAGCGCTGGAGGGGCGCGAGCATCTCCTGCGGCACCGTGGGCGAGAGGGAGGAGAGCTTCTCGTACTGCGCCAGGATGTTCTTGTGGAGCGCCTCCACCTCCACGGGGCTGCCGGCAACGCTCTCGAGGAAGCTCACCCGGGCTTCGAAACAGGGGTCCTGGGAAGTGAATTCTTCCACCCGGACGCGCCCGAGGCCGTGGACGATGACCGAGAGGTTGTTCTGGGCCACGCGCATGAGGCGCAGGATCTTGGCGATGACCCCGACGCGGAAGAGTTCGTCGGGGCCGGGGTCCTCCAGGTCGCCGTCCCTCTGGCCCACGATGAGGAGGTACCCGTCGGCGCGGGTGGCCTCCTCCACGGCCTTGAGGGAGCGCTCGCGCCCCACCGCGAGGGGGATGATCATGTCGGGGAAGAGCAGGGTGTTACGAAGCGGTAGCACCGGAAGGACCGGCGTCTCCTTCAGCTTCTTTTCGAGCTCGGGATCGTGGGGGGGCACCATCGTCGTCTCCCGGGAGTGCCGCGCGGGACGAGGACAGACCGGAAAAAACGCGTGCGCTGGCGGCCATCCCTAAGAAAAGAGGATAGCGAAAAGGGGAGGGGCATGGCAAGGCGCCCACCGGCGAAGCCCGGCCCGGGGGAGAGGAGGGTTCCGGATGCTGGACAGGGGCGCCGGACGTGTGCTATGCTCTTATCTTTGAGATGGATAGATAGGAGAAAGCGGAGTATGGAGAAGCAGACCAAGAAAGCCCTCGTCGAGCAGTACCGCCAGCACCCGTCGGACACGGGCTCGCCCGAGGTGCAGATCGCCCTTCTTTCGGAACGCATCAACCACCTCACCGACCACCTGAAGACCCACCGGAAGGACTTCAGCACCCGGCGGGGCCTCCTGATGCTGGTGGGCCAGCGGCGTCGCCTGCTCAACTACCTGAAGGACAGCAACATCGAGGGTTACCGCGAGCTTATCGGACGCCTCGGCCTCCGCAAGTAGCTCCCCCCAAGCCCTTCGGCGTGCACGCTGCGCCCACGCGGGGCGGGGCGTCTAGGTGTATTTGCAACGATTTGAATCGAGGTGAATGAATGTACCGTGAAGAAGCGGTGGAAATCGAGCTCGGCGGGAGGCCCATGAGGGTCTCCACGGGCAAAGTGGCCAAGCAGGCCCAGGGCGCCATGTGGGTCCGCTACGGCGATTCGGTGGTCCTCGTGACCGCCCAGATGGACAAGAGAGAGCGTGAGGGGATGGACTTCCTCCCCTTCACCGTGGACTACCGCGAGTACACCTACGCGGGCGGGCGCATCCCGGGCGGCTTCTTCAAGCGCGAGGGCAAGCCCACCGACCCCGAGGTGCTCGTCTCCCGCATGATCGACCGTCCCATGCGCCCCCTCTTCCCCGAGGGACACCGCAAGGAGACCCAGGTCATCGGCATGGTGCTGAGCACCGACTTCGAGAACGCCCCCGACGTGATGGCGATCAACGGCGCGGCCTTCGCGCTCTACTGCTCGCCCATCCCCTTCCCCAAGGCGGTGGGCGCGGTGCGCATCGGGCACATCGGCGGCGAGCTCGTGGTCAACCCGTCCCTCAAGGTCATGGACCAGAGCCGCCTCAACCTCATCGTGGCCGGAACCAAGGAGGCCATCTGCATGGTGGAGGCGGGCGCCAACGAGCTGAGCGAGGAGGAGATGATCCAGGCCCTCCAGCTCGCCCACGACCAGATCAAGCGCATCTGCGCGGCCGAGGAAGAGCTGGCGGCCAGGCTGGGCGTCAAGAAGGAGATGCCCGCGCCTCCGGCCTACGACGAGGCCCACATGACCGAGGTGGAGGCCAAGATCGCCGGGCCCCTGCGCGAGGCCATGGCCACCAAGGGCAAACTCGCCATGTACGCGGCCCTCGACAAGGTGAAGGAGGACCTCCTCGCCACCTATCCCGAGGACCAGGCCGAGCGCCGCTCCGAGGCGGGCCACCTCTACCACGAGGTCCTGGTGAAGACCTTCCGCACGGTCCTGCTCCGCGAGGGGCGCCGGGTGGACGGCCGCCTCTTCGACGAGATCCGCCCCGTCTGGGGCGAGGTCGGCGTCCTGCCCCGCTGCCACGGCTCCGCCTTCTTCCAGCGCGGCGAGACCCTGGCCCTGGCCAACTGCACCCTCGGCACCGCCGACGACGTCCAGCGCCTCTCGGGCCTCCTCGAGGGCGTGGAGAAGCGCTTCTTGCTCCACTACAACTTCCCGCCCTTCTCCGTGGGCGAGGTCAAGTTCCTGCGCGGTCCCGGCCGCCGCGAGATCGGCCACGGCGCCCTCGCCGAGCGCGCCATCCTCCAGATGATCCCGGACGCCCAGAGCTTCCCCTACACCATCCGGGTGGTCTCGGACATCCTCGAGTCGAACGGTTCCTCGTCGCAGGCGACGATCTGCGCCTCCGTGCTGGCCCTCATGGACGCGGGCGTGCCGATCAAAGCCCCCGTGGCCGGCGTGGCCATGGGCCTCATCATGGAGGGCGACCGCTACGCCATCCTGAGCGACATCGCGGGCCTCGAGGACCACTACGGCGACATGGACTTCAAGGTCGCCGGGACGGCCAAGGGCATCACGGCCCTCCAGATGGACATCAAGGTCGACGGCATCTCCTTCGACATCATGCGCGAGGCCCTCTCCCAGGCCTACAAGGGCCGCATGCACCTCCTCGAGTGCATGGCGGAGGTCCTGCCCGCGTCGCGCCCCGACATCAGCCCCTTCGCGCCGCGCATCTACGCCATTCAGATCCCGAAGAGCCGCATCGGGGAGCTCATCGGCCCCGGCGGCAAGAACGTCCGCGCCATCCAGGAGGCGACCGGCGTCGACATCAACATCGAGGAGGACGGCACCGTCCAGGTGGCGTCCTGCGACTCCGCCGCCGCCGAGAAGGCCCTCGCCATGATCCGCGCCCAGATGGAGGAGCCCGAGGCGGGCAAGATCTACAAGGGCGTGGTGAAGCGCGTGGAGGCCTACGGGGCCTTCGTGGAGATCCTGCCCAACCAGGACGGCCTGCTCCACGTGAGCGAGCTCGACTGGAAGCGCGTCGAGAACGTGGAGGACGTGGTCAAGGTGGGCGACGAGATCGAGGTGAAGCTCCTCGAGTTCGAGCGCGGCGGCAAGCTGCGCCTCAGCCGCAAGGCCCTCCTGCCCAAGCCCGAGGGCTACGTGGAGCGCCCGCCCCGAGAGGGGAGCGACCGCCCGCCCCGCCGGGACGGCGAGCACCGCGGCCACGGCGATCGCGACCGCGGCCCGCGCCGCGACGGGGACCGCAGGCCGCCGCGGAGGTAAAGATCGAGCCGGAGAGCCGGGGAACCGGAGAGCCGGTGAAATCCAAGGCAGACCCGAACACGGGCGAGGGTGAACCCCTCGCCCGTTTTGTTTTGGAAGAGACAGGGGACCGAGGGCAGAGGGACAGCACTATCAGCAAGAGCTCTTCCTGCTCACCTATTTCCCTACTCACTTACTCACGTTCCCTTCCCGCGGGGACGCGCATTCCGACGAGGGCGGCGAGGCCCACGAGGAGGGCCACGGCGCAGACGACGGGGCGGAACCCCGTGGCGTCCATGATGCGGCCGCCGGCGAGGGGCGCGAGGACCGACGCGGGCGTGATGAGGAACCCCACGAAGGCCATGACCGCCTGGCGCTCCCTCGGCGTGGCCAGGTCCATGAGCCAAGCGGCGTGGCTCGTGTATTCGGTGGCGAGGAATGCGCCGGTGAGGCCCGCCACCACGAAGAAGGCCCAGGCCGGGACGGGCAGGACCGCGACGACGCAGGCGACGATGAGGATCCCCTGACCCAGGAGGACCGAGGTCCTGTGGCCGAGATGGTCGCCGAGCCACCCCGCGAAAACGCCCACGAGGGCCTGGCAGGCTAGCGCGGCCGAGCCGTAGAGCGCGGCTTCCGCAGGACCCACGCCCTTCTTCGTCACCGCGTAGACCGCGTAGAAGTGGATGAGGAGCGGGTAGGACCCGCGCACGAGCCAGCGGGCCGTCATGTAACGCCGCATCCAGGGCAGGCGACGCCAGAGCCCCGCGAGGTCGCCCAGGTGCCCTCTCACGGTCGGGCGCTCGCCCCCCGCCTCGTGAACCTCCTCCCGCGTCCCGAAGAAGAACAGGGACCCGCCGCCGATGACGGCGCACGCGACGAGGAAGAGCGTCGCGTACCTCGCGTCCGTGGTGCCCCCCTTCAGCTGGGCGGCGGCGAGACTCACGCCCACGACCCCCGCAAGGGTCTGTGTGAGGAAGACCACGCCGAGGGCCCGTCCCCTCACGGCGGGATTCAGGATCCTCGCCATGTAGTCCATCCATAGCGGGAAGACGAGACCGATCATGGCATAGAAAAGCGCCCAGCACCCCAGGACCACGGGGACGGCGGGAAGGCGATCCCACATCAGGAGCGCGCCCGCCAGGCCCAGGGGCAGCGCCGCGGCCACGTGGAGCCAGAGGACCCACGGCCGGAGCGTCGGGCGGTTGCCGCCCAGCACCCCCGAGAAGGCCTGCGGGATCCCCGCGCCCAGGGCGCTCATGGCCGGGAGGAAGGCGATGACGGCGTTCGAGGCGCCCCGCTCCTGGAGGAAGACGGGCAGGACCGTGCCCATGGAGAGCAGGTTCATGCCCAGGCCCCAGAAGGCCTCGACCGTCGACAGGTAGATCGCGTTCCGCGTATGGTGCGAGCCCATCCGCCCCCCAGGGAGATAGTATCGGCTCCCGGGGTTCGCGATGAAACCCCCTTGACAGCCGTCACGCATGGTTATATCGTCATATCGCCAAGTAACGATATTTGTGGAGGCGGCCATGCTAAAGGATCTCGAGAGGGCGCTCAAGGCGGCGGGGGACGGCACGAGGCTCCGCATCCTCAAGATGCTCGAGCCGGGCTCGCTGTGCGTCTGCCAGGTCGTGGAGGCCCTCGGACTGTCCCAGTCCACCGTGAGCAAGCACCTCTCCGTGCTGGAGGGCGCCGGCCTCGTGGAGGGCGAGCGCCGCGGCCGGTGGATCCACTACCGCCTGGCCCGACCCGCGAGCGTCGAGGGCCGCAAGCTCCTCTCCCTCCTGCGGTGTTGCGCAGGCGAGGATCCCCAGGTCGGCAAGGACGTTGCCAAGGTCGGGGGCGACAAGGTGAAGGCGCTCGTGTCGTGCTGCCCGCCCCGCAGGGACAGAAAGGAGGACGCGCGATGAGCGCCGGCACGGCCCGCAAGCTCGGCATCCTCGACCGCTTCCTGACGCTCTGGATCTTCGGAGCCATGATTGCCGGCGTGGCGCTGGGGCATTACGTCCCCGGCGTCGAGGGGCTCATAGGGACTTTCCAGGTGGACACGACGAACCTCCTCATCGCCGCCGGCCTGATCCTGATGATGTACCCGCCGCTCGCCAAAGTGAGGTACGAGGAACTCGGCGACGTGTTCGGGAACTGGCGCGTCCTGGGCCTCTCCCTCGTCCAGAACTGGGTCGTGGGGCCCGTCCTCATGTTTGTCCTCGCCATCGTGTTCCTGAGAAGCCACCCCGAATACATGGTCGGGCTCATCCTGATCGGCCTCGCGCGGTGCATCGCCATGGTCATCGTCTGGAACGAGCTGGCGTGCGGCGACACGGAGTACTGCGCGGGCCTCGTGGCCTTCAACAGCGTCTTCCAGGTGCTCTTCTACAGCCTCTACGCGTGGTTCTTCATCACCGTGTTGCCTCCCCTCTTAGGGTTGAAGGGGATGGACGTCCACGTGAGCATGGGTCAGATCGCCAGGAGCGTCTTCATCTACCTCGGTATCCCCTTCCTGGCCGGCATGCTCACCCGCCTGGTCCTGCTGAAGGCGAAGGGCAAGGAGTGGTACCACGGTGTCTTCATCCCGAAGATCAGCCCCATCACCCTCGTCGCGCTCCTCTTCACGATCCTCGTCATGTTCAGCCTCAAAGGGGAGGCCATCGTCCGCATCCCGCTCGACGTGCTGCGGATCGCCGTCCCCCTGCTGATCTACTTCGTGGTCATGTTCCTGGTGAGCTTCTGGATGGGCCGCCGGGCAGGGGCCAGCTATGCGCAGACGGCGACCCTCTCCTTCACCGCCGGCAGCAACAACTTCGAGCTCGCCATCGCCGTGGCCGTGGCCGTCTTCGGAATCCAGTCCGGCGAAGCCTTCGCCGCGGTCATCGGGCCGCTCGTAGAGGTCCCGGCCCTCATCGGCCTGGTGAACGTGGCGCTCTACTTCAGGCGCCGCTGGTCGTGGGTCGAAGGGGAGGCGATCCCATGAACCGGAGGAAGAGAGTCCTGGTGCTCTGCACGGGAAACTCCTGCCGCTCCCAGATGGCCGAGGGCTGGCTCCGATACGACCTGGGGGATCGGGTGGACGTCTTCTCGGCGGGCACCCACCCCTGTCTCGTCCATCCCACGGCGATACGCGTCATGGCCGAGGCGGGCGTGGACCTCTCCGGGCACCGGAGCAAGGGCGTCGCAGAGCTGGTGGACCAATCCTTCGACCTGGTGATCACGGTCTGCGACTCGGCGCGGGCGGCCTGCCCGATCCTGCCGGGTGCGGTGCGCTCGGTTCACGAACCCATCCCCGACCCCGTGGCCTTCGTCGGTTCCGAGGAGGAGGCCCTCGAGGCATTCCGGCAGGCGAGGGACCTCATCCGCGCCAGGCTCGTTGCCCTCGTCCGCCGCGAACTCGGTCTTTGACCTTTCTCTCTTTGCTTCGGAGGCACGCATTCATCCATTCGCCATTCGCCATTCACCTTTCACCATTTACCCTAAGGGGGTTCCCCATGGACGAGAACGAGATCAAGAAATCGGTGAGAGATCACTACGCGTCGGTGGCCCGCGATCAGAAAGGTTGCTGCGCCAGTCCGGCGGTGGCCGCCACCAACTGCTGCGGCGTGGCCGATGTGGAGGCCGTGGGCAAGATCATCGGCTACAGCGATGAGGAGATGGCCGCCGTGCCCGAGGGCGCCAACCTGGGTTTGGGCTGCGGCAACCCGCTCGCCTTCGCCGAGCTCAAGGAGGGCGACGTGGTCGTAGACCTCGGCTCCGGTGCCGGGTTCGACTGCTTCATCGCCGCACCCCGAGTCGGCAAGACCGGCCGGGTGATCGGCGTAGACATGACGCCCGACATGATCGAGCGCGCCCGGGCCAATGCGGCGAAGTCGGGCCGCGCCAACGTGGAGTTCCGTCTGGGCGAGATCGAGCACCTGCCCGTCGCCGACGGGGCCGCCGACATGATCATCTCCAACTGCGTCATCAACCTCTCCACGGACAAGCCGCAGGTCTTCCGCGAGGCCCTGCGCGTGCTCAAGCCGGGCGGCGTCCTCATGGTGTCCGACCTCGT
>JBBIUU010000030.1:0-16393 GCA_037440125.1 Acidobacteriota bacterium
CGCCGCGGTAGGAGTCGTACCAGGAGTCGAAGATCATGGCCTTGAGGGGCGCCTCTCGGTCCCCCTTGGGCGGCGGGAGGTGGTTCACCACGGCCTCGAGGATCTCGTCAATGCCCACGCGCTCCTTGGCGGACGCGAGGATGGCGCCCGAGGCGTCCAGCCCGATGACCTCCTCGATCTCGTGCGCCACGTGGTCCGGCTGCGCGGAGGGCAGGTCGATCTTGTTGATGACGGGCACGATCTCTAGGTTCTCGTCCACCGCCAGATACGCGTTCGCCAGGGTCTGCGCCTCCACGCCCTGGCTCGCGTCGACCACGAGCAGGGCGCCCTCGCAGGAGGCGAGCGCGCGGGACACCTCGTAGTTGAAGTCCACGTGGCCTGGGGTGTCGATGAGGTTGAAGAGGTACTCGGCGCCGTCCTTCGCGGTGTAGCGCAGGCTCACGGCGTGCGCCTTGATGGTGATGCCGCGCTCCCGCTCCAGGTCCATGCCGTCCAGGAACTGCGCCACCATCTCCCGGTCGCTGACGGCGTGCGTGGCCTCGAGGATACGGTCCGACAGCGTCGTCTTCCCGTGGTCGATGTGCGCGATGATCGAAAAGTTCCTGATCCGGCTTAAATCCATCGTGTCGTAATCCTCAGTACCTGGCCAGGGCGATGCAGTCGATCTCGACGGCCACGTCCTTGGGCAGGCGCGCTGCCTGGACCGTCGCCCGCGCCGGCGGCTTCTCGGTGAAGAACTCCGCGTAGGCGGCGTTCATCTCGGCGAAATCGTTCATGTCCCTCAGGAAGACCGTGGTCTTGACGACTTTGTCGAGGGAGGTCCCGCCCTCTTCGAGGACGGCCTTGAGGTTCATCAGGACACGGCGGGTCTGGTCCGCCACGCTGCCCTGGACCACCTCCATGGTGGCGGGGTCGAGGGGGATCTGGCCCGAACAGAACAGCCAGCCGCCGCCGATGATGGCCTGCGAGTAAGGGCCGATGGCCTTGGGCGCATTGTCGGTGTGGATCGCGTCTGTCTTCATGGGAACCTCCTGGGCGGGGAGTAGGAGATGAGGTGAGGAAGTGAGTAGGAGGCACTCTGCGCAGCACGCCGTCTTGTGGGTCCTGCTTTCCTACTTCCCTACTCCCCTACTCACGGACTTTACGGTACCGACATCGGCGTGAAAGGCCCCTTGAGCGTGGGCTTGGCGCCCTTGCCGTAGCTCAGGAGCTGGACCTCTTCGAGGCCGCTCCGGAGCCTGACGAGGCCGAAGGGGGCCACGTCGTCGTTGAACCAGACCTCCGCGATCTGGTCGGGGCCCACAATCTTGAGATGACGGCACTTCAGCTTCTTGCTGCCGGCCTCGATGGTCTCGTCACCGAGGGCCTCGAGCTTCCCGGCCTTGGGGCCGATGGGCGTCGCCTCCCCCCCGAAGGCACCCTGGCCCTGGGTCCGCAGCTTGGCCAGGGTGGCGCGGTCGATTTCGAGGGCCGGCCCGCCGGCCTCCTGGGCGCGAATCATGAGCACGTTGGCGTCGTCGGTGGGATCGCCCGCCACGAGGTACGCCACGGTGCCCTCGGCGCCCTCCTGCTTCGTCCTCACCTCCAGCCAGTAGGAATCGCCTTCCTTCGCCACGATGGAAAAGGTCAGCTCGGCGATCTCGCCGCGGGCGTCCTGGATCCGGTAGGTGCTCCACTCGCCCACCTTCGGCGTCCAGGCGTGGTAGAACTCGGGGAAGTAGCTCGACGCAAACAGCGTCGAGGCGGCCACCAAGAGGCACGCCGCGACCAGCATGGCCCGATTGGTCATCTTCTTCCTACTCACCTACTCTCCTACTCACCTATTCACGGTCTTAGAGGAACGTCAGTTGCGGAGGCTCGTGATGGGCGCGGGGATCTGCCCTCCCCGCCCCACGAAGCCCGAGCAGGAGAGGGTGCGGATGTCCATGATGGGGGCCTCGCCGAGGAGGCCGCCGAAGGAGACGCTCTCCCCCACGCCTTTGCCGTGCGCCGGGATCACGCGCACCGCCGTGGTCTTGTGGTTGATGACGCCGATGGCGAGCTCGTCGGCGATGAACCCGGCGAGGACGTCCTCGGGCGTGTCGCCGGGGACGGCGACCATGTCGAGGCCCACGGAGCACACCGCCGTCATGGCCTCCATCTTCTCGAGGGTCAGGGCGCCCTCCTGCGCCGCGGCGATCATGGCTGCGTCCTCGCTCACGGGGATGAAGGCGCCCGAGAGGCCGCCCACGGCGGAGGTGGCCATGGCGCCGCCCTTCTTCATGGCGTCCGTGAGGAGGGCCAGCGCGGCCGTGGTGCCGCACGCGCCGGTTCTCTCAAGGCCCATGGCCTCGAGGACTTCGCCCACCGAGTCGCCCAGCTCGGGCGTCGGCGCGAGGCTCAGGTCCACGATGCCGAAGGGCAGGCCCAGGCGCGCGGCCACGAGGCGGCCGATGAGCTCGCCCACCCGGGTGATCTTGAAGGCCGTCTGCTTGATGACGCTCTCGAGCTCCCGCAGGTCGCAGGGGCCCGCCCGGCGGATCGCCTGGCAAATGACGCCCGGGCCGCTCACGCCCACGTGGATGACCACCTCGGGCAGGGCCGTGCCGTGGAAGGCGCCCGCCATGAAGGGGTTGTCCTCCACGGCGTTGGCGAAGACGACGAACTTGGCGCAGCCGATGCTCCCCTTCTCCCGCGTCCGGTAGGCCGTCTCCTTCAGCATGGCCGCCACGAGGCGCACGGCGTCCATGTTGAGGCCGTTCCGGCTCGAGCCCGCGTTCACGGAGGAGCACAGGCGCGACGTGGTGCTCAGGGTCTCGGGCATGGAGGCGATGAGCGCGCGGTCGGCGTCGGTGAAGCCCGCCTGCACGAGGGCCGAGTAGCCGCCCACGAAGTCGAAGCCCATCTCCGAAGCGGCGCGGTCGATCTCCTTCGCGATGGTGACGTAGGAGGAGGGCTCGGGGCGGGTGTGCACGAGCGCCACGGGGCTGATGGCGATGCGGCGGTTGGCGACGCGGATGCCCAGGTCGTCCGCGACCTGCGTCACCGTCCGGGGGAGGTCCGCCGCCAGCCGGGTGAGCTTGGCGTAGACGCGCCGGCCCGCCTCGGCGGGGTCGTCATGACCGCAGTCGAGGAGGTTGATGCCCATGGTCACGGTGCGGATGTCGAAGTGCTCCAGCTCCGTCATCCGGAGGGTCTGGAGGATCTCTCGTCGGGTGTAGGTCATGGCTTGGGCGGTCCCTCGAAGAGAATGTAAGGCGTGAGGCGCGAGGCGTGAGGCGCGAGCCTCGAAGCGGAAAGAACGGGAACAAGGTCTCGAGACCCTGGGGCAGCGGCAAGACGGAAACAAGCCGACGCGTGGCTAGAAAAGCACCCGACGGCAATCATGGCCTTGTCCTTATCCACGTCCTCTCACCACTCGCCGCTCACGCCTCATGCCTAGATTCGATTCACGGCGCGCATGATGTCCTCGAACTGGCAGTAGGCCTGGACGCCGACCTCCTCGCCGCGCTTCTTCAGGGCCGCCTTGAGGCCTTGAAGGTCGCAGCGGGCGCCCGCGAGGTCCACGATCATCATCATGGCGAAGTTCCCGTGCACGAGGGTCTGGTTGATGTCCACGATGTCCACGGCGTTCTCGGCGAGGACCTCGGAGAAGGCGTGGACGATGCCGGAGTGGTTCTTCCCCATGACCGTCACGACGACCAGCCGGCGGTCGTCCGACTCGGAGGCGGCGGTGCGCGATTCGAGGTGCGCCACGAGGTCCGCCACGACGGCGGCGACGGTCTCCTCGTCGGCGGACTGGGGGAGGTGCCTGACGAGGATCTGGGCGACGGCTACGGCAAGGCTCTGGCGATCCATGATCCACTCCTCTCGACCAGTATACCCGAAGGCGCACGGCCCCGGAAAGACGGGGCCTGGCGTCTCGGCGAGCGGCCTCAGTCCAGGTTCGCGAGGCCCTGCTCACACCTGGCGTGAGGAACGTGACTGAACTTGGATCTTGAGGCTTTCCGCGGTCGAGTATGCCTCGCTTTTTGGAGCGCAGCGGAGAAAGCGGCGTCCCGACGCCGTTGGGCCTAGTGCAAGGAAGGCGAGCGGCCGAGGGCCGAGACGTACCTCGGTACTTGGAGCGCCCCCGGCCACGAAGCCTGACGAAGCAGGAGGTCCGACGCCGTCGGCGCGAGCGACAACGTGGAGGGGTGGTCGAAACACGAAGGGCAGGCCGTACAGCCCGTAGGGCTGCCGGGCGGGCAAGACGGCGGGAAAGAAAGGCTCTCGGCCTGGCTGCCCTGCTGTGGGCGGCACGAGGGACCGTCTCCCCTGAGCTCAGACTGGAACGGAAGCCTTTCGAGGCCGCCGCCGACCGCCCAGACAAGAGCGCCAAGGGCGATTGGACGGCCTGCCCAGCGAACCTGAACCCGTTCCCCGGCTTCGATGGGGCTAGTGGTGTTCCTGGCCGATCCAGAGGTGCTCGGGCCGGACCATGGGCGGCGTCAGGGAGAGCTTCATGCCCATGACCTCGGGCCGGTGCGGCGCCATGCCCCAGCTGTGGTAGAGGAAAACGCACGGCGCGTCCTCGACGAGCTGGTCCTCCGCCTTGTGGTAGATGGACACGCGCTCCTCCACGTCCATGGAGCGTCGGGCCTGCTCCACGAGGGCGTCGAGCTCCTCGCTGTGGTAGCGGTTCTGGAGCTGGTCGCCGCCCTCCTTGTGGAAGACCACGAAGAGGAAGTTGTCCGGATCGGGGTAGTCGGCGTACCAGCCCGTGGGGTAGAGCAGGGGCCTCCCGCCGTTGCGCTTGCGCCGCGACTCGAACTCGTCGTGGTTGATCACCTCGGTCTCGATGCGGATGCCCACCTTGGCGAACATCTCCACCAGGAGCATGAACTCCTGCATCTGGGACTTGCGGCTCTCGTCGAGGGCGATCTTGAGGTCGATGCCGTTGGAGAACCCCGCCCGTCCCAGCAGCCAGCGGGACTTCTCGGGGTCGAAATAGTAGCCCTTCCGCTCGGGCTTGTAGCCGAGAATGCCCGGCGGCAGGATGCCCTTGGCCGGCGTGACCCGGACGTGCGGGTACTTGGCGAGGAGCCCCTCCCGGTCGACGGCGTAGTTGAGGGCCTGGCGGAACTCCCGGATGTTGCCGGGCGCCATGTCGTTCCGGATGGCGAGGAGCTGCGTGTTGAGCAGGACCGTGTGCTCCGTGTGGTTCTCCCAGAAGGGGTCCGACAGGAGGTCCTCGAGGGCGTCGTTGGAGAGGGAGAGCGCCGAGTGGACCCGGCCCGAGCGCAGGCCCTCCATGAGCTCGTTCTCGGAGGTCGACGAGTAGTCGAAGACGAGGCGGTCCGTGTAGGGGATCTCCGGCGTGTGGTACCCGGAGAAGCGCTCCATGACGACCCGGTCCGAGAGGGTGTCCAGGACGCGGTAGGGGCCGCAGCCCACGGGGCGCAGCATGCGCATGGAGCGCTCGTCCACCGCCTCCCTCGGCACGACGGAGGACTCGGGCGAGCACAGCATGTAGACGAAGAAGGCCAGGGGCTCCTTGAGGCGGACCTCCAGGATCCTATCGTCCACGGCCCTGACGCCCTCGATCTTGGGTGCCTGGCCCGACATGTACTCGTTCCCGCCCAGGACCGAGGAGAGGAACCACTGGCCGTCCGTGTCGAGGCGGGGGCTCGCGGCGCGGTGCCACGAGAAGACCACGTCCTCCGCCGTCACGCGGCGGCCGTTGTGGAAGGTGGCGTTGTTCCTCAACCAGAAGGTGTAGACGAGTCCGTCGGTGCTCGCCTCCCAGCGCTCTGCCACGCCGGGGATGAGCTTGGCGCCGTACCCGAAGCGGAGCAGGCCCTCGTTGAAGTTGTGGTTGAGCTCCCCGTCGCGGATGTTGTTCGCGAAGGCGGGGTCCATGTTGAAGTTGTAGTGCGTGTAGCCCATCCGGATCTCGCCGCCGCGGACGGGCTTGGGCAGGGCGAAGTTGCCGAGCTGCTCCACGAGCAGCAGCGCCTCCTGCCTCAGGGACGAGGAGGTGGCGGCCAGGTCGCGGATGCCCCCGAGGGTCTGGTGGGAGGAGCCGCTGATCGTCTCCATGGAGTCCACGATGCGCTCGCCCGCCTGGGACATGCGGATGAGCGCCTTCTGGATGCTCTCCACGGAGCTGCGGACGCGGTCCATGCCCCGCGCGATGCCCTCGGACCCCGTGACCTGCTCGCCCATGGCGCGGTCCACGCCGTTGGTGAGGTCCTTGATGACGAGGCTGCGCTCGCTGATGACCTGGGAGGTCTTGGCCTGCTCCCGGGTGGCCGTGGAGATGCGCTCGATGCGCTTGGTCATCTCTTCGATGGCCGCCGTGACCTGCTTGCTGCCCTTCGACTGTTCGGAGGCCGCCCGCGAGATGTGGCTGATCCCCGTGGACGCCAGGTCGATGAACTGGCCGATGCGCTGGAGGTGGCTCTCGGACGCCTGGCCCAGGCGCAGGCCCTCCTCGACGCGCGTCATACCCTCGCGGGCCACGCGCACCGCCGAGTCCACCTGCTGCTGGATCGTGGCGGTGATGGCGCCCACCTCCGAGGTGGAGGCCGCCGTGCGCTCGCTCAGGTCGCGGATCTCCTCCGCCACCACGCCGAAGCTCTTGCCGTGCTCCCCGGCCTGCGCCGCGATGATGGCCGCGTTGAGGGCGAGGAGGTTGGTCTGGTCGGCGATCTCGCGGATGACCTTGAGGATGGTGCCGATCTCCTTGGAGCGCTGGCTCAGGGAGTCCATGGCCTCGAGGTTCTTGGTCATGGTGGCGTGGATGCTCTCCAGGCCCTTCACCGTGTCCTTCACCACGCCCGACCCGGCGGACGCGGCGGTGGCGACCTGCTTGGAGAGGCCCTCCGTCTCGCGGATGTTCTCCTCGATCTGGCCGATGGTGGCGTCCATCTGGACCATGGCGGAGGCGTTCTCGATGGCGAAGGAGGAGAGGCTCTCGGCGTTCTCCGCCACCTCCTGGACCGACCGCGCCATCTCGTCGATGGAGGCGCCGATCTCGTCCACGAACCCGGCGAGGTTGTGCGTGGACGTCATGACCTCCTCGCTGGAGGCGCGCATCTCGAGGAAGGCGCTCCCCGTCTCCTCGGCGAAGTTGGAGAGCGTGTCCACGTTCTCCACGACCTGCTCGATGTCCTTGTCGAGCTGCCGGATGGCGGTCTTCGCCTGGTCCACGGAGCCCACCTGGTCGCGGCTCTCGCCGAAGAGCCCCCGCGTGCGGTCCGAGATGTTCCCCGACGCCGTGGAGACGCTCTCGGAGGTGTCCTGCAGGTAGGTGATGATGTTCTGGAAGGACCTCAGGACGCGGCGGAAGCCGGGGAAGTCGTCGCCGATCTCCGCAGCCCGGGCGTCGTTCCCCACGGTGAGGTCGCCCCTGGAGAGGGCGCGCAGGAGGGCGTCGAGGGTCTCGCGCCGGTGCTCGTTGCCCATCCGCGCGATCCACGAGTGGCCCACCCCGAGGGCGAAGCCCCCCGCCACGAGAAAGGCCCAGAACCTGAGTCCGAACGTCTCGGAGGGTAGGATGAGGAAGGCCAGGAGGGCGAGGACCGCCGCTCCGATGGCCCCCGCCAGCAGTCCGTGGATCCAATGCCGGTTGATCAAGGCGCCCCTCCTTAAAACATTCTGATTTTAGCGGCGCTTGCGATGCAGTGTCAAACGCGCGACGGGCCGCCGGACCGCCGCCAGACGCGCCCGCCGACGCGCCGACGCGCCGGAAAGGGCCCCTCCGCCTTGCGTTCCGGTGCGCCCTGCTTTAACTTTATTGTTTAAAGCCCTGCAAATACGTCCAAAGGGCTTTCGGGGTCGAGGCATGCTGCCGCGTATAGACCACGTCATCGAGAAAGCCAAGGCCTACAACCCCAGCTCGGACGCGCGGCTCCTCCAGAAGGCTTACCTCTTCTCGGCCCTGGCCCACGAGGGGCAGGTGCGCCTCTCGGGCGAGCCCTACCTCGTCCACCCCGTGGCGGTGACCGACATCCTCGCGGACCTCAAGGCCGACGACATCGCCCTCGTGGCCGGGCTCCTCCACGACGTGGTGGAGGACAACCACCAGGTCAACCTCGCCGACATCGAGAAGCGATTCGGCGCGGAGGTCGGCCACATCGTGGACGGCGTCACCAAGATCGAGGAGAAGGTCCCGCTCCACGACCGCCAGGAGGGCGAGTGGGCCACGCTCCGGAAGGTCGTCCTCGCCATGGCGGACGACATCCGCGTCATCCTCGTGAAGCTCGCGGACCGCCTCCACAACCTCCGCACCATGCAGGCCATGCCCGAGCACCGCCGCCCCGCCAAAGCCCTCGAGACCCTCGAAATCTATGCGCCCATCGCCTACCGCCTGGGCATGGGCAAGATGAAGATCGAGCTCGAGGAGCTCGGCTTCCGGTACGCCTGGCCCGAGGAGTACGATCGCCTGCAGGCGGCCCTCCAGGAGAAGCGCGCCTACAGCCAGAACTTCATCGAGGAGACTACGGCCGAGTTGCGCAAGATGCTCCGTCACACGCAGATCACGGGCGAGGTCTCGGGTCGGACCAAGCACCTCTACAGCATCTGGCTCAAGCTCAACCGCCAGGGCATCGGCGTGGAGCAGGTCTACGACTACATGGCCTTCCGCATCCTCGTCGAGTCCGTGCAGGACTGCTACGCCGTCCTGGGCGGCATCCACAGCCTCTGGAAGCCCATCCCGGGGCGCTTCAAGGACTTCATCGCCCTGCCCAAGGAGAACCACTACCGGTCCCTCCACACGAGCGTCGTGGGCATCAACGGGCAGCCCTTCGAGATCCAGATCCGCACCCACCAGATGCACCAGGAGGCGGAGAACGGCATCGCCGCCCACTGGCACTATAAGGAGGGCCGCCTCTCCAAGGAGGATGAGTCGGCCACGACCCAGTGGCTGCGCCAGCTCGCGGAGTGGAAGCAGGAGGGCGCCACCGCCGGCGAGTTCATCCAGAACCTGCGCGTGGACCTCTACCCCAAGGACGTCTACGTCTTCACGCCGAAGGGGAAGGTCATGCCTTTCCCCCGGGGCGCCACGCCCATCGATTTCGCCTACTCGGTCCACACGGACGTGGGCCACCACTGCGTCGGCGCCAAGGTCAACGGCAAGCTCGTGCCCCTCAAGACGCCCCTGAAGAGCGGCGACCGCGTGGAGATCATCACGAGCCCCTCGGGCAAGCCCTCGCGGGACTGGCTCAAGGCCGCCGTCACG
Source organism: Acidobacteriota bacterium (assembly GCA_037440125.1). Classification (GTDB taxonomy): domain Bacteria; phylum Acidobacteriota; class UBA4820; order UBA4820; family DSQY01; genus JAKAJA01. Next base: position 9,203 of record JBBIUU010000030.1, read on the forward strand.
GGGCGCGCGCTCTCCAAGATCAAATCCTGGCTCAACATCCAGGAGAAGCGCCGCGCCGTGGAGCTCGGCAAGGCCTCCCTCGACCGCGAGATGAAGCGCATCAAGGTGAACCTCAAGGAGGCCGAGGAGGCGGGCTTTCTCGCCAAGGCGCTCAAGACCGTGTCCCTGCCCGACCTCGAGTCGCTCCTCGCGGAGATCGGCTACGGCAAACTCTCGGCGCGCATCTTCGCCCGCAAGCTCGCTCCCCCGCGCGAGGGACCCGCCGTGCCCGCGATCGCCAAGGGCGGCGGGCCGCCGGAGGCGAAGGAGCACGCCCTGGAGGTCAAGGGCGCCTCGGACCTCCTCACGACCCTCGCCAAGTGCTGCAAGCCCATCCGAGGCGACGAGATCATCGGGTTCATCTCCCGCGGCCGAGGCCTCATGGTCCACCGCGCGGACTGCCCCAACATCGCGCGCCTCGCCTACAACCCAGACCGCATCATGCAGGTGAGCTGGGGCACGGGCGCCGGGGCCTCGGCCACGCACGACGTGTCCCTCGACCTGCGCGTCGAAGACAAGCCCGGCATCGTCGCCGCCATCACGCAGGTGGTGGCCGACGCCAAGGCGCCCCTGCGCGCCATCGAGGGGAACGTGGACGGGACCGGCGCGGGCTCGGTCCGCCTGACCTTCGCCATCCGCGACCGGACGCACCTCAACCACATCGTGGCCCAGATCGCCAAGCTCAACGGCATCCTCGAGATCCACCGCAGGTACAGGTGAGAGGTTAGACGAGAGACGTTAGACGAGAGACGTTAGACGAGAGACGCGCATCGTTAGAACAAGACCTGAGCCGGATAGCCCTCTTCTTCGGAATCCCTGAATGGCCCGAGCCCTGCTCCTCCACAACCCGGCGGCGAAGAACGCTCCCGAGCCCGTCCTCCTGAAGGCCATCGCGCGCGAGCTCGTACTGGCAGGCTTCCGGGTCGAGGAGCGGCGCTCCGGGAAGCGGGGCGACATCACGGCTTTCGCGGCCGCCGCCGAGGGGGAGGGCTTCGAGCGCGTGGTGGCCTGCGGGGGCGACGGGACGGTGCGCGAGGCCGCGCAGGGCCTGGAGCACAGCCCCGTGCCGCTGGCCATCATCCCGCTCGGGACGGTGAACGTCCTCGCGCGGGAGATGGGCCTGCCCCACCAGAGTGCGCTCGAGTGCGCCTCCGTCGCCGGGCGCGGGGCCGTCAGGGAGGTCGGCCTCGGCAAGGTGAACGGCGAGGTATTCACGTTCTGCGCCTCGGCGGGGCCCGACTCGGTGGCCGTGGCCCAGGTCAACCTCCAGCTGAAGACCCAGGTGGGCCCGTGGGCCTACATCCACTCGGCCCTCCACGGGCTCCTCGACCCGGGCCCCCCGTCCCTCGTGGCGCTCCTCCCGGACGGAGAACGCCTGGAGGCGGGGCTCGTCTTCGCCGCGCGGTCCCGCCGCTACGGCGGCTCCTTCCTTCTGTCGAGCGGCGCGAGCCTCGAAGCCCACACCGTCCGGCTCATCGCCATCCCGCCGCCCTTCGTCCGCGCGCTCGCGGCCCTGCCCGCCTTCCTCCGCGGCGGGCTCGAGGGCTCCGCCGGCGTGACGTGGCGGGACGTGGACGCCTTCGACCTCGAGTCGGACGGCGCGCCGTGCCCCGTCCAGGCGGACGGCGACCACGTCTCGCAGACACCCGCCCGGTTCACCTCCGCCGGCGCGGTCCTCAGGCTGGTGTTCCCGTGCTGAGGCGCAGCGCCGCCCGGCGCTACGTGGAGCTCGGCAAGCCGAGCGAGCGATACGGCGTCGCCGCTCTCGTCGCAGGCTGGGCGAGCCTCCTCCCGCCCTTGGCGCCCGCGGCGGCCCTCCTGGCGGTGGCCGCTTCACTCCTCGGCACCTTTCTGGCGGGCCGCGTCCCCGAGCGCTACGCGGGGGGCCGCAAGATGGTCTTCGGGCTTCTCCTGAGCCTCGTGGGCATGGGGATCTTCATGGTGGAGGCGCATTTCTTCTGGCGCTGGAAGGTGAACCAGGCCTACGATGCCCGCGTCGAGGTGACGCGATACAGGCTCAGCCTCGTGGGCGACGCCCTCGGCCGCTACCGGCAGGCCATCGGCGAGTACCCCACGCTGAGCGGGATCATGGCGGCCAAGGCCTCCCTCGAGCCCAAGTACGGCGCCCTCGTCCCCTCCCTCGACGCCTTCGACGGGGCCATCTCGGTGGACAGCCGGCCTGAGGGCTTCACGCTCAGCGCGTGGCCCCCGCCCAGGCCGCGGACCGACTGGGTCCCGCCGCCCATCGTCGTGCGCGGCGGCTTCCAGCCCGCCCCCGCGCCCCCGCCGCCTCCTCCCCCTGAGGCCCCCGGCGAGGGCACGCCCGACGGCGGGACGGGCCCCGCGGCTCCCGCGCCGGCGATTCCCGCAGAGCGGGGCACGAGCGCGCCCGCGCAAGAGCCGGCGCCCTCCGCCACAGAGCCGCCCGGCGCGCCTTGACACTCCCGGACATGGAGCCAACAATGAACCCGGAACCCGAGAACCGACGGGCGGCGGAGGTCCCGGACCGGACGCCGTCCGCTCTGAGAGGAGACCCGTCATGAAAGGGAACCCGAAGGTCGTCAAAGCGATGAACATGATGCTGACGGAGGAGCTCTCCGCCATCAACCAGTACGTCGTCCACGCCGAGATGTGCGCCAACTGGGGGTTCAAGAAGCTCCACGAGGCCATCGAGAAGCAGGCCATCGACGAGATGCGCCACGCCGAGTGGCTCATCGCCCGCATCCTCTTCCTCGAGGGCACGCCCAACATCTACAAGCTCAACCCCATCAAGATCGGCAAGACGGTCAAGGAGATGATCGACCTGGGTGCGCACGCCGAGGTGGACGCCGTGAAGGACTACAACGACGCCATCAAGCTCGCCGCCGCCGAGGGCGACGCCGGGTCCAAGGCGCTCCTCGAGAAGATCCTCGCCGACGAGGAGCGGCACATCGACTGGGCCGAGGAGCAGAACGACCAGATCGAGCGCATGGGCCTTCAGAACTACCTGGCCATCCAGGTCTGACCCGCGCCGCACCGGAACTCGAGAGGGCGGGCCGGGCCCGCCCTTTTCGTTTCTAGGAAATGCTCACGCTCCGGTAGCTCAGAACAATCTTGCAGACCTCAAGGATGTCTCGCTTTCGGAGCGTAGCGGAGAAAGCGGCGTCCCGACACCCTCACTCTCCGCTGTCGAGGGCCTTCAGGTACGCGGCCCGGATCCTCCGCCGGGCCGCCCGCAATTTCTGCCGGAGCGCCTTCACGTCCTCGACGGGGAGGTCGCACGCGCGGTCCATGCAGACGAAGGCGCGGGGCCGGTCCCCCGCCCTTCCCTCGAAGAGCGCGTGACGCGGGCCCTCCCCACTTCCGACGAGCGGAAGGACGAGGGTCCCCGCCGGCGCGGCCTGCCGCGCGGCGCCGAGCATGGGCGCGAGTTCGGCCATCGCGGGACCCGAGACGACCACCTCCACCGACGGCAGTGCTCGGAAAGCGGCGAGGCCGGCGAGGAGCGGCTGGGCCGCCGGGTTGCGCTCGAGCGCCCCGCCTTCGGCCTTGAGGAGGGCGTCGAGGGCCTCCGTCGCCCAAGCGGCGCCCGTGAGGCGTTCCCAGTGCCACAGCACCTGCGCGATGACCGATAGGGCCGCGGGGAGGACGCCGTCGTCGGCATCGCGCACGGGGAGGATGAGCCCCCCGTCTCCGCAGGCAGGCGCATCGCTCCAGGGCCCGCGCCCACCCGTTCCGAACCGCGCCAGAGATCGCCGCAGCAGCTTCTCGACCCGATCGAGGTGGGCCGGGTCGCCTGCGGCCTCGTAGGCGCGCCACTCGGCGCGCGCCAGGTAGGCGTGGTCCGCGAGGAATCCGGCGATCCTGGCCTGCTCGCCGTCCCAGACATGGTAGAGGGTGTCTCCCTGGACGCAGCGCTCCCAGAGAGCCTGGAGGGTTCTGAGGCCCGTCTCGAGGTCCTCCTCGGACCCCGTGGCCATGGCCTGGCACAGGAAGCCCTCCGCGGCCAAGGCGTTCCAGTCGGTGAGCACTTTCGTGTCCACGCCGGGGGGGAGGCGCTCCGAGCGCGCCGTCCGGAGCGCGGCCAGGGCGCGCTCGACGCGCTCGCGGAACGCCTTCTCGTCCTGGGCCGCGCGCCCCGCGACCTCCGCCCAGCCCGCGGTCCTGTGGGGGGTGCGCCGCTCGAGGCCCTCCCCCTCCGAGACGTTGTAGAGGGAGGCCATCACGCGGCCCTCCTCGCAGCCGAGGACCGACTCCAGCTCGTCGGGTCTCCAGAGGTAGAAGAGCCCCTCCTCCCCCTCGGAGTCGGCGTCGAGCGCCGCGACGAAGCCGCCCCCGGGGACGGCCATGGTCGTTCTCAGGTCGGCGAGGATCTCGTCCGCCACGCGGCGGTAGTCGTCCCGGCCCGTCACGACGGCGGCGCGCGCGTAGAGCGCCGCGAGCTGGCCGTTGTCGTAGAGCATCTTTTCGTAGTGCGGCACGCGCCACTCACCGTCCACCGAATAGCGATGGAACGCCCCGCCCACCTGATCGCGCACGCCCCCGGCCTCCATCCCGTCGAGGGTGAGGAGGATTTTGTCCAGAAGCGCCACGTTACCCGACCGGTCGGCCTCGTCGAGGAGGAACTCTAGGAGGGGCGGCTGCGGGAACTTCGGCCCCGCCCCGAACCCCCCGTGGCGGGGCTCGAAACGCTCCATGAGGGCGCGCTGCGCGGCATCCGAGACGCGGGGCCCCGGCGGCGGGCCCTCGGGCCGATCGAAGGACTGGCGAACGGCGTCGAGGAGCCCCTGGGCCGAGGAGGCCACGTCACCGCGACGCGTGCGGTAGGCGTCGGCCACGCCGTGGAGGATCTGCAGGAAGGAGGGTATGCCGTACCGGCGCTCTTTCGGGAAGTAGGTTCCGCCGAAGAAGGGCTTGAGGTCGGGCGTGAGGAAGACGCTGAGCGGCCACCCCCCCGAGCCCGTCATGAGGACCACCGAGCGCATGTAGAGCGCGTCGAGGTCGGGGCGCTCCTCCCGGTCGAGCTTCACCGCGACGAAGTGCTCTTTCAGGAAATCCGCGGTCGCCTCATCCTCGAAGCTCTCGTGGGCCATGACGTGGCACCAGTGGCACGCCGAGTAGCCCACCGAGAGGAAGATGGGCCTGTCCTCCGCCTTCGCGCGCGACAGCGCCTCCTCGCCCCAGGGATACCAGTCCACGGGGTTGTGCGCGTGCTGGCGCAGATAGGGGCTCGTCTCCCGAGCCAGATGGTTCGGCGGGTGATTGGAATGCTCGCTCATGGGTAAATCCAATGCGCAGGGAGGGAGGATATTCCCGGGGGCGTGATCAGGTGATCAGGTGATCGGGTGATCAGGTAACCGGGTGAATCCAATACGCCTTTCGCCCTTCGCCCTTCGCCCTTAGCCTTTCGCCTTTCGCCTTCCCTTTTCTTCTTTCTCCGTGCTCTCCGTGTCTCCGTGGTGAGGCCTCTCCTTTGACCTTCACTTCCCCCCGAAGGCCTCCACGCAGCGGAGCGCGTCGACGGCGGAGCTGACGATGCCCCCGGCCCAGCCGGCGCCCTCGCCGACCATGTAGACGCGCGGGAACCCCTCCACAGAACGGTCCGCGGCGCGGCGCACCTGGAGGGGGCTCGAGGTCCGGGTTTCGGGGGCGAGGAGGAGCCCGCGCTCGATGAAGCCGGGCATCTTCCGATCGAAAGCCGCGAAGGCGCGCGCGAGGGGCTCTTCGACCCAGCCCGGGAAGAACCCGCGGAGGTTGGCGGGGGTGACGCCCGGCCTGAAGGTAGTGGGGGGGAGAGCCTCGTCGGGCCTCCCGGCGAGAAAGGCGGGCAGCGTCTGGGCGGGCGCGCGGTAGCCTCCCCCGCCGAGCGTGAACCCGTCCCGCTCGAGGCGCTCCTGGAAATCGAGGGCGGCCCACGGGTCGCCGCCGAAGTCCTCCCGCGATACCGTGACGACGATACCCGCGTTGGCGGAGCCCGAGGCGCGGCGCGAGAGGCTCATGCCGTTGGTGACGAGGCCGTCGGGCTCGGAGGCCGAGTTGACCACGAGCCCACCGGGGCACATGCAGAAGGAGTAGACGCCGCGTCCGCTCGGGGCGTCCTGGTGCGTGAGGAAGTACTCGGCGGTGGGCAGGTCCGGGTGACCCGCGTGCCGCCCGTACTGGCAGCGGTCCACCCACTCCTGCGGGTGCTCGGCGCGCACGCCCACGGCGAAGCCCTTGGGCGCGAAGGGAACGCCCATGTCGCCGAGGGCGCGGAAGAGGGCGCGCGAGGAGTGGCCCACCGCGAGGAACGTGTAGTCCGCGGGAATCTCGCCGTCCTTCGTGGCGAGCCGCACGCCGTCGGGCGCAACGGCGACACCCGTGACCGCGGCCCTGAAGCGGAAGGCCGCGCCGGACGCCTCGATGAGCCGGCGCATGGACCCGACCACCGCGCGCACGCCGTCCGTCCCGAGGTGCGGGTGCGCCTCCTCCAGGATGCCCTCGGGCGCGCCGCATTCGACGAAGGTGGCGAGCACCTCCCTGGCGAGGGGGTCCTTGACGCGCGTCATGAGCTTGCCGTCGGAAAAGGTCCCCGCGCCTCCCTCCCCGAACTGCACGTTCGCATCGCCCGTCAGCGTGCCCGACCGCCAGAGCGCGGCCACGGCGCTCACGCGGTCGTGGAGCGGGGCGCCCTGCTCCAGGACCGTCACCTCCGCCCCCCGCGCGCCGAGGGCCAGCGCGGCGAAGAGCCCCGCGGGGCCGGTGCCCACCACGGCCACCCTCCGGCCGGCGAGGTCGCGCGAGGCGGGCCTCGCGGGAGGCGCGGGCCGCTCGGGGACGGGCCCCACGCGGACCCCCTTGGGCACGCGCTGGGGGCGCCCTTCGGCTTCGATGTCCACGGTGCAGACCCAGCGGGGCGCGAAGCGACCCTTGCGCGCGTCGAGGGAGCGCCGGACCACCGTCACCTTCTTGATGAGGTCGCGGTGGATGGCGAGGGCCCTGGCCACGGCGACGAGGAGGTCCTCGTCGCTCCGGCGGCCGAGGGGGAGCTCGATGCCCCAGACCCTCAGGGTGACCATGGTGCCCCTTTCGTGAGCGGCAACCGTCCGACCGGTGAGGCTTCGAGGGAGCGAGTGGGGGAGCTGGAGAGCTGGGGTGCTGGAGAGAGAGAGGTCAAGGGATTCAAGGCTGGAA
>JBBIUU010000030.1:16493-22527 GCA_037440125.1 Acidobacteriota bacterium
GAGCTGGAGAGCTGGGGTGCTGGAGAGAGAGAGGTCAAGGGATTCAAGGCTGGAACCTGGTGGGTCGGCGGCTCAGCGGGCGCCGGCCCAGTCGTAGCCGGCGTCTTCGACGGCAGCGCGGAGGGCGTCGAGCTCGACGGCGTCGCCCTGGACGGTCACGGTGCCCGCGGTGTGGTCGGCCTTCACCGCGCGGACGCCCTCCACCTTGCCCAGCGCGTGCTCGATGGCGCGCTCGCAGCCCCCGCACGTCATGCCCTTCACCATCAGCGTGTACGTCGTCATGGCAGTCCAACCTCACTCGGTGGCACGGTCATCGGGTGGCTAGCGCCTTGTGTACCGCTCCACGCGTCTCGCGTCTCTCGTCTCACGTTTCACGTCTACTTCTGCTTGTCCGCCTCGCCGAGGGCCTGCATGCCCTCGGCCATCATGGCCCCGACGCGCTCCACCGAGGGCGCCTCGCAGTAGACGCGGAGCGCCGGCTCGGTGCCCGACTGGCGGAAGAGGATCCAGGAGTCGTCCTCGAGGAGGACTTTGGTGCCGTCGAGCTCATCGATGTTGGTCACCTTCACGCCGCAGAGCATCTTGGGCGGGCGCGCCGCCATGGCGGCGACCTGACGTTTCCCCTTCTCCGGAGTGACGTGGTAGTCGCGGCGGCGGAAGTGGAACTCTCCGAAGCGCTCGTAGAGCTCCTTGAGCAGCTCGAGGGAGTCCTTCCCGCGCTTCACCATCATCTCGAGGAGGAGCAGGTTGATGAGGACGCCGTCCCGCTCGGGCAGGAAGCCCTGGATGGCGATGCCGCCGCTCTCCTCGCCGCCGATGAGCACGTCTTGGGTCTGCATGAGCTCGGCGATGTATTTGAATCCCACGGGCTTGTTCACGTAGGGCAGGCCCGTGGCCTCGGCGATGCGCTTGAGGTAGAGGGTGTTCGCGTTGTTCGTCACGAGCATGCCCTTCTGCCCGCGGTGCTCGATGAGGTAGAGGGCGAGGAGGGCGATCATCTCGAGGGGCGTGAAGAGGGAGCCGTCGCGGTGCACGCCGCCCGAGCGGTCCGCGTCGCCGTCGGTGGCGAGGCCCACCATGGCGCGCTTCTGCAGGACCGCCTCGCGAAGCACGTCGAGGTACTCCTCCTTCGGCTCGGGAGCGCGGCCGCCGAAGAGCGGGTCGCGGTTCGCCCTCAGCGTGTGCACCTGGAAGGTCTGGCTCGTAACCCAGCGCTCCAGGAGCTTCCCGCCCACGCCGTTCATGGAGTCCACCACCACCTCGCCCACCGAGTGGCGGATGGCGCGAATATCCACGAGGGACTCGACGAACTGGCCGTATCCCTCGTCGAGGGGCGTCTCGATGACCTTCCCGGCGGTCTTGGCCTCGCGCAGGGACATGGTCCTGACGGGGTTCTTGCCCAGGCACTCCTCCACGCGCCGCGTGGTTTCGGGGGAGGCGCTCCCGCCGAACCGCTCCTTGATCTTGAAGCCGTTGTAGTTGTAAGGATTGTGGCTCGCGGTGATGACCACGCCCACGGGGAGGTTGTGCTTGCGGACGTAGTAGGAGACGTGCGGCGTGGCGCACGCGTGGGGGCTGAGGAAGGCCGTCACGCCGTTGGCGGCGAGCACCTCGGCCACGGCCCGGGCGAAGTCCTCCGAGAGGAACCGGAAGTCGTACCCGATGGCGACGCGCTTGTCCTCGGAGAGGTCGTCGAGGTAGTCGGCCAGCGCCTGGGCCACCACCCGGACGTTCTCGAAGGTGAAGTCTTCAGCGATGACGGCGCGCCAGCCGTCCGTGCCGAACTTGATGGTGCGCTCCACGGGATCACCTCGCTCGTTGGGGCGCCACGCGCGTGGCGCATGCCTGGGCTCAGTCCTCGAACTCGACCTGCCGGAGGTACATGCCGGCCTCCTCGGCCGCGGGATCCATCATGTCCATGAGCCTGCCGGGGTCCAGCGGCAGGACCGCCATGGCCTGCCGGCGGGCCCGGCCCGCCGCCTTGAAGCGCACCACGTAGGCCGTGCCGTCGAAGCCCGGCATGAGGGCCTCCACCCGCGCGAAGCGCTCCGCGGCGCGGGACCACCACCCCTTCGACAGCAACAGGAGCGCGCTCTGGAGGAGCGGGTCCTCCCAGTCGGGGAAGAAGGCGATGAGCTGCTCGAGGCGCGCCTCCGCAGCGGCGGCCTTGCCGCGCCGGATGAGCGCGTGCGCGCTGAGGTAGTACGCGGCGGGCGTCTCCTCCACGCCGAGGGACTTGTCGGCGCAGCCGCCGCAGGCCGCCCACTGTCCCGCCAGGGCGTGCACGAGCGAGAGGAGCGTCCATGCCTCGTACTGCCCGGGATCGGCCTCGAGCACGCGCATGAGGTGCTTCTCCGCCGTCGCGGGCTTTCCGAGCCGGAGCTCCGCCTGGGCGCACGCGAGGAGGACCGCGGGCGGCGCCACTTTGCGCGCCGCGAGCTCGGAGAGGCACTCGAGCGCCTTCGTGTGGTCGCCGAGGCGGACGAGGACTTCGCCCAGATAGCCCTTGAGCGGCGCGTTGGCCGGGTCGAGGGCGAGAGCCTCCTCGAGGGTCTCGGCGGCGGCCCTCGTCTGGAGGCCGTACAGCAGGTCCTCGGCGCGGGCGAGGCGCTCCTCGAAGCGGCGGCGGTTCTTCCCCTTGAAGGCGGCGAGCACGTCGGGTTTCACGTCGAGGAACCGCTCCTTGCGGTTGAGCGCCGAGAGGTTGGCCAGCGCGCGGTTGCGCCAGAGGCGGTCGAAGTCGCGCTCGGCGATGAGCCCGCGCTCGCGCAGCATGGTGGCGAGCACGGTGATGCCCGCGCGGTTCACCATCACGTTGCGCTCCATGAACTCCACGGCGTGGACGAGGAGGTCCACGTCCTCCGAGTGGCGGCTCGCCTGCTTCTCGACGCTCGTGAGCTTGTCGATGAGGTAGTCCTCGACGCCGAGGAAGGGCTGCATGTTCGCGGAGTCCCCTCCGCGGTCCGCCCCGACGACGAAGAGCGGCGCCCCGCAGGACCGGCACTTCTCCCGGTCCGCCGGATTCGCCTTACCGCAACGCTGACAGAGCATCTGGCTACCTCTAACTCGGCCGGCTAACCGTTTCCGGCCCGGCCATCCTGCCTTCGATTCGCAGAGCTGAAGAACTGGCGAGCTGACGAGCTGGAGAAAGAATTTGTTCGTCTTTTTCTCCCCAGCTCTCCATCTCCCCAGCTCTCCAGCTCAGTACTTGTAGAATCCCCGCCCGGTTTTCCGCCCGAGGTACCCGGCGTCGACCATCTTGACGAGGAGCGGGCAGGGCCGGTACTTGGGGTCGCCGAGCCCCTCGTGGAGCACGTTGAGGATGAAGAGACACGTGTCGAGGCCGATGAGGTCGGCGAGGGTCAGCGGGCCCATGGGGTGGTTCATGCCGAGCTTCATGACGGTGTCGATGGCCTCGGGCGTGCCCACGCCCTCCATGAGGCAGTAGACGGCCTCGTTGATCATGGGCATGAGGACGCGGTTGCTCACGAAGCCGGGGAAATCGTTGACCTCCACGGGCACCTTACCCATGGCCTTCGAGAGCTCCATGACGCCGTCGAGGACCGCCTGCTCGGTGGCGATGCCGCGGATGACCTCCACGAGCTGCATCACGGGCACGGGGTTCATGAAGTGCATGCCGATGACCTTCTCGGGGCGCTTCGTGGTGGCCGCGAGCTTGGTGATGGAGATGGAGGAGGTGTTGGACGCGAGGATCGTCGCCGGGCCGCAGGCGCCGTCGAGGGCCTGGAAGATCTTCTTCTTGACGTCGAAGTTCTCCACCACGGCCTCGACCACGATGTCGCAGCCGGCCAGATCCTCGGGCTTGGTCGTGGGGGTGATGCGGGCCAGGACGGCGGCCTTCTCCTCGGCCGTCATCTTCCCCTTGTCCACGCCGCGCTGGAGGTTCTTGTCGATGGTCTTCACGGCCTTCGAGCAGAGGGCCTCGTCCACCTCGCAGAGGGTGACGGCGAAGCCCGTCTGGGCGGCCACGTGGGCGATCCCGTTCCCCATGGTCCCGCCGCCGACGACTCCGAAACGCTTCACGTCCATGATGGTGCTCCTCCCCGTGGGGCGGCGTTCAGCCGCGGGTTATCACTCGTTTCAATCGATAATGATACCACGAGCTCCCGGGGTCCCCCGGGGGCCTCAGAGGCCTGCGAGGGACGCCAGCTTCCCTTCCTTCAGCCAGTTTTCCATGGCCCCCATCTCGGGGCCGAGGAAGCGGTCGCCCTGGAGCGGCGGGAAAATCTCCCGGGCCCCGGCGACGACGGGCTGGAGGGCCTCCGCGGGCTTCAGAGGCTCGAGGAGGTGGACGCCCTGGAGCGCCTCGAGGGCCTCGATGGCCAGGACGCGGCAGGCGTTCTCGGCCACCATGAGCGCTTTTCGGCCGGCCCAGAAGCCCATGGAGACGTGGTCCTCCTGCCCCGCCGAGGTGGGGATCGAGTCCACGCTCGCGGGGTGCGCCAGGGTCTTGCACTCGGAGACGAGCGCCGCCTGCGTGACCTGGGCCATCATGAAGCCCGAATTGAGGCCGCCCTCGAGCACGAGGAAATCGGGGAGCCCGCTCAGGCGTCCGTCCACGAGGCGCGCGCTGCGGCGTTCGCTGAGGCTCGCCAGGTCCGTCACGGCGATGGCGAGGAGGTCCGCCGCGAGGGCCGCGGGCGCGCCGTGGAAGTTCCCGCCGCTGATGATGGACCCGTCCTCCGTGAAGATCATGGGGTTGTCCGTGGCGGCGTTCATCTCCACCTGGAGGACGCGCTCCACGTAGGCGAGGGCGTCGCGTACGGCGCCGTGCACCTGGGGCATGCAGCGGAGGCTGTAGGCGTCCTGCACCTTCCGGCAGTCCTCGTGGCTCGCCATGATCTCGCTGCTTCGGAGGAGGGCCCAGAGGCGCGCCGCGCTCGCCACCTGCCCGGGGTGCGGGCGGTCGGCGTGTACGCGCGGGTCGAAGGCCGCGCGCGTGCCGCGCAGGGCCTCGAGGCTCAGGGCGCCCACCACGTCGGCCTGCTCCGCGAGCCGCCCCGCGAGGCCCGCGGCGAGCGCGAGGAGCGCGGTCATGCCCTGGGTGCCGTTGATGAGGGCGAGTCCCTCCTTGGCCCGGTAGCTCACGGGCGTCAGGCCCGCGAGGCGCAGGCCCTCCGGGGCGTCCAGCCAGTCCCCGCGCCACCGCACCTGCCCCTCGCCCATGAGCGCGAAGGCCACGTGCGCCAGGGGCGCCAGGTCCCCCGAGGCCCCGACGCTCCCCTGGCAGGGGACCCTCGGCACGAGGCCCGAGTTGAGCAGGTCGGCGAGCGCACGGAGGGTGGAGACGCGCACGCCCGAGCGGCCCTTGAGCAGGCAGTTGATGCGCAGCGACATGGTAGCCCGCACGACCTCGTCGGGCAACGGGTCGCCGACGCCCACAGCGTGGGACCGGATGAGGTTCCGCTGGAGCTCCTCCACCTTGTCCGCCGGGATGGTCACGGTGGCGAAGTGCCCGAAGCCCGTGGTGATGCCGTAGGCGACGCGGCCCTCCTCCACGGCCTCGCGCACGAAGCGCTCGCTGGCCGCGACGCGGCCGAGCCCCTCCTCGGAGAGCGACACCGGCGCGCCGCCGGCGACTCGCAGGAGGGCCCCGAGGGTCAGAGTTTCACCGTCGAGAACGATGGGATGCATGGGAACGACTCCAGTTGGTCTTGGACCTACTTGAGCTGGCCGTCCTCGATGACGATGTCGTCCGGAGTCCCCCACGCCATGTCGGGGCCGGCCGAGGACAGGGTCCAGTGGGTGCCGTCGTTGTGGTAGCGGAGCTCGGTGCCAAAGGCGTCCGTGGCGGGCACGACCTTGATCCCGCGATCGACGAGGACCTGCACGCCGTCACCCTCGGGGAGCTGCCCGCGCACGTTCTGGATCTGGCTGAGCTGGGCCGCGTAGACCTGCATGGTCGCCACGTAGGCCGCCCGCAGGGACTTGCCGGGGTTCATCGACATGGGCGGCTCGGAAGAGCCGCACGACGCGAAAATGGCAAGGAGGCCGAGGATCGCCAGCGCCAGCA
>JBBIUU010000030.1:22627-31976 GCA_037440125.1 Acidobacteriota bacterium
GGGCTTCACGGGGGCCCTGAAGGCCTCGAAGCCCGTGATGTCGGCCCCGACGACGAGCTTGTGGACGTCGTGGGTCCCCTCGTAGGTGTACACGCTCTCCAGGTTCTGCATGTGCCGCATGGCGCAGTACTCGTCGAGGATCCCGTTGGCCCCCTCGATGTCACGGGCCATGCGCGCGCACTCCCTCGCCATCCAGACGCAGTTCATCTTCGCCAGGCTCACCTGAGTGTGCTTGAGCCTGCCCGCGTCCTTCAGGGCGCCGAGGCGCCAGACGAGGAGCTGGGCCTTGGTGATCTCGTTGAGCATCCACACCAGCTTGTCCTGGACGAGCTGGAACCGCGCGATGGGACCCTCGAACATGATCCGCTCGCGGGAGTAGCGGAGCGCCTCGTCGTAGCACGCGGAGGCCGCGCCCACGGCCCCCCACGCGATGCCGTAGCGCGCCTGGTTGAGGCACGACAGCGGCGCGCGGAGGCCTTTCGCGAGCGGCAGGCGCGCGGATTCGGGCACGGGGCAGTCCTCGAAGACGAGCTCGGAGGTCACCGAGGCGCGGAGGGAGAGCTTGCCCTTCATCTCGGGCGCCGAGAAGCCGGGCGTCCCCTTCTCGACGAGGAACCCTCGGATGCCTTCCCCGGTCTTGGCCCACACCAACGCCACGTCGGCCACGGTGCCGTTCGTGATCCACATCTTGGCGCCGTTCAGGATCCAGCCGTCGCCCCGCCGCTCCGCTCGCGTCTTCATGGAGCCCGGGTCGCTCCCCGCGTCGGGCTCCGTCAGCCCGAAGCATCCGATGGCCGCGCCCTTCGCGAGGAGCGGCAGCCAGCGGTCCTTCTGCTCCTCCGAGCCGTAGGCATGGATGGGGAACATGACGAGGGAGCTCTGAACCGAGGCGAAGGAGCGGAGGGCCGAGTCGCCGCGCTCGAGCTCCTGCATCACGAGGCCCGAGCTCACGTGGCCCATCCCGGCGCAGCCGTAGCGCTCCGGCAGCGTCGTGCCGAAAAGGCCGAGGTTCGCCATCTCGGGGATGAGGTCGGACGGGAACGTGCACGCCTGGTAGTGGCGGGCGATCACCGGCAGGACGCGCTCGCCGACCCAGTCGCGGACCGTGTCGCGCGCCATGCGCTGCTCTTCCGTGAGGAGATCGTCGAGCTGGTAGTAGTCGGGGCTCTGGTAGGGTGCGGGCATGGTGTGGCCTCGGGTGCGCCGTACGGGGTCTCCGGCCCGGGCGGCGGGGCCCGGGGCGGTGCCGAGGCGCGATTATACCATCCCCGAAACGACGAGGCCGCCCCGTGGGGGGCGGCCTCCGGCAGAATCCATCGGGCCCGGCTCAGCTCGCTTGCGCCGCCGCGACCTTCGCCTTGGCCTTGGGCTTCGCCCTCCCCTTCTTCCTGGGTTTCGCCTTGGGCGCGGCCCTCTTGGGCTGGGGCGCCTTGGGTGCCGAGTCGCCGGCGCCCTTGGGGGTGAGGGTCCAGAAACCGCGGCCCGAGCCCGCCTTCACGAGGCCGTCGCTCCTCAGGGAGCCGAAGTTCTGCCGCCCCGTCGGAGGGACCTTCAACCCCTCGGCCACGAAGCAGGCCTGGACGTGGACGTCGCCCACCTCCTTCACGCCGTGCCCGGCCCAGAACCGCATGTACTCGAGATAGCGCTGCTTGTTGCTGAGGCCCTTGCGCCCCTTCATGAAGGCCTTGAGGGCATCCGCGTCGACGGCCACCTCGGACCGCTTGGCTTTCGCGGCGGGCGCCGCCTTGACGCGTTTCGCGCGTCCCTTGCCCGCCTGCATCTCATCCTCGAGACCCAGGTAGGACTCGTCGGCCAGGAAGGCCTCGACGTAGGTCTCCACGAAGGCGCGGTCCCCCTCCACGTCCAGTTCGAATTCCCCCTGCTTGTACCGGAACCGGTACTGCTGGTCGTTCATGGCTCCCTCCTTTGATCTGGGTCCCCTCTCCAACCTAGACCCGGGGCGTGAGGTTGTCAAGCGATTGTCTGTCTGGACAGACAAAACGGGAGGGAGCCGGAACCCCCTCCCGCCACAGACAGACGGAAACGGATCAGACGCGTTTGGCCGAAGGGCTCACCGCGGAGGCGCACGCCACTTTGACCACCTCGCCCGGCAGGAAGGGCAGGAAGCCCATCACGAGCGCGTGGCGGAGGTCGAGGTGCAGCACGTAGGCGAGCCACGCCGTCCCCGCGACGAGGATGAGCGTGGACGCGGCGGTCATGAGGGCGACCCGGGCGACGACGCCCGCGGCCGCGGCCCTACGCCAGAGGGAGCCCACGAGCAGTGTGGCGGGGAGGAAGGCCCAGAGGTAGCCGGCCGTGGGGCCCCCCAGGATGGCCGCGCCCGTGGCCGCGCCGGCGAAGACCGAGACGCCGGCCGCGCCCGCACCGAGGTAGATCCCCTGGACGCCCAGGCCCCAGCCCGAGCCCAGCCACGCAGCACCCGCCAGGACCGCGAGGGTCTGGAGGGTCACGGGGACGGGCGTGAAGGGCAGCGGGATCTCCACGTAAGCGCCCAGCACGGTGGCGAAGAGGAAGAAGACGGACAGCGCGAGGCGCTCGGTCAGCGCCCCTCCAACCTTGATCTTCAGCGCATCGGCTGCGCGCATCATGCTCATCCTCCCTCGGCTTCCATCCATTGGCCGCCCGTGCCTTAAGGCCGGGCCCGGCTCTCGTAACTGTATGGCACGACAGGGGGTTGGTTGTCAACCGACGCCCGCCCGCCCGGCGCGCCCGTCAGGCGCCGAACTGCATGTAGTAAAGGTGGGCGTAGAGGCCGTTCCGGGAGAGCAGGTCGGCGTGGGTGCCGTGCTCGACGATGCGCCCCTTCTTCAGGACGAGGATGGAGGCCGCGTCCTGGACCGTGGAGAGGCGGTGGGCCACGACCACCGCGGTCCGGTCCTGGAGGAGTTCGCCGAGGGCCTGCTGGATGAGCGCCTCGGTGGCGCTGTCCACGCTCGCCGTGGCCTCGTCGAGGACGAGGATCCTCGGCCCGGGAGCCAGGGCCCGCGCGAAGGACACGAGCTGCCGCTCGCCCTGGGAGAGCACGGTGCCCCGCTCGTTCACGGCGTGGTCGAGGCCGTCGGGAAGCCGGGAGAGGACCATCCGCGCGCGGCTCACCTCGAGGGCGCTCGCCATGCGGTCCTCGGAAACCTCGCCGTGGAGGGCGATGTTGTGCCGCAGCGTCCCCGCGAAGAGGAAGAGGTCCTGCTGGACGAGGGCGAACTGCCGGCGGAGCTCGCGCACGTCCCAGTCCTCGACGGGCAGGCCGTCCACGAGGATGCGCCCCTTGCCCGGCGCCAGGGGGTAGAAACGCAGGAGGAGGGAGGTGATGGTCGTCTTCCCCGAGCCGGTAGGCCCCACGAGGGCGACGGTCTTCCCGCAGGGGACCTCGAAGGACACGTCGCGCAGGACGGGCTGGCCCTCCTCGTACGCGAACGTCACGCCCTCGAAGAGGATGTGCCCGCAGCGCTCCGCGGGGACCTTGCCGCCCCCCGGGTCCTCGGGCTGCGTGTCGAGCATCGTGAAGAGGCGCTCGCTCGCGACGACGCTGCTCTGGACGATGTTGAACTTCTCCGCCAGGTCCTGGAGGGGCATGAAGAGCATCTTGAGGTAGATCAGGAAGGCCACGAGCGTGCCCAGGCTCACCGCACCCCGGACCGCCTGTCCGCCGCCGTACCAGACCACGAGGGCCACGGCCGCCGTGGCGAAGGCGTCGATGAGCGGCCGGAAGACGGCGAAGATGTAGATGAGCTTCATCTGCGTGTTGTAGTACTCGCGGCCCAGCTCGCCGAAGCGCGCCGAGGTGCGGCGCTGCGCGGTGAAGGTCTTGATGACCGTGATGCCCTGCACGGACTCCTGGAGGAAGGTGTTGATCTTGGCGAGCTGGACGCGGATGACCCGGTAGATCTTCTGCGAGGAGGCCTTGAACCACAGCGCCAGCGCCACGAGGGGCGGCGCGAGGCACAGCAGGACGAGGGCGAGGCGCACGTCGAGCGCGAAGAGGACCGCCAGGATGCCGAAGAAGAGGACGAGGTCGCTCACCGCCGTGGCGATGACCGAGGTGAAGAGCTCGCTCAGCGTCGCCGTGTCGTTGGTCAGGCGCGTCACGAGGCGCCCCACGGGGTTCTCGTCGAAGTACCGGATGGGCAGCCGGTGGAGGTGTGAGAAGAGCCGGCCGCGCATGATGACCACGGCCTTCTCGCCCAGCGCGTTGAGCCCGTAGGTGGTGCCGTACGCGAGGAAGAAGTTGAGGACGAGGAGGAGGACGTACGCGGCGGCGAGGCGCCCCAGGCCCGAGCGCTGGTCCTGCAGGAGCGACGCGCGGACCTCCGTCGGGAGCAGCCTCATGGCGGCGCCGCCGAGGAACGCGCGCCCGTTCGAGACGCCGGCGACCCCGACGCCGGCGCGCCGCGCGGCTTCGGCGGGGACGGCATAGTAGCGCTCCCCGTCGGCGAGATGCGCCGCGTCCATCTCGGCCATCTGCGAGCGGGTGAACGACGCCGCCGGCACGAAGAGGCTCCCCTCCTCCCCGTCCTGGGGCGACGCGCCGGACACCCCCGCGAGGGCCTTCGCGTGGGCCGCGTCGGCGCGGACGTGCAGGTAGGGCGGGAGGACGTAGCCGTCGATGCCCCGGCGTGTGAGGAGCGGCAACGAGAGCTCGATCCCCGCCTGCGCCATGGACCCCACGACGCACACCGCGAGGAGCCACCGCTGGCCGCGGACGTACCCCATCAGGCGCAGGAAGTGCCTGAAGAGCGTGAACGCGCCGAGCTTCTCTTCCTCTCTCTTGACTGCCATCCCGCCGCGACCTCGTGACTAGGTGACCAGGCCCCGTTTCGAATCCCTTGACCTCTCCAGCTCTCCAGCTCCCCAGTTCTCAAGCTCCATCACTTCTCCATCTCCTGCAGCTCGACCATCATCCGGTAGTAGCCTTCGCGGGCCACGAGCTCCTCGTGCGTGCCGGCCTGGACCACCTCGCCGCGCTGGAGGCAGACGATGCGGTCGAGCTCCCTCACCGCGCTCGCCCGGTGGCTGACGATGACCGTCGTGCGCCGCTCGGCCTCCTTCCGGAGGGAGACGAGGATGACGCGCTCGGTCTCCGAGTCCACCGCGGAGAGCGTGTCGTCGAGCAGGAGGATGGGCGCCGGTTTGAGGAGCGCCCGCGCGAGGCACAGCCGCTGCTTCTGACCACCCGAGAGGGTCACGCCTCGCTCGCCGAGCAGGGTCTCGTAGCCCTTGGGCAGGGCGGCGATCTCGTCGTGGACCGCCGCGAGGCGGCACGCGGCCTCCATCTCCTCCGCCGTGGCGTCGGGCTTCCCGAGGCGGAGGTTCTCCGCCACCGTGTCGCTGAAGAGGAAGGCCTCCTGCGGGACGTACGCGATGTGGGAACGCAGGAAGCCCACGGGGAGGCCGTTCAGGTCCTGCCCGTCCACCAGCACCGAGCCCGGGGGCGGGTCGTACATCCGGCACAGCAGCGCGGCCACGGTGCTCTTGCCCGAGGCCACCTCTCCGACGATGCCCAGGCTGCCCCCCGGCGGCACCGAGAAGGTGAGCCCCTTCAGCGCGGGCTCGGCCTGCCCCGGGTAGGCGAAGCGCAGGTCGCGCACCTCGATGCCTCCGCGGATCTGCGCGCCCTCGGGGGCCGCACCTGCGTCCTCGAGGTCGCGGTTGCCCAGGAGCGCGTCGATGCGGTCCATGGAGGCGGCGGCGCGCTGGACGAGGCTCAGCATCCACCCCGCCGCGATCATGGGCCACGTGAGCATGCCGAGATAGGAGGAGAACGCGACGAAGTCGCCGATGCTCGTGCGCCCCGAGATGACGCGCGCGCCGCCCACGCCGAGGAGGATGGCCACGCACGTCCCGGCGAGGAGCAGGATGGCGGGGTGGAAGAAGGCGTCCACCGCGACGTAGCGCATGTACTTGCCGTAGTAGTCCCGGCTGTGGCGGTCGAAGTCCGCCACGTCCCCCTCCTCCTGCGCGTAGGCCCGCAGGACGCGGATCCCCGACACCGACTCGCGGACCTTCTCCGTGAGGCCTTCGAAGGAGGACTGGACGCGGTCCCAGCGGTCGTAGATGGCCTTGAGGGAGACGGCCATGAGGATCGAGAGGAACGGGAGGGGCAGGATAGTCCAGAGGGCGAGCGTGGGGTCGAGCCAGAGCATGGCGCCGATGGCCACCAGCGCGTAGATGCTGGCGTCGAACCCCGCGACGAACCCCATGGCGATGGCCTGGCGGACGCTCTCCACGTCGTTCGTGGCGAGGGCCATGACCTCGCCCGTGCGCGTCTTCGTGAAGTAGCGCGTGGAGAGGCCCAGGACGTGGTCGAGGAGGCGGTTGCGGAGGTCGAGCTCCACCATGCGCGCGGCCCCGAAGAAGAAGTGCCGCCAGGCGAAGCGGAAGACCGCCACCGTCACGGCGAGGCCGAGCAGGATCAGGCCCTCCCTCGCGATGAAGGGGAACGTGGCCCGCGACTCGGAGATCGCGTCGATGACGGCGCGCACCACGAGGGGCGAGGCGAGCTGAGCGGCGTCCACCACCAGCAGGCAGGCGAGCCCCAGCACGACCTTCGTCTTGTGCCGGGAGAACTGCTTGAGGATGGATTTGACGCCAGGCTTCACGGCGGCTCCGAGCTGAGGGACCCGATGGGGGGCCGGACCCATTGTAACCCGCCGGCGGCGGGTCCTATTGCAGGAGCAGGCGGGAAGGGTCCCACCCTATTTGGGGGTCGTGGACGACTTGGGCTGCTGGCCGGGCTGCTGCGGGTTGACGCGCTGACCGGGGAGCGCGGGGGCGGGGATGACGAGGGGCGAGAAGAACCACTCGTCGTAATAGCTGTTGCCGAGGAGGTCCTGGAAGGCCTTCTCGTGGAGCTTGCAGTAGACGCCGAGGATGGGCTGGCCCTCCTGGCCGCCGATGCGGAAGGGCAGGACCTGCCCCATGCGGGGCATGCCGGGCCTGGTCTGCCCGGGGCTGCCTCCGGAAGCCGGTGCGCCCGTGCCCGGAACGCCCTGACGGCCGGGGGTCGGCGCGGGCGTGGTCGGGGCGGTGGGCAGACCCGTCGGCGCCCCGCTGCTCTTGTAGACGGTGTTGCCCTTGTCGTCCTTGCTCACCACGGTCGTGCCCGGCCCCAGGAGGATCCACTTGCCCTCGGGGTCGAAGGGGTTCCTGTAGAGGCGGCGGATGTAGCGGTGCTTCTTGGGGCCCTGCTGGAGGAGCTGCTTGAGCTTGGTGGGGTAGGCGCCGCCGTGCTCCTGCTGGAAGAGGCGGATGGCCTCGGTGTATTCCTCGCCCCGGAAGACGAGCTCGGCCTCCTTCTCGCGCTTGGCCACGATGGAGGCGGGCTGGGCCGCGGCCACGAGGAGGACGGCGATCACGAAGAAGCTCACGAGGATCCAGATGAAGACGACGCCGGACTCGGGGCCGAGGGAGGCCGGCGGAGCATTGCGAACTGAGGATGTCGAATGTCGAATGTCGAATGGCGAATGTTGAAGGGAGAGTCGCGCATTGCGAATTGCGAATTGCGAATTGAGAATTGAGAAGAGGCGGCGAATGGATATTAGAGATTGAAAGATGGGAGAAATCACTTCATCTTCCTTTCTCCCTTAAGGGACGCGGCGTCCGAGCCCTGGTGCCCGCTTCCGTTCCTTGTCACCTAGTTCCAAAGTCCCCAGTCACCTTTTCCCTGTCCCCTGTCCCTTGTCCCCTGTCCCTTGTCCCCTGTCCCTTGTCCCCATCCCTCACCAGTCCGAGTACTTGGTGCCGTCGCGCGCGGTCGCTTCGGAGGAGGACTTCACGTCGAAGACCCCCCCGGTCTGCTCGCCCTCCGTGGGCTCGATCTGCCCTTCCTCGGCGCCCGAGTACCCGACGGTCTGCCAGTCGGCCTTCTCGGTCATGGGATCGATGGGGACGTGGCGGAGGTAGCCGGAGCTGACCAGGTCCTCGAGGGAGTCGGGGTACTTGCCCTTGTCGGCGTAGTACTGGTCGATGACGTCCCGGAGGGTGAAGAGGTTCTGCCTCAGCACCGTCTCGCGGGCGCGCTGGACGATGCTCCGGTAGGTCGGCACGGCCATGCTCACGAGGATGCCGAGGATGGCCACCACCACCATGAGCTCGATGAGCGTGAAGCCGCGCACCGACCGGCGGCCCTGCGCCGGCGAGGCGCTTCGCCCGTCCCTCACTGGCTCACCGGCTCCCTGGCTCACCCGCTCCCTGGTTTCCTGGCTCGCTGGCTCCATCTCTTTCACCGTCACCATTCGTTGTAGTGCGTGTTGCCGTCGAGCGACAGGGCCTCGCTCTGGGAGTAGACGTCGTAGACGTTGTCGCCGCCCCAGGAGGAGGAATCGAAGTCGTCGCGCGTGGACCGCATGCCCCACTCGGTCGAGGCCATCATCGGATCGATGGGGATCTTCCGCAG
This sequence comes from Acidobacteriota bacterium, assembly GCA_037440125.1. Lineage (GTDB taxonomy): Bacteria > Acidobacteriota > UBA4820 > UBA4820 > DSQY01 > JAKAJA01. The sequence goes on from JBBIUU010000030.1 coordinate 31,041, forward strand.
GAAGCGGACCTTCTTGCCCGTGGGGTCGCCCACGAGGGGAACGCCCTCGACCAGCTCCTCCAGCTCCTTGGGGTAGAGGTCCTGGGTCACGTCGTGCTGCTGGATGAGGCCCTGCACGGCGAACCGGTGGTACTCGTCGATGGCTCTCCGCATCTCCCTCAGGTCGCGCCGCAGCTCGATCTCCTTCACCCGGCGGTTCATGATGTGCCCCGCCGGGACGGCGACCATCGCGAGCAGCGCCATGAGCGCCACCGCCAGGCCTACCTCGAAGAGGGTCAAGCCGCGCTCGGCGCGGCGGAGGGTGTCAGCCACTCGTGTTCCCTCCCGAGTTCGGCGGCTGCGCGGGTTGCGCGGCGGCCGGCGGCGGCTGCGTGGGCGGGATGCCCGCCGGCGGTGGGGATGTCGGCTGCTGCGGCTGGGGCGGAGGGATCTGGAAGACGCCCGTGGCGCTGGGGAGCTGGACAGCCTGCCCCGAGGAGTGCGTGGCCGAGAGGTTCGCGAAGCCGATGTTGGCCTCGCCGGGCTTGGCGGCGGTGAACTTCACCCGGAGGACGAGCCCCGAGCCCGAGGAGGCGCCGTCGGCCCGGTTGATCTCGATCGCGAGGTGTCCGGGCGAGGTCTCCTTGGCCGAGAAGGACGTCTTGCCTCCGCCCATCTTGAAGAAGGTCCCCTCCTCGGCGCCCGTGTACTTCAGGGTGTCTGCGGGGTACTCGACCTGCGCTTTGAAGCCCTTGTAGTCCTGGGCCCCGACGAGGACGAGGTTGAGGATGCCCAGCTGCCCCGGGTCCACCATCTGCGTGCTCGGGCTGAGGAGGAGCCTCGCGGCGATGACGGTGCTCTCGCCGGCAGCCGGCGCGGGCGGCTGTGTCGCGGGGGTCGCCGCGGCCGGGGGCGGGGTCGCGGGAGTGGGCGCGGGCGCCGCCGCTGCGGGTGCGG
>JBBIUU010000031.1:0-30670 GCA_037440125.1 Acidobacteriota bacterium
GATGCCGCAGGCCTTCCGCGCCCTGGCCAGCGTCGCTTGGGCGATGGGCCTGACGCGCGCGGCGCCCTGGCGCAGGACCTCGTCCACGAGGGCGGGGTCCTTGGCGAGTTCCTTCCGCCGCTCCCGGGCGGGTCCGAAGGTCTCCTCGAGGACCTGGAGGAGTCGCTTTTTCACCTCCGAGTACTTCAGGCCGCCCACGAGGAACTTCTCCCGCCACTGCTCCTGCTCCTCCTGGCCCACGAAGAGCTTGAGGAGGTTGAAGACGTTGTTCGCGTCGGGGTCCTTGGTGGCTTCCACGGGCGCCGAGTCGGTGACGATGGAGAAGACGCGCTCCTTGAGCGCCTTGCCCTCCAGGAAGATGTCGATGGCGTTCCCGTAAGACTTGCTCATCTTCTGGCCGTCGATGCCGGGCACCACGCCGGCCTCGGGGAGGATGCGGTCCTCGGGGATGACGAAGACCTCCCCGTAGAGGTTGTTGTAGCGCTGGGCGATGTCCCGCGTGACCTCCACGTGCTGCTTCTGGTCCTTCCCCACGGGCACGACGTTCGAGTCGACGATGAGGATGTCTGCCGCCATGAGGACGGGGTAGGCGAACAGGCCGTGGTCCGGCGAGATGCCCTTGGCAACCTTGTCCTTGTACGAATGGCAGCGCTCGAGCAGGCCCATGGGCGTGACCGTCGTGAGGAGCCAGCTGAGCTCCGTCACCTCGGGGATGTCGGCCTGGCGGTAGAAGGTGCACTTGGCCGGGTCCAGGCCGAGCGCGAGGTAGTCGAGGGCCACGTCGCGGATGTGCTCCCGAAGCGCCTCCGGGTCCTTCACGGTGGTGAGCGCGTGGAGGTCGGCGATGAAGTAGAAGGCCTCGCCCTTGCCCTGCAGGTCGAGGTGCTGCTTCATGGCGCCGAGGTAGTTCCCGATGTGGAGCTTCCCCGAAGGCTGGATTCCCGACAGGATGCGCATTCGTACCCCCAACGAGCGGGACCAAGCCTAGCAAAGCGCCCCAGACGCCGCAAGGGGAGCCGCCCGGGCTCCCCTCGCATCGTGCACGTCCAGGAGCGGCGGCTACTGGGCGACGATCGTCAGCGGATCGGCGACCACGGTGCCGCCGCGGCTGTCGATGACCGTCAGGACCGCCGAGTAGATGCCGCTCCGGAGGTAGATGTGGTTGGGGTTCTGCGTGTCGCCGTGGGCCGTCCCGTCGCCGTAGTCCCAGTTGTAGATGTAGGGGGCCACCCCGCCCGAGACGAGGGCGGTGAAGGAGACGCTGAGGGGCGCGTTGCCGGTGGAGCGGTCCGAGGAGGTGGAGACCACGAGGTCCCAGTCCAGCAGCGATTGGCCCTGGGCCTTCGAGACCCCGTCCTTGAGCAGGAGCGTCTTGAGGCTGTTGGCGCCCTTGAGCTTGGCCTGGTTGCAAACCGAGAGGGGCACGGTCACCGAGTGGAGCGATTCCCCCGGGATGGCGATGACGGGGTACTTCCAGCTCGCCACGACTTTGCCCTTGAGGTTGCGGAACTTGAGCTTCAGGTTCACGGAGAGGGGTTTGTTCTTGGGGTTCACGGTCCGGAAGTTCAGGGTCGTGTCCTTCGTCGAATAGACGACGGCGGTGGCCGGGACGTTCAGCGTCCAGCCGCTGGCCTCGGGCCGCGAGGCCACCACGGTGTAGGTCCCCTCGGTGGGCCGTCCGCCCACGTCGCCGCGGAGGAGGACGTGCTCGCCTAGGGCGAAGGGGGCGAGGTGGGCCGGCGTCACTTCGAAGGTGCCCTCCGCGGCGCCCGTCCCGTCGAACACGGGGACGGTCACGCGGCCGTCGAGGGAGGCGAGCTCGAAGTGCGCGGACACGGGACCGGAGGTGGGGGCGACCGTCCAGCGGAAGGGGTTGCCGCCCGCGATGCTCAGCGCGGTGGGCTGGGCCACGAAGGTCACCGGAGAGGCCCCCGCCGCGAAGGTCGCGAGGCCCATCACGAGGGTGGCCATCGCCACCACCGGTGCCATCCGAATGATCGTCGAACACAACATGGTGTGTCCTCCTTTAGCGCCGCCAGTGTAAGCCCCCATGGGCCCGGACCACAATCCCGGCGCCCGAATCGGGTCCATTTGCCTCCGCCCCGCGCTCTCCTATATCTTGAGAGCTTCATCCGGAGGAGAACCACATGACGCAGCGGGTGGCGCTGGTGACGGGCGGGAGCCGCGGGATCGGGGCGGCCATCGTGAGAGCGCTGGCGACCAAGGGGTTCAAGGTCGCCGTGAACTGCCTCAACAACGCGGAGAAGGCCGAGCAGGTGCTCCGCGACGCGGGCGGCGGTGGCGGCGTCTTCCCCGCGGATGCCCGGGACCACGCCCAGGTGGCGGCCATGGTGAAGGCGGTGGAGGCGAGCCTGGGCTCCGTGGACGTGGCCATCCACAACGCCAACATCCACTTCCCCATGGGACCCTTCTGGACGCAGCCCTGGCCCGAAGTGCAGGCCAAGCTCGACGGCGAGCTCGGGGCCTTCCACGCCCTGGTGGCCGCCACGGCGCCCGGCATGATCAAGCGCAAGTGGGGCCGCGTCATCGCCGTCTCCAGCAGCCTCTCGCGCTTCGCGAGCGAAGGGTTCGGCGCGCACGCCGCGGCCAAGTCCGCCCTCGACGGCGCGGTGCGCGTCCTCTCCCGCGAGCTCGGGCCCAGCGGCGTCACGGTGAACGCGGTGGCCCCGGGCCTCGTGGATACCGACGCCACGGCCCAGCAACCCGCGGAGATGAAGCAGGCCATCGCGCGCATCACACCCCTCCAGCGCGTGGCGGTCCCCGAGGACATCGGCGGCGCGGTCGCGTTCCTCTGCACCGAGGATGCGCGCTGGATCACGGGCCAGTACCTCCCGCTCAACGGCGGGATCAATACGGTGTGAAACGTTAGACGCGAGACGACAGACGTTAGACGAAAGACGACAGACGGGAAACGAGAGTCGAATGAGGGCGGGCGCTGACCCGCGCCGAAAGAGGAGTAGCCCATGATCTTCGAGGCGTTCGAGCAGATGCGGGACGAGGTTCACAAGACGGTGGAGCACTGCGGCGAAGCCGGCGGCCTCAAGGTGACCGATCCCTCGGCGTGGCGCGGCAAGCTCTGCGACGACGTGGTGGAGACGGCGGTCTTCTCCCCCGACCCCGAGATCCGCGGCCGGGCGCGCTTCATCCTGAAGAACGTGTCGCGGGCCCTCGGCCTCCACCTGGCCTCGATCCAGGACCTCTACATGGCCGTGGGACGCGGCGAGGCCGGCCCCTTCACGGTGCCCGCCATGAACGTTCGCGGGCTGAGTTACGACACGGCCCGCGCCTTCTACCGCGCGGCCAACAGGACGGGCTGCGGCGCCTACCTCTTCGAGATCGCCAAGAGCGAGATGGGCTACACGGACCAGCGCCCACACGAATACGTGGCGGTCATGCTCGCCGCGGCCATCCGCGAGGGCTACAGCGGCCCCGTGTTCATCCAGGGCGACCACTTCCAGGCGGCCGCGAAGAGCTACTTCGAGAACCCCGACGCGGAGGTGGACAAGCTGAGGACCCTCATCCGCGAGGCTCTCGCCGCGGGTTTCTACAACATCGACATCGATTCCTCCACGCTCGTGGTCCTCGAGCGCGAGGGCCTCTCCGCCCAGCAGCGGGACAACGGCGCCGTGGCGGCATCTCTCACGCGCTACATCCGCGACCACCAGCCCCAGGGGGTCATGGTCTCGGTGGGCGGCGAGATCGGCGAGGTGGGCGGCCACAACTCCACGGTGGCCGAGTTCGACGCCTTCATGGGCGAGTACCACCGCGCCCTGGGCGAGGGCGTGCAGGGGATCTCGAAGATCTCGGTCCAGACCGGGACGAGCCACGGCGGCGTGGTCCTCCCCGACGGCAGCGTAGCCAAGGTGAAGCTCGACTTCGAGGTCCTCAAGGCCATCTCTGAGGCGGCCCGCACCAAGTACGGCCTCGGAGGCACCGTCCAGCACGGCGCGTCCACCCTGCCCGACGAGCTGTTCCACCGGTTCCCCGAGTGCGGCGCCGTGGAAGTGCACCTCGCCACGGGCTTCCAGAACCTCGTCTACGACCACCCGGCGATGCCCGCGGACTTCCGGAGCCACGTCTACGAACACCTCGCCGCGGCGTGTGCCAAGGAGCGCAAGGAGGGGGAGACCGACGAACAGTTCTACTACAAGACGCGCAAGCGCGGCTTCGGCGGCGCCCTCAAGCGGGAGTGGTGGTCTCTCCCGGCGGGGGTCCGCGAGGAGCTCGGCGCCACGCTCGAGGAGAAGTTCGCCTTCCTCATCGGCCAGCTCGGCGTGACGGGGAGCCGCGAAGCCGTGGACCGCTTCGTGAAACCTGCGGGCCCGGCGCCCGACCGGGATGCCGAGATCGCGGCGTGCAAGACGGTGGTCGTGGAGGCCCCCGACCACAACCCGAGGGCCGACTGACCCACCGCACCCCAAGGGGAGGCGGTGAGCCTTAACCCTTGACCTTTAAGCCCATTAGGGGGATAATCCCTCGTTGGAACCCCGGAGGTCCGGGGTCCCTCTTCACCGGAATTGCGCTTCGCGGCCCGGATTCTCGCGCAGGCGGCCCGGGAAGGTGGTTGGTTCCGGGCGCCGGCAGGTCTGGCGCCCCCGCCTGAACGCCGGGCGCGAGGGGCGCCCTTTTTGTAGTTCCTAGGGAGGTAAGGATGTCCTGGTTGCTGTTGATGGCCCAGCCGGCTGGCGGGGGAGCCCAGACGAACCCCATCATCGGGTTCCTGCCCGTGATCTTCCTCATCGTGATCTTCTACTTCCTCCTCATCCGGCCCCAGCAGAAGCGCGCCAAGCAGCACCGCGCCATGATCGACGCCCTCAAGAGCGGCGATTCGGTGGTCACGGTGGGGGGGCTCCACGGTACGGTCGCCGCCGTGGACCAGGACACGGTCGTCCTGCGTGTCGCCGACAACGTCAAGCTGACCTTCAACAAGTCCGCCATCGCCGGGCTTGTGAGCCAGAAAGAGTAGGGGGGCATCATGTTCCGTGACAGCATCAAGTGGCGCGTAGGTCTGGTCATCCTCGTCACCGCGCTCTGCGTCTTCTTCTACTTCAAGAACGGCCTGAAAGAGGGCCTGGACCTGCGCGGCGGCGTGCACCTCGTCCTCCTCATGGACACGGACGTTTCCGTGTACAACCGGGTCCAGACGGACCTCCGGACGGTCGAGGAGCAGCTCAAGAACAAGAACGTGCCCTTCTCCAAGCTCTACAGCGACAACAAGGAGATCAACTCGATCTTCGTGGAGGGCGACAACCCCAACCTCGGGGTCACGCTGCGCGAGATCGCGGACAAGACGCTCAACAACTACTCCTTCTCCGCCCTCGGCGGCGGCCGCTTCCGCCTCACGCTCTCGAACCAGTTCGAGCAGAACCTCCGTGACCAGGCCGTCCAGCAGTCGGTGGAGGTCATCCGCAACCGTATCGACAAGTACGGCGTAGCGGAGCCGGCCATCCACCGCCAGGGCATGGGTTCCAACAAGATCGTCGTGGAGTTGCCCGGCGTCGAGGATTCCACCGAGATCAAGGCGCTCATCGGCAAGGCCGCCCAGCTCGAGTGGCACATCGCCGTGGCCCCCAAGCAGGGCGCGCCGTCGCGCGACGCCATCCTCAAGGAGTACGGCGGAAACCTCCCACCCGACGTGGCCATCTATCCGGGCAGCCGCGACAAGTACGGCTCCGAGATTTACTTCGCCCTCAAGACCGTGGCCCCCGTCACCGGCGCCGACCTCCAGGAGGTCCGGGTGGAAGCCAACCAGTACGGCCAGCCCGCCGTGGGCTTCATCCTCACCGCCACCGCGGGCAACCGGTTCCGCGAACTGACCCGCACGAACCTCCACGAGCCCCTCGCCATCGTGCTCGACGGCAACGTCATCTCCTCCCCGGTCATCAACGCCGAGATCGGCGACCGGGGCATCATCGAGGGCAACTTCTCGACGCAGGAGGCCCAGGAGCTCGTCTTCCAGCTGAAGTCGGGCGCCCTCCCGGCCATCCCGCGCTTCGCCGAGGAGCGCACCATCGGCCCGAGCATGGGGCTCGCCTCCATCCGCAAGGGGACCGTCTCCGGCCTCATCGGCCTCGTGGCGATCCTCGCGTTCATGTTCCTGTACTACCGCGCCTCGGGCATCAACGCGAACTTCTGCCTTCTCCTCAACCTCGTCATCCTCATCGGCGTCATGTCCACCTTCGGCCTGACGCTCACGGTGCCGGGCATCGCGGGCATCATCCTCACGCTGGGCATGTCCATCGACGCGAACGTCCTGATCTTCGAGCGCATCAAGGACGAGCTGCTCGAGAACAAGACCGTCCAGAACGCCATCTCCGGCGGCTTCAGCAAGGCCTTCATCACGATCTTCGACACCCACGTCACCGACTGGGTCTCGGCGCTCTTCCTCCTGCAGTTCGGCACGGGCCCGGTGCGCGGCTTCGCGGTCACGCTGACGGTGGGCCTCATCGCCAACATGTTCACGGCGATCTTCGTCTCGCGGATCATCTACGACATCGTGATAGACCTCCGGAGCAAGGGCGGCAAGCGCCCCACGGACGTCTCCATCGGGCCGGTGAACTCATTCCGCGGCCTCAAGATTCCCTTCATGAAGTACAAGGTCCACTTCGTCATCGCGTCGGTCATCTTCATCGCCGTCGGCATGTGGAGCCTCGCGACCAAGGGCCTGAACTGGGGCATCGACTTCCGAGGCGGACAGGAGCTGCAAGTCCGCTTCAGCCACACCGTGGACCCCCGCGCCGTGGAGGCCACCATCAAGAAGGGCGCCTCCAGCTCCGTGACCGTCGTGGCCTACGGCAAGCCCGAAGACAACGAGGTCCTGGTCCGGATGGACGCGCGCGACGACAAGGGCCAGCTCCTGAGCGAGGACGCCATCGCCACGCGCAGCCAGCAGATCCTCAGCGGCCTCAGGACCCCCGAGATGGTCCGCGAGGTGTCCGGCGGCAAGCTGGACCTCAACACGAGCGGCACCCGGTCCTTCGAGGACCTCATCCTGGGCGCCATGCACTCGGGCGCGCTCTCGGGCACCGACGAACAGGGCAAGGCCCTGGCGCAGGGCATCATGGACTACAAGCGCGAGCACGGCGGCCTCATGGCCTCGGTGGACGACCTGAAGAAGGTGCCCGGCATGAGCGACGCCATGTTCACCTTCCTCAAGGGCAAGGTGGTTGCGGGCGACTTCGCCATCCAGCGTATCGACACGGTCGGCCCGACGGTGGGCAAGGAGCTCCAGACGAAGGCCCTCCAGGCCGTCATCGGCTCCCTCGTCGGCATCCTGCTCTACGCGTGGTTCCGCTTCCAGTTCCGCTTCAGCGTGGGCGCCATCCTCTCCCTCATCCACGACATGCTCATGGCCATCGGCCTGGTGTCGCTGTTCCAGGTGGAGGTGAACCTGCCCACCATCGCGGCGCTCCTCACGCTCCTCGGCTACTCCATCAACGACACCATCGTGGTCTTCGACCGCGTGCGCGAACACATGAAGAAGGAGCGCAGGCAGGAGGACGACGACCTCTTCGACCGCTCCATCAACGAGACCCTCTCCCGGACCATGATCACCAGCCTGCTCACCTTCTTCGTGGTGGTGGCCATGCTCGTCTTCGGCGGCGAGGTCCTCTTCTCCTTCAGCTTCGTCATGACGGTCGGCATCATCGTGGGCACCTACTCCTCCATCTTCGTCGCCACCCCTTACGTGATCTGGTGGGACAAGCTGGGCGTGGAGAAGTTCTTCAAGGGCGGCAAGAAGCGCCGCTAGCCCGCCGCCTCTTCCGGCACGCAAGGCCCGGGGTTCACGCCCCGGGCCTTTTCCTTTTCGCGGCGCCCCCGATGGTAGTATCGGAGCGGAGGCCGCCTTGGATCCCTACCTTCTGGCCAGCGCGGGCGTGCTGCTGATGGTCCTCGCGTTCGTCGCGTGGCTCTCGTCCATCTTCGGCATCCCGGGCAACTGGATCGCCCTGCTCCTCGCCGTCCTCTTCGGGTGGTGGGAGGGCTTCGGCGCGATCCGCCCGTGGGTCATCGCGCTGGGGCTCTGCCTCTGCGCCACGGGGGAAGGGCTCGAGTTCGCGGCGGGGTACTTCGGGGCGAAGCGGTTCGGCTCGAGCCGGTGGGGAGGCGCCGCCGCGGTGCTCGGGGCGATCCTCGGCGCCCTCATCGGTGCGGCCTTCGGTTACGGTTTGGGCGCCATCCCCGGAACGGTACTCGGCGCCTTCGCGGGGGCGCTCGCGGTGGAGTTCGTCAGGCAGCGCCACGCGGGAAATGCCTTCAAGGCGGGTTTCGGAGCGGCGGTGGGACGGGCCTTCGGTCTGGCGTCGCGCCTCGCGTGCGGCGCGGCGTTCCTCGCGGTTCTCGGGTTCAGGGTGGCGTGGGAGGTGACGTCGGCCCTCTCGGGCCGGTGAGGCTCAGGTCTTGCCCGGGTCCGAGTCCGAGCCGTCGTGGACCACGTCGATGGTGACCTCGAACTCGCCGCGGACCGCCTTCGCGGTCTTGGGTTTCTCCAGGAGCATGGGGAGCTTGGCCCCGAGGAGTTCCTGGATCTCCCGGCTCGAGTGCTCGAAGGCCAGCCCCGCGCGGTAGGCGAGGACGCGCTTGCCGCCGTCCTCGGTGTAGCCCAGGACGGTGCACCGCCGCACGAGCGCCTTGAGGTAGACGTCGCCGGCGTCGGTCTGCAGGCGGAGGTCGCACCGTGCGCGGGGGGGGAGTGAATAGGTCAGCTCCACCTGGACCCCCGTGCGCGAGATGTCCACCACGCGGGCGCTGATCGAGGTCTTCAACTTGACGCTCATGGGCTGAGGGGGGGCGATCCGCGGCGCACTCCTGCGGTCGATCATGGCAATCTCCTGGTCCGACTCGATGGTGCCCCAAGTATGGGTCCGCATCGGCCGCCTGTCCAGTCTCGCCGGGTGGAGAGAGGAGTGGGCCAAGAGAAAAGGGGCCCGAAGGCCCCTCGTGTTCGTCCGTTTTTAACCGCAGGGGTTAGTCGCGGATCGCCTGAACCTGGTCCGCCTGCGGACCTTTGGCACCTTCCTTGATTTCGAAGGTGACCTTCTCGCCCTCCGCGAGCTTGCGGAAGCCGTTGCCGACGATGGCGCTGTAGTGGACGAAAACGTCCTTCCCACCGTCCTCCGTGATGAACCCATACCCCTTTTTCTCGTCGAACCACTTCACCGTACCAGTAGCCATCGTGACTCCTTCATTGAAGACCGCCCCCCGACAAACCGCTCGCCGGGGAGACGTTGAAGTTACCATCGCATTTTTGACAGTGTCAAGCAGGGGATTTCCTCTCGACCCCCATCCGCGTTGACGGCGCGGTGGGGGGAGGCTACACTTTGGGCTCCGATGGGGGCCCTCCGGCCTCCTTCCATCGACCCACCGGGCGGGGGAGCCTGCGGGACCGCCGTCCGCCGAGGGGAGGAATCCCATGAAGCGCAAGACCCTGTTCGATGCCGCCGGCATCCAGCGCACCCTGGGCCGGCTGGCGCTCGAGATCGCCGAGCGCCTCCACGGCTGCAAGGGCGTGGTGCTCATCGGCATCCACCGCCGCGGCGTCCCGCTGGCCAAGCGCATCGCGCGGAAGCTCGAGGAGGTGGAGAAGGTCAAGGTCCCCGTGGGGACGCTCGACATCAACCTTTACCGCGACGACTTCTCCAGCGCGGGCGCAGCGCCCGTCCTGCGGGGGACGCAGGTGGACTTCGACATCGAGGGCCAGACGGTGATCCTGGTGGACGACGTGCTCTTCACCGGGCGCACGATCCGCGCCGCGCTCGACGCCCTCGTGGACCTGGGGCGCCCCGCGCGGGTCCAGCTCGCCGTCGTCGTGGACCGCGGGCACCGGGAGCTGCCGATCCAGGCCGACTACGTGGGCCTCTCGCTCAACACGCGGCGCGAGGACCACGTGGAGCTCCACCTTCAGGAGATCGACGGCGAGGACGCGCTCCTGCTCGAGTCCAAGGCCGCCGGCAAGGAGGGCAAGCCATGACCTGGCCTCACAAGCACCTGCTCGGGATCGAGGATCTCTCGGCGGGGGACATCACCGCCATCCTCGACACTGCCGACAAGATGGCGGAGATCTCCTCGCGCCCCATGAAGAAGGTCCCCGCTCTCCGGGCCAAGCTCGTGGTGAACCTCTTCTTCGAGAACTCGACGCGCACCCGCTCCTCCTTCGAGATCGCGGAGAAGCGCCTCAGCGCCGACGCGCTCAACTTCAGCGCGAGCACCTCCTCGGTAAACAAGGGCGAGTCCCTCGTGGACACGATCCTCAACATCGAGCGCATGCAGCCCGACTGCTACGTCATGCGCCACTCGAGCCCGGGCGCGGGCCAGCTCATCATGGGCTTCACGAAGGCCTCCATCGTGAACGCCGGCGACGGCGCGCACGAGCACCCCACGCAGGCGCTCCTCGACGCCATGACGATCCGCCAGCGCAAGGGCGCCTTCAAGGGCCTGCAGGTGCTCATCGCCGGGGACATCGCGCACTCCCGCGTGGTGCGCTCCAACATCCTCCTCCTCAACAAGATGGGCGCCAAGGTCACGGTGTGCGGCCCCGCCACCCTCCTGCCTCCCCACGTGGAGAGCCTCGGCGTGAAGGCCACCACGGACTTCGAGGGCGCCGTCGCGGGGAAGGACGTGGTCATGATGCTGCGCATCCAGCTCGAACGGCAGAAGCGCGGCATGTTCCCCTCGCTCATGGAGTACTACCAGCGCTACGGGCTCACCGAGGAGCGCCTCAAGCTCGCGGACAAGGACGTCATCGTCATGCACCCCGGCCCCATGAACCGCGGCGTGGAGATCGCCTCGGAAGTGGCCGACGGGCCCTACTCGGTGATCCTGGACCAGGTGGAGAACGGCGTGTCGGTGCGCATGGCCGTGCTGTACCTCCTTCTCGGCGGAGGCGAAGATGTCGCTTCTCATTAAGAACGGCCGCGTGGTGGACCCCTCCACGGGGACCGACGAGACCCTCGACGTACTCATCAAGGACGGCAAGATCGCCGCCGTGGACAAGAAGCTCTCCCCCCGCGGGGCCGAGGTCTTCGACGCCACCGGCTTGGTGGTGGCGCCCGGGTTCATCGACATGCACGTGCACCTCCGCGAGCCCGGCTACGAGCGCAAGGAGACCATCGCGTCGGGCCTCGCGGCGGCCCTCGCCGGCGGGTTCACGGGCGTGTGCTGCATGCCGAACACGGACCCGGTGAACGACAACGCCTCGGTGACGCGCTACATCCTGGACCGCGCCAAGGTGTCGAGCCCCGTGGCGGTCTACCCCATCGCCTCCATCACGAAGGAGTCCAAGGGCGAGGAGCTCGCGCCCTACGCGGAGCTGCGGGAGGCCGGCGTCCGCGCCCTGAGCGACGACGGCAAGCCCGTGGTGAAATCTTCCGTCATGCGCCGGGCCCTGGAGTACGCCGGGTCCCTCGGCCTGCTTGTCATCGACCACGCGGAGGACCCCGACCTCGTGGGCGAGGGCGTGATGCACGAGGGCAAGGTCTCCGTGCGCCTCGGCATGAGGGGCATCCCCGCCGAGGCCGAGTCCCTCCCCATCAAGCGGGACATCGCCATGGCCAGGCTCACGGGCCAGCGCGTCCACATCGCCCACGTGTCCACCAAGCAGGGCGTGGACGCCATCCGGGCCGCCAAGAAGAAGCGCATCCAGGTCACGGCAGAGGCCACGCCGCACCACTTCAGCCTCACCGACGACGCCGTGGCGGGCTTCGACAGCAACACGAAGATGAGCCCGCCGCTGAGGGCCCAGGAGGACGTGGACGCGGTCATCGAGGGCCTCGCCGACGGCACCCTCGACGTCATCGCCACGGACCACGCGCCCCACGCCTACGAGGAGAAGATGGTGGAGTTCGACCGGGCGCCCAACGGCATCCTCGGCCTCCAGACCGCAGTGCCCCTCGCCCTCGACCGTCTCGTGCGCCCGAACCGCATCTCCCTCAAGCGCATGGTGGACGCCTTCTCCTGTGCCCCCGCGCGCATCCTGGGCCTGGAGAACAAGGGCACCGTCGCGCCCGGGGCCGACGCGGACCTGACGATCTTCTCCCTCCGCAAGGAGACGTGCCTCAAGGCCTCCGACCTCAAGTCGTTGAGCAAGAACACGCCGTTCCTCGGCGCGAAGCTCAAGGGCGCCGTGGTGGTCACCGTCATCGCGGGTCAGGTCTACCCCGCGTAGGGCATCCCGCCGCCCCTCGATCGCCGACAGAGCGGCGGCCCCGTGCCGCCGCTCTTTGCTATACTCGGCCCCATGGCCAAAGCGACCACCGCCTTCATCTGCCAGTCCTGCGGCACGCAAAGCCCCAAGTGGCTCGGCCGCTGTCCGGGCTGCGGGGAGTGGAACACGCTTCTCGAGGAGAGCGTCGGCGAGGCCCCGCGCACGGGCCTTCCGCCCAAGGCGGGCCGCGCCACGCCCCTCCCCGAGGTGGCTCCCGAGGAGGGCGGCCGGGCCGCCACGGGCATGGCCGAGGTGGACCGCGTCCTCGGCGGCGGGTTCTTCCCCGGCGGCGTGACGCTCCTGGGGGGCGACCCCGGCGTGGGGAAGTCCACGCTCCTTCTGCAGCTCTTCGGCCACATCGCGAAGGGCCGGCCCCTGCTGTACGCGAGCGGTGAAGAGTCCCTCGCGCAGGTGGCCGCGCGCGCCAAGCGCCTCGGCATCGGATCCCCCGACCTGCACCTCTACGCGGAGACGGACCTCGAGGCGATCCTCCAGGAGGTGGAGCGCCTGAGCCCCGCGGCCCTGGCCGTGGATTCGATCCAGACCGCGGGCACCTCCGCCATCGCCTCGGCGCCCGGCTCACTCTCACAGGTGCGCGAGTGCTCGGCCCGCCTCATCGAGCTCGCGAAGCGGCGCGGCATGCCGGTCGTGATGGTGGGGCACATCACGAAGGACGGCATGATCGCGGGGCCCAAGGCCCTTGAGCACATGGTGGATACGGTGCTCTACCTGGAGGGCGAGAAATACCGGCATCTCAAGGTGCTGAGGGCTCAGAAGAACCGGTTCGGCGCCACCTCCGAGCTGGCGCTCCTGGAGATGACGGGCGAGGGCCTTCGGGAGGTGGAGAACCCCTCCGCGGCGCTCCTCGCGGACCGCCCCCTCAACGTGCCCGGCTCCCTCATCGGCGTGGCCATCCAAGGGACCCGGCCCCTCCTCTTCGAGATCCAGGCCCTCACGAGCCCCTCGGCCTTCGGCCTCGCCAAACGCATGAGCCTGGGGCTCGACCGGAACCGCGTCCAGCTCCTGACGGCGGTCCTGGAGCGCGCCGCGCACCTGACCCTCGGCGACCGGGACCTCTTCGTCAACGTGGTGGGAGGCGTGGAACTCGACGAGCCCGCCCTCGACCTCCCGCTGTGCCTCGCCGTGGCGTCGGCCTACCGCGGCCAGGCGCTCCCGCCCGACCTGGCGGCCTTCGGCGAGGTGGGCCTGGCGGGCGAGATCCGCGGTGTGGGGTCCGCGCAGGCCCGGACCGCCGAGGCGGCGGCCCTCGGGTTCACCCGTTGCGTCCTTCCCGCATCGGACCACAAGCGCCTCGAGGGCGCGCCCAAGGGCATGAGGCTCGAGCCCGTGACCCGTCTCGAGGAGGCCATCGAGATCCTCCTGCCCTGAGTCTTCACCACACATCCCAATGAAAAGGGCCCGGCGCGAGCCGGGCCCTCTGTCGTCTGCTCCGAGGCGCTACTTGGTCTTCGGCGCGGGCTGGGCGGGCCTAGGCTGGGCGATGTCGCTCACGTCGGGGTGCCCGGCCGGCATACCCGAGGCACCTGCGGTGCCGTGTCCCGACATCCCGGTGTCGCCGCCCATCCCGGGGTGACCCGCCGGCATGGAGGGCGCCTCGCCGCCGACGCCTGGATGCCCGGCGGGCATGTCCCCGCCGGCCGGGGGTCCGCCGGCGTGGCCGCCGTCTTTGCCCTTGGAGGCGGTGACCTTCCAGGCGTCGCCGTCCTTGGCGAGCTCGTAGGTGTACTCCATGGGCGGCATGCCCTCCGCGCCCTTCACCGTGAAGGCCGCGTCGCACGTGGCCTTGTCGCCCTCGATCTTCTGATTGCTGAGGGCGATCTCCATATTGGCCATGTCCATCCCCTTGACCTTGACGAGGTAGGTGACGATGGCGTCCTTGATGGGATCCGCGGAGGCGGACGAACCCGCCGCGGAGGTCCCCGTCGAGGGCTTGTTGGGCGAGGCCGGCTTCTGGCAGGCCAGGGCGAGAGTGCCGAGGAGGGCGACGACGAACAGGGCTCGGAATCGGAAAGGCATGGAACGTTCTCCTTCAATCAGGGCGATCCGGGGCGCACCGGCCCCGGGCGGCAAGGGAGTGTACCCCAAGCGGGGCGCCCGCGCCAGCCCGCCCCCGTGAAACCTTGACCGGGCGTCCTCCGTTTAACCGGGTGTGGCGTAAGGAGGTAGACCATGAAACGCCTGACGATCGCGACGCTGTTGGCCCTGATCCTGGTCTCCGCGGGGTGTGCCCATGCCATCCTCGCCGCGGCGGCCAGCGACCGCGAGGAGCGCACCCTACCCCTCGAGGCCGGCGGTTCCTTCTCCCTCGATAACGTCAACGGCGACCTGACGGTCCGCGCGTCCACCGGCGGCAAGGTCCACCTGGTGGCGGAGAAGCGCGCCCGGGCCCTGGACGAGAGCAAAGCCCGGGAGGCGCTCAACAAGCTCAAGATCGAGATCGAGAGCTCTCCCTCCTCCATCCAGGTCACGACGGTCTATCCCAACTCCAAGGACGGGTTCCTCAAGATGGGCTCCTTCCTCTCCGTGGACTACACCCTCGAGGTGCCCGATGGCACCGTCCTCAAGTATTCGGGCGTGAACGGCAAAGTGGACATCCAGGTGCCCGCCGCCGAGGTGACCTGCGAGGTGACCAACGGGTCCGTCAAGGTGGAGGGGGCCAAGCGCCTGAGCGCCACCACCGTCAACGGCACCATCGGGTTCAGCGCCGACTCGGTGGAGGAGCTCAGCTCGACCAACGGCCACATCGAGGGGCGCCTCCTCTCCCTCAAGCCCGGCGAGGGCAAGGTCGAGACGGTGAACGGCTCGGTCGAGGTGACGATCCCCGCCAAGGCCGCCCTGCGCGTGGAGGCCGAGAACGTGAACGGCTCGGTGCGAAGCGAGATCGCGGGCCTGAGCTCCGAGAAGCACAGCTTGGCCGGGGACCTCAACGGCGGAGGCGCCACGCTCTCCATCGAGACGGTCAACGGATCCATCGACGTCAAGTCGGCCGGATAGACGCCCTCCACGATCCTTCATCCCGGCCCTTCGAGGGGAGGCCCCACGGCCTCCCCTCTTCGCGTTTCCCCCTAGCCCACTGGAAAAAAAGCCCCGCCTGTGATAGACGGGATGGTCCGGAGGAACGATGGACCAGATCCGCATCAAAGGCGCCCGGGAGCACAACCTCAAGAACCTGGACGTGACCCTGCCCAAGAACCGCCTGGTGGTCATCACGGGGCTATCGGGCTCGGGGAAATCCTCCCTGGCCTTCGACACCCTCTACGCCGAGGGCCAGCGCCGCTACGTGGAGAGCCTGTCGGCCTACGCGAGGCAGTTCCTCGACCTCATGGAGAAGCCCGACGTGGACGCCATCGAGGGCCTCTCGCCGGCGATCTCCATCGAGCAGAAGAGCACTTCGCACAACCCGCGTTCCACGGTAGGCACCGTGACCGAGATCTACGACTACCTCCGCGTCATGTTCGCGCGCATCGGCAAGCCCCACTGCCCGAGCTGCTCTCGCCCCATCGAGAGCCAGACGGTCCAGCAGATGGTGGATGCGGTCCTGGCGCTGCCCGAGGGGGAGCGGATCTTCGTGATGGCCCCCGTGGTAAGGGGGCGCAAGGGCGAGTACCGGAAGCTCTTCCAGGACCTCCTGCGGGAGGGCTTCGTCCGCGCCCGCGTGGACGGGAAGGTGGTGGAGCTCGAAGGCGCGGAGGAACTGGCGCGCTACAAGGCCCACACCATCGAGGTGGTGGTGGACCGCCTCGTGGTGAAGCCGGGCATCCAGGGGCGCCTGACCGAGTCGGTGGAGCTGGCCCTCCAGAAGGGCGAGGGGCTCATGGTCATCCACAAGCTCGCCACGGGCGAAGACCAGCTCTTCTCCGAGCGCCTCTCGTGCCCCACGTGCCAGACGGCGCTGCCCGAGCTCGAGCCCCGCCTCTTCTCCTTCAACAGCCCCCACGGCGCGTGTCCCGAGTGCTCGGGCCTGGGCGTCAAGATGGAGCTCGATCCCGCCAAGATCGTGCCCAACCCCTCCCTCTCCATCCTCCAGGGGGCGCTCGCGCCCTGGCCCGTGGAGGGCGGGTTCTGGTACCGCGAGATGCTCGAGGGCTTGGCCAAGGAGCTCGGGTTCTCCCTCAGGGCGCCCTGGAGCGCCCTGCCCCCGGCAGCGCGCCACGCGGTGCTCTACGGCAGCGACGGGAAGAAGATCGCCTACGACGTGAAGCGGGACTCGAGCCGCTACCAGTTCGAGCACGCCTTCGAGGGCGTGGTGCCCAACCTCCTGCGGCGCTACAAGGAGACCAAGTCCGACATGGCGCGGGAGGAGATCGAGTCCTTCATGTCCTCCAGCGCCTGCCCGGCGTGCAAGGGCTTGCGGCTGAAGAAGGAGGCCCTCTCGGTCAAGGTGGCCGAGCACACCATCGCCTCCTTCACGGCCCTGCCCGTAGGCCAGGCGTCCGCCGCCATCGAGGCCTTCGACCTCTCCACCCGCGACCGCGAGATCGCGCGGATGGTGCTCAAGGAGATCCGGAGCCGCCTCTCCTTCCTCGACAACGTGGGCCTGGGCTACCTGACGCTCAACCGCTCCGCCACGACGCTCTCGGGCGGCGAGAGCCAGCGCATCCGCCTGGCGACACAGGTGGGGAGCCAGCTCACGGGCGTGCTCTACGTCCTGGACGAGCCCTCCATCGGCCTCCACCCCCGAGACAACCGGCGCCTCCTCGACACCCTCGAGGCCATGCGCGACCTGGGGAACACGGTGGTCGTGGTGGAGCACGACGAGGAGACAATCCGCACGGCGGACCACGTGGTCGACCTGGGGCCCGGTGCGGGGATCCACGGCGGCGAGATCGTGGCCCAGGGCGTGGTGGCCGACCTCTGCGCCGCGGAACGCTCCCTCACGGGGGCGTATCTCTCGGGGCGCCGGAGCGTGCCGGTCCCGAAGAAGCGCCGTCCGGCCAAGGGCGCGCTCTGGATCCGCGGCGCGGCGGAGAACAACCTCAAGGGCATCGACGTGCCCATCCCGCTCGGGACCCTCACCGTGGTCGCGGGCGTCTCGGGCTCGGGGAAGTCCACGCTCATCCACGAGATCCTCTACAAGGGCCTGGTGCAGAAGATCTACCACGGCGTGGAGAAGCCGGGGGCCCACCGGGAGATCGAGGGCTGGCAGGTGGTGGACAAGGTCATCGAGATCGACCAGGCCCCCATCGGGCGCACGCCCCGGAGCAACCCCGCCACCTACACGGGCCTCTTCACGCCCATCCGCGACCTCTTCGCGCAGGTCCCCGACGCTCGCGCCCGCGGCTACAAGCCGGGCCGCTTCTCCTTCAACGTGAAGGGCGGCCGCTGCGAGGCCTGCCAGGGGGACGGCGTCCTCGAGATCGCGATGCACTTCCTCCCGGACGTCTACGTCACGTGCGAGACGTGCAAGGGGAAGCGTTACAACCGCGAGACCCTGGAGATCCGATTCAAGGGGAGGACCATCGCCGAGGTCCTGGACATGACGGTCAGCGAGGCCCTCGAGTTCTTCGACAAGGTGCCGCTCGTCGCGAAGAAGCTCCAGACCCTCCAGGACGTGGGGCTGGGCTACGTGCACCTGGGTCAGCAGGCCACGACCCTCTCGGGCGGCGAGGCCCAGCGCATCAAGCTCGCGAGGGAGTTGTCCCGCCGCGCCACTGGAAGTACCCTGTACGTCTTGGACGAGCCCACGACGGGCCTCCACTTCGAGGACGTGCGCTGCCTGCTGGCCGTCCTCCAGCGCCTCGTGGACTCGGGCAACACCGTGGTGGTCATCGAGCACAACCTCGATGTCATCAAGTGCGCCGACCACATCCTCGAGCTGGGTCCCGGGGGCGGCGAGGAGGGCGGGAGGCTGGTGTCCCGGGGCACGCCCGAGGAAGTGGCCGCCGTGAAGGGGTCGCCCACGGGGCGTTACCTGGGGGACCTGCTGGGCAGGAAGAAGTAGGGGGGCGGAGTTATCGACGGCGGGGCACGACCTGTCCCCCTCCGCGATCGGACCGCCGGACATCCATCTGGGGGAGACCATGACGCAGTGGCCCGAGCCGTACCGCATCAAGATGGTGGAGGCGATCCGCTTCACGCCCAAGGAAGAGCGCGTCCGCCTGCTGGAGAAGGCGGGCTACAACCTGTTCCAGGTGCCCGCCGAGGCGGTCTTCGTGGACCTCCTCACCGATTCGGGCACGGGCGCCATGAGCGACCGGCAGTGGGCGGCCCTCATGCGGGGCGACGAGTCCTACGCGCAGGCGCGGTCTTGGTTCCATTTCTACGAGGTGGTGAACGGCATCACGGGCATGGAGCACGTCCTGCCCACGCACCAGGGGCGCGCGGCGGAGAACATCCTCTTCTCCACGCTGTCCAAGCCCGGCCTCGTGATCCCGAGCAACAACCACTTCGACACCACTAGGGCCAACGTGGAGTTCTTCGGCGCCGAGGCCCTCGACCTCGTCGTGCCCGAGGGGAAGGACCTCCACGCCAAGCTGCCCTTCAAGGGGAACATGGACCTGAACCGCCTGGAGGACCTCCTCAAGTCCCGCGGCCGGGCCGGCGTCCCCATCTGCATGCTCACGGTGACGAACAACACGGGCGGCGGCCAGCCCGTCTCCCTCGAGAACATCCGGGGCGCCTCGGCCCTCTGCCGCAAACACGGCGTGCCCTTCTTCCTCGACGCGTGCCGCTTCGCCGAGAACGCCTACTTCATCAAGCAGCGCGAGCCGGCGTGCGCCGCGATGAGCATCCTCGAGATCGCGAAGGCCATGTTCGAGTGCGCCGACGGCGCCACCATGAGCGCGAAGAAGGACGGCCTGGGGAACATCGGCGGCTTCCTCGCCCTGCGCGACGGCGACCTCGCCGTCCAGCTCAAGAACGCCCTGATCCTGCGGGAAGGGTTTCCCACCTACGGCGGCCTCGCGGGCCGCGACCTCGAGGCCCTCGCCGCCGGGTTCGAAGAGGTGACCGAGGAGCCCTACCTCGCCGCGCGCATCGGCCAGGTGGCCCGCTTCGGCGAGAGCCTCGTCGCTCACGGGGTGCCCATCCTGGAACCCACGGGCGGCCACGCGGTCTACCTGGACGCCAAGGGCGCCTTCCCGCACATCCCCGGGGAGGCCTACCCGGCCCAGAGCCTGACCGTGGCGCTCTACTCGGAAGGCGGTGTGCGGGGCGTGGAGATCGGCTCCTTCATGTTCGGCAAGAAGGACGCCGACGGGAAGCTCGTGCCGTCGGCCATGGAGCTCGTTCGCCTCGCCATCCCGCGCCGGGTCTACACGGACAACCACCTGGGCTACGTGGCCGAGGTGGCGGGGGAGATCGTGCGGCACCGGGAGCGCTTCGGGGGCTTCCGCATCGTGGAGGAGCCGCCCTTCCTGAGGCACTTCACGGCCAAGCTGGCGCCCCTCGCCTGAGGGGCCTCCCAGGACGGACACTTGAGTGGCGGGCCAGCTTTCACTATGCTTAACGGTCAGAGGGTCTAGACGCCGATGATCACGGGGTTCAACCAGGACGTCACCTACAAGGGCAAGGTCTACCACGTGCAGACCGAGGACCGGGGGAAGGGCAACCCGGTCATCGAGACGCTCATCTACGTGGGGGGCGAGATCCTCTCCTCCAAGAAGACCTCCTACGAGGACCTGCTGGCCGAGGGGTACGACGAGGCCAAGCTCATGGGCCGCCTCGAGCAGCAGCACCGCCGCATCGTGGTGGACATCAAGCTCGGCAAGTACGCGAAGGAACCTGAAGAGGCCTTCGGCGCGGGCCTCGTGTCCTCCAAGAGCCTGGACGAGGTCATCCTGGACTACCTGACGAGCGAGACGGAGGGCGAGAAGCTCTCCGTCCAGGTCGTCGACCAATCGCCCCTCACCGCCGGCGAGAAGGCCTTCATCCAGGTCCGCGCGACCACGGATATCAGCAAGACCCCCCTGCCCGAGGCGTCCGTCATCGTGCGCCTCACCTCCACGAGCGGCCAGACCCAGGAGCTCTACTCGGGCCAGACCAACGGCCAGGGCATGTGCTCCGCCAGCTTCGTGATCCCCGCCCTGAGCGAGAACGCGGTGGTCCTCACCGAGGTCATGCACGCCAAGGGGGTCTTCCAGAACAAGGCGCTGGTGGCGAAGAAGGGCGGCTGATGCTCGTCTGCTTCAACGGTCTCGACCGGGAGCTCCCCCAGGGTCAGACCCTCCGACAAATGCTCGAGAGCCTAGACCTCCCCCCCGAGCGGGTGGCGGTGGAGCTCAACGGCGACATCGTGCCCCGGGCGACCTTCAGCGAACGTGCACTGAAGGAGGGCGACCGCCTGGAGGTGGTCCAGTTCGTCGGGGGCGGGTGAGGAACGCGCCAACGACGGGACGGGTCAAGGAGTCGGTGGACACATCGGCGATCCGGGTTGCTCGAGGTCGACGGCTACGTCCTCGATCTCCCTTCTGCCTTCCCCAGCTCGCCAGCTCCCCGGCTCTCCAGCTCGATCCATATTGGTGGGCGGTACCGGATTCGAACCAGTGACATCCTGCTTGTAAGGCAGGCGCTCTCCCGCTGAGCTAACCGCCCCCGCCAGGAGTGTAGCGGAGCGGCGGAAAAGGGGTCAAACCGAGGGGGGGGCGCGGGAGGTTCCGACAGGCGGTCAAAAGAGCCCCAAAGCCTTGACCGTGCGGGAGAAGTTTGTTATTCTAAGTATTCCCATTTGGGTAGGGAACCGTTTCGGGAGACCGTACCGTGCTCGAAGAGATCGCGAAGAACCTGTGGCATGTCCCCGTGATCATGGCCCTCGTCCTGGTCTACGGGTTCCTGCTCAACCGCGTCCTGTTCAGGCCGGTGCAGCGGGTCCTGGAGGAGCGCGACCAGCGCATCCGGGAAGCCGGCACCCTCTCCGAGCAATCCAGGGAGTCCCTGAAGCGCCGCTTCGCCGAGTACGAGCAGGCGGTCCTCGAGGCGCACCGCCGGGGGACGCACATCAAGGAGAACGCCCGCAACCAGGGCAACGAGTACCGCTCCAAGGTCCTGGGCGAGGTGAAGGCCGAGATGGACGGCGAGATCAAGAAGACCGAGGCCTCCCTGAAGGCGGGCATGGACGGCATCCGCAAGGAGCTCGACGGTACCACCCCGGACCTCGTGAAGCTCATGGCCTCCAAGGTCCTCGGGCGCGAGGTGAGCCCGTGATCCGGCGCGCCTGGCCCCTCCTCGTCCCCTGCCTCCTGGCTCTCCCGGCCCTGGCCGAGGGCGCCGCCGAGGCCGCCGAGCAGGGCGCCGAGCACGCCCCCACGTGGGTCGACCCCATCTGGGGCGTCCCCATGATCGCGTGGCAGATCGTCAATATCGTTCTCGTCATCGCCCTCTTCGTCTACCTCCTCAGGCGCCCGGCGCCGAAGTTCTTCGCGGACCGCGCCAAGGAGATCCAGGACCTCCTCCTCAAGGCGGTCCACGACAAGGAGGAGGCCACCGCCCGCCTCAAGGAGGTGGAGGACAAGATGGCCCACCTCAAGGACGAGGTGGAGGAGATCGAGAAGGCGGCGCTCGCGCAGGCCGAGGTGGACAAGCAGCGCGTCCAGGCCGAGGCCGAGCGGGCCCGCGAACGCATCCGGCAGGAGGCGAAGGAAGAGATCGAGCGGCGCCTCGTGGAGGCCCGCCGCGAGCTCCGCAGATACGCCGCGGACACCGCCGTGGCGGCGGCGCGGGAGGCCCTGGCCAAGGGCATCACGGCCGAGGACGAGGCTCGCCTGCGGGACCGCTTCCTCGCCGAACTGCAGGAGGAGGGCGCCCATGAGCGCGCTCGGTAAGCGATACGCCGAGGCGCTCCTCGCGAGCCTCGACGGGGCGGACCCCGAGAAGGTCCTCGCGGACCTCGAGGCCTTCGGGGCCTGGCTCGACCAGATCCCGGAGCTCCGGGTGGCCGTCGAGAACCCGGGGATTCCGCAGGACGCCAAGGTGAAGATCGTCGCCACGCTGGGTGCGGACGGCGGCCTCGACCCGAAGGCGGTGCAGTTCATCCGCCTCGTGGTGGCGAACCGTCGGGTGCGCCAGTGGGGCGAGATGCTGGACGCCTTCCGCGGGCTCTGCGACGAGCGCAGAGGGATCGTCCGGGCCAGGGTGGTCACCGCCCGCGCCATGGACGATGCGGCCAAGAGCAACCTCTCGGCGAGCCTGGGCAAGATCCTGGGGCGCCGCGTCGAACTGGAATCGGGCGTGTCGCCGGAGCTCTTGGGCGGCGTCGAGCTGAGGCTGGGCTCCACCGTCTACGACGGGACCGTGGCCGGGGCCCTCAAGGCCCTGCATCAGGACCTCGTGAAGGGGTAGGCAGAGATGATCAAGTCGGACGAGATCAGCAGAATTCTCAAGAGCCAGCTGGAGGGTTTCGAGAGCCGGCTGGACGTGGCCGAGGTGGGGTACGTCACCTCCGTCGGCGACGGCATCGCCCGCATCTACGGCCTCGAGAAGGTCATGGCCGGCGAGCTGCTGGACTTCGGCGGCGGCCTCTTCGGCATGGCGCTCAACCTCGAAGAGGACAGCGTCGGCTCGGTCCTCATGGGGGAGACCTCCCACGTGAAGGAGGGCGACGAGGTCCGGCGCACGGGCCAGATCATGTCGGTGCCCGTGGGCGAGGGCATGATCGGGCGCGTCGTGAGCCCCCTCGGCGAGCCCGAGGACGGCCGCGGACCCATCCCGACCACGGAGCGCCTGCCCATCGAGTGCATCGCGCCCGGCATCGTCCAGCGCGAGCCCGTGAAGATCCCGCTCCAGACGGGCCTCAAGCCGGTGGACGCCATGATCCCCATCGGCCGCGGCCAGCGCGAGCTCATCATCGGCGACCGGCAGACGGGCAAGACGGCGGTGGCCATCGACACGATCATCAACCAGAAGGGCAAGGACGTCATCTGCATCTACGTGGCGGTGGGCCAGAAGCGTTCCACCATCGCGCAGGTCGTGAAGACGCTCACCGACTACGGCGCCATGGAGCACACCATCGTCGTGGCCGCCTCGGCCTCCGAGCCCGCCTCCCTGCAGTACATCGCGCCCTACGCCGGCTGCGCCATGGGCGAGTATTTCATGCACAAGGGGCAGCACGCGCTCCTGGTGTACGACGACCTGAGCAAGCACGCCGCGGCCTACCGCGAGATCTCGCTCCTCCTGCGCCGCCCCCCGGGCCGCGAGGCCTACCCCGGCGACGTCTTCTACCTCCACTCCCGGCTGCTCGAGCGCGCCGCCAAGCTGAGCCAGAAGCAGGGCGGCGGGTCGCTGACGGCCCTGCCCATCATCGAGACGCAGGCGGGCGACGTCTCCGCCTACATCCCGACCAACGTCATCTCCATCACGGACGGGCAGATCTACCTCGAGTCGGACCTCTTCTACCAGGGCGTCCGCCCCGCCGTGAACCCCGGCATCTCCGTGAGCCGCGTGGGCGGCAACGCCCAGATCAAGGCCATGAAGAGCGTGGCGGGCACGCTGCGCCTCGAGCTCGCGCAGTTCCGCGAGCTCGCCGCCTTCGCCCAGTTCGGCTCCGACCTGGACAAGGCCACCCTGGCCCAGCTCAACCGCGGCCAGCGCCTCTTGGAGATCCTCAAGCAGGACCAGTACCAGCCGCTGGACGTGGTCAAGCAGGTCGCCATCATCTACGCCGGCACGCACGCCTTTCTCGACGACATCGAGGTGGCCAAGTGCCGCGTCTTCGAGCAGGGCCTCTACAACTTCCTCGACCTCAACGGCCAGGCCTGGATGGACGCCGTCCGCGAGAAGAAGGTCATGGACGACGCCCTCGCCGGGCAGCTCGAGCAGCTCCTGAAGGAGTTCAAGCACCAATTCCTCAAGGAGCAGGAAGCGAACTAGCCCATGCCTAACCTTAGAGATATCCGGCGGCGCATCCGCTCGGTGCAGAACACGCAGCAGATCACGAAGGCCATGAAGATGGTCTCCGCGGCCAAGCTGCGCCGCGCCCAGGAGAGTATGATCGAGGCGCGGCCTTACTCCGGCAAGATGAAGCAGGTCCTCGAGTCGCTCGCCACGCGGTGCGACCAGACAGTCCACCCCCTCCTCCACGTGCGCCCCGAGAAGCGCGTCACGGCGGTGATCGTGACGGCGGACCGGGGGCTCTGCGGCGGCTTCAACACCAACATCAGCCGCTTCGGCCACCAGTGGCTGAGGGCCAAGCAGGCCGAGGGGGCCGAGGTGAAGCTCGTGCTCATCGGCCGGAAGGCCGTGGAGGCCGCGAGGCGACGGCAGCTGCCCTACGAGAAGCAGTGGACCGGCCTCTTCCAGAAGGTCCGCTACGAGGACGCCCGGGACGTGGCGCAGTACCTCATCGACGCGTACTGCGAAGAGCAGACCGATGCCATCTACCTGATCTACAACAGGTTCAAGAGCGTCATCGCGCAGGAGATCGTGGCCGAGAGGCTCCTGCCCGTGGAGCGGCAGGAGGCAGCTCCCGCGGACCTCGGCCCGGACTACCTCTACGAGCCGACCATGCAGGCCCTCTTCGAGACCCTCCTGCCCAAATCCGTGACGATCCAGGTGTTCCAGGCCCTCCTCGAGTCCGCGGCCGCCGAGCAGGCAGCCCGCATGACCGCCATGGAGGGCGCCACCAACAATGCCCGTGACCTGATCGACCGGCTGACCCTCTTCGCGAACCGGGTCCGCCAGGCGGCCATTACCAAAGAGATCATCGAAATCGTCAGCGGGGCCCAGGCCCTCGGTTGATGGGAGAAGCGCACATGCCTGTCGAAGGAAAAGTCGTCTCGGTCATCGGCCCCGTGGTGGACGTTCAGTTCCCCATGGACCACATCCCCACGATCTACAACGCCGTGCACATCACGTCGGAGGGGACGGGGTCCTCGGTGCCCATCGACGTCACCGCCGAGATCGCCCAGCACCTGGGCGAAGGGCGCGTGCGCTGCGTGGCCATGGAGCCCACCGATGGCATGGTGCGCGGCATGACGGCCGTGGACCTCGGCCAGACGATCAGCATCCCCGTGGGCAAGCAGACCCTCGGGCGCATCCTGAACGTGCTGGGCAAGCCCGTGGACGAGCTCGGCCCCGTGAACGCCGAGGAGACCTATCCCATCCACCGCCCGGCGCCCTCCTTCGAGGACCAGGCGACCTCGGCCGAGATGTTCGAGACGGGCATCAAGGTCGTGGACCTCCTCGAGCCCTACCTGACGGGCGGCAAAACCGGCCTCTTCGGCGGCGCGGGCGTGGGCAAGACGGTCCTCATCATGGAGCTCATCAACAACGTCGCCATGCACCACGGCGGCGTCTCGGTTTTCGCCGGCGTGGGCGAGCGCACCCGCGAGGGCAACGACCTCTGGCTCGAGATGAGCGAGTCGGGCGTCATCACGCCCGGGAACCCCGACAAGTCCAAGGCCGCCCTGATCTACGGCCAGATGACCGAGCCCCCGGGCGCCCGCCTCCGCGTGGGCCTCACGGGCCTCACCGCGGCGGAGTACTTCCGCGACGCCGAGGGCCAGGACGTCCTCCTCTTCATCGACAACATCTTCCGCTTCACGCAGGCGGGCTCCGAGGTGTCGGCCCTGCTGGGACGCATGCCCTCGGCCGTGGGCTACCAGCCCAACCTGGCCACCGAGATGGGCGAGCTCCAGGAGCGCATCACCTCCACGAAGCGCGGCTCCATCACCTCCGTGCAGGCCATCTACGTGCCCGCCGACGACCTCACGGACCCGGCGCCGGCCACGGCCTTCGCCCACCTGGACGCCACTACGGTCCTCTCGCGCGCGCTGACGGAGATCGGCATCTACCCCGCGGTGGACCCGCTGGCCTCCACGTCCCGCATCCTCGACCCGCGAATCGTGGGCGAGGAGCACTACGGCGTGGCGCGCCGCGTCCAGGGCATCCTGCAGAAGTACAAGGACCTCCAGGACATCATCGCCATCCTGGGTATCGACGAGCTGAGCGAGGACGACAAGATCATCGTCGCCCGCGCCCGCAAGATCCAGCGCTTCCTGAGCCAGCCCTTCCACGTGGCCGAGCAGTTCACGGGCATGCAGGGCAAGTACGTGAAGGTGGCCGACACGATCCGCAGCTTCGGCGAGATCGCGGACGGCAAGCACGACGACCTCCCCGAGCAGGCCTTCTACATGGTGGGCGGCATCGAGGAGGTCCTCGAGAAGGCCGAGAAGCTGGCCAAACAGGGCTGATCCGATGGCGAACTTCGAGCTGCCCACCAAGATCCACCTCGAGATCGTGACGCCCGAGAAGAGCGTCGTGAAGGATCTCGTGGACGAGGTCACCCTCCCGGGCGAGGAGGGCTACTTGGGCGTGCTCCCCGGACACACACCCCTGCTGACCTCCCTGAGGATCGGGGAAATCCGCTACAGGGCGGGGGGCGTGCAGAAGTTCCTCTTCGTGTCCTGGGGCTTCGTCGAAGTGTTGCCGGACCGGGTCACCGTCCTGGCCGATATCGCGGAACTCCCTGAAGACATTGATGTTACAGCTGCAAAGGTGGTCAAGGACTCGGCGGAACAGCGGCTGCGCAAGCCCGACACCGATTTCATGGCCCAGCAAGTCGCGCTCGAACAAGCCCTCGCTCGGATGCAGGTGGCGGCCAAGGCGGCCCCCCTTCCCCGCTAGCGATCCACGGAACACCTTTCATAGAGAGAAGCTGAGATGAAGAGAACGTACCAGCCGAACAAGCACCGCCGGGCCAAGACCCACGGGTTCCGCGCCCGGATGGCTACCAAGGGTGGCCGCGAGGTGCTGGCGCGCAGGCGCGCCAAGGGGCGATGGCGTCTCACGCCGGCGTAACCCCTCCGACCGGCCCCTTTCGAAAAGACGACAAAGTCCGGAAAAGGCCGGAGTACCAGTCGGTCTACGCGCGGGCGTTGCCCATGTACACCGCGCGGCTGGTGTTCTATGCTTGCCCGGGGGAGGGGGTACGGCGCAGGCTCGGGTGTACCGTGCCCAAGGTGGTGGGCAACGCCGTCGTGCGGACCCGGCTCAAGCGGTTGATCCGTGAGGCTTTCCGCCGCATGCGCGAGAGGCTGCCCGAGGGGTGCGTGCTCGTGGTGAACGCCAAGCGCTCCGCGGCCGACATGACGCTCGACGACGTGATGAAGCACTTCGCGGACGTCACGGAACGCCTTGGGCGCGACGGGTACCGCCTGTGCGCCCGCTGATCCTGGGGCTCATCCGCGTGTACCAGTGGACGCTCAGCCCCCTGCTGGGCAACGCGTGCCGCTACTACCCCTCGTGCTCGCGGTACACCTACGAGGCGGTCCAGCGGTTCGGCGCCTTCCGGGGCAGCTGGATGGGCATCAAGAGGATCCTGAGGTGCAACCCCTGGTTCGAAGGCGGCTACGACCCCGTCCCCGAACCCGGTGAAGGGAGCTGAGAATGGACCAGCTGGGACAGGACGACCCGAAGAGCTTGAGCCGCCTCATCTGGGCCATGGCGATCATGGCTCTGGTGTTCGTGGGCACGAGCTGGTGGATGAAGTCCACCGCGCCCAAGACCCCGCCCGCGGCCGAGAAACCCGCCACGTCCCAAGGCAGCGCGCCGGCCAAGGCCGCCGATGAGCCGCTCGCAAGCGTCCAGCCCGTCCCGGCGGAGACCGAGACTCAGCCCCTGGCGGCCGCCCAGGAGGCGACCTCGGTTCTGGAGAACGACGACCTCCACCTGGAGTTCTCCAACAAGGGCGGCGTCCTGACGAAGGCCGTGCTCAAGAACTACCGGGGAAAAAACGGCTCGAACAGCGACCTCGTCTCTCCCCTCTCGCACCTCATGGGGCGCTACCCCTTCGCGGTGTTGACGGGGGATTCTGCTTATGATGCAGCCGTTTCCGCTGCGTTGTTCCACGTGGAACAGTCGGCCGGCGAGGCGGGGGCCAGAGCCCTCACGCTGTCCTGGGCCGACGGCAAGGGAAACGCGGTGACGAAGACCTTCACCCTCACCCCGACGGGCTACGAGCTCACCCTGCAGGTGGCGGGGGTCCAGGGCGGAAAAGCCATGGCGGGTGTTCCCCTGACTTGGGGGCCCGGGTTTGGACAACTCACGCCCAGTCAGGCAAAGGACAAATACTATACTCCAGACTATGTTGGTCTAATGGAAGGCGAAAAGTTCGTTGAGTTGAAGCCTGGAAAGCTTAAAGACGGGCAATCTCAGATAACTGACAATTGGGGACAAAGGGGACCAATCGCGTGGGCAGGCATCGCAGATAACTATTTTGCAGCAATTTTTCTGCCTGGGTCGCCCATTCCAGGTGCTACCACTACCACAAGAGGACTCACACTCGAAGAGCAGAAGGACTATGCGGCCACTGCTGCAATTCAGCTCACGGTCACCTTTCCCGAGAAGGGCAGGGTCTTTGTCGGCCCCAAGGAGTGGAAGCGGTTGTCCAGCTTGGGACCAGGTGTTGAGAAGATGCAAGGATGGGGAATGCTTGCTCCCATTTGCGCCTTCCTCCTGTGGTCCCTCAAGAGCATCTACGCCCTCGTGGCGAACTACGGCGTGGCCATCATCCTCCTGACCTTCTTCATCAAGGTGGCCTTCTACCCCCTCACCCAGCGCTCCATGGTCAAGATGAAGGAGTTGGGCGAGGGCATGAAGAAGCTCAAGCCCCAGGTGGACCGCATCAAGGCCAAGTACAAGAAGATGCCGAAGGACATGGCCGCGCGGTCCAAGATGAACGAAGAGATGATGGCGCTCTACCAGCGGGAGGGGATCAATCCCCTCGGCGGCATGAGCGGATGTCTTCCGCTCCTGCTGCAAATGCCGGTGTTCTTTGCACTCTTTAGGCTGCTCCCCCATACGATCGAACTCCGCGGTGCCCCCTTCTTCGGCTGGATCCAGGATCTGTCGGTGCAGGACCCCTACTACATCACGCCCATTGTCATGGGCGTCACCATGTTCATCTCCACCAAGATGACGAGCAGTACGGGGATGGAGGGGAGCCAGAAGATGATGCTCTACTTCATGCCCATTCTTTTCACCGGCATGTGCCTCTTCGCCCCTGCAGGCCTGACGCTCTACTGGCTCGTGAACAACCTCCTGACCATGGGCCAGCAGGCGCTCATCAACCGCCAGGTGGCCAAACGCCAGGAGGAGGCCGCGAAGAACCGCAAGTCCACGCCCAAGGGGCCCTCGCGCCCCTCGTCGTGATGGACCTGGGCGACACCATCGCGGCCGAGGCCACGCCCCCCGGGCGGGGCGCCCTCCGCGTGGTGCGCCTGAGCGGCCCCCGCGCCATCGGGATCCTCAAAAGCCTGTTCGAAACGGAGGGGCCGGCCCCGTGGGACCGGCCCCGCTGTCTTTGCCTGGGAGGCGTGGGGGCAAAGGGTGGGCCGCGGCTCGACGAGGCGCTGGCGGTCTGTTTTCCCGCGCCCGCTTCGCTCACGGGGGAGGACGTGGTCGAGATCCAGACCCACGGGGCTCCCGGCGTGGTGCGGGGACTCCTCGATCTGGCCCTCGCGTCGGGGGCCCGCGCGGCGCTCCCGGGGGAGTTCTCCTACCGGGCCTACCTCAACGGCAAGATGAGCGTCATGGAGGCCGAGGCGATCAACGCCCTCGTCGAAGCGCAAACCGAAGGGCAGGCGCAGCGCCTCGTAGCAGGTCTGCAGGGCCGGCTGGAGGGGCGTCTCCGCGGGATTCTGGATGCCCTCATGGACCTCCGGGCCGACCTCGAGGCGCGGATCGACTTTCCCGAGGACATGGGGGGGGAGGCGCGCACCAACGATCCGTTCGTCCTGCCACCCCTCATCCAGGAGCTCCAGAGCATGCTTTCGGAGGCGCCCTCCCTCCGCTACCTCCGGGAGGGCTGGCGCGTGGCGCTGGTGGGTCCGGTCAACTCTGGCAAGTCCTCTATTTTCAACGCCTTGCTCCGCCGGGAGCGGGCGCTCGTCACGCCCCATCCTGGGACGACGCGTGACGTGCTCGAGGAGTCGGTCCAGATCGGCGGGTACCCCCTCGTCCTCATGGACACCGCCGGCGTGAGGGAAGCGGCCGATCCGGTGGAGGCGCTTGGCGTCGCCCGTGGCCTTCACATGGCGTCGCAGGCTGACGGCGTCCTCCTGGTCTTCGACGGCGCGAAGGGGTGGGATCAGGAGGCCCAGGCGGTCCTCGCCCAGCTCCCGAGGCCCCCGCTCGCGATCCTCGCGAACAAGGCGGACCAACCGCTGCTGCGCGCAGGCCTTCCGGAGGGCGCGCTGGAGGTCAGCGCCCTCACGGGGGCAGGGCTCGATGGGCTCTCCCGCTTCCTGGGGGCCTGGATGGAGGAGAGCCTGCCGGCGTCACGCGAGGCCCTCGTGACCGAACGGCAGCTCGAGGCCGTGAGGAGCGTGCTCGAGGGATGCCGCGAGGCCCAGCTCGCCCTGGAGGAGGGCGGGGGAGAGGACTTCGCCGCCGAAGGGGTGGTCCGGGCGCAGGCCGCGCTGGACGATCTCCTCTCGGGAGGGAGCGCCGAGGACCTTTACGACCGGATCTTCTCCCGGTTCTGCATCGGGAAGT
>JBBIUU010000032.1:0-12803 GCA_037440125.1 Acidobacteriota bacterium
TGAGCAACTCGACGATGGTGGGGGAGAAGTGGCTGGGCTGGCCCGAGGCGCACATCAGGGATTTCCTCGGGGCCTCCGTGAAGAGCCTCTTCTTCGTGCCCTTCGCGGGCGTGCGGATGACGTGGGATGAGTACGTGCGGATGGCCCGCGAGCGCTTCGGCGAGATGGGGTACTCCCTCGTGGGCGCCCACGAGCCGGCCGACCCCATGGCCGCTCTCGCGGCGTCCGACGCGGTGGTCGTCGGCGGGGGCAACACGTGGTACCTCATCGACGCCCTGCACAGGACCGGGCTCCTGGAGGCCATCGGGAAAAAGGTCCGCGGCGGAGCCCCCTTCGTGGGCTGGAGCGCCGGGTCCAACGTGGCGTGTCCCTCCGTCCGCACCACGAACGACATGGCCGTGGTGGAGCCCCCGAGCACGAGGGCCCTCGGCCTCTTGCCCTTCCAGATCAACCCGCACTACACGGACGCCCACCCGCCCGGCCTCGGCGGGGAGACCCGCGCGGACCGCATCCTCGAGTTCGTGGAGGTGAACCCGGACCTCACCGTCGTGGGCCTGCCCGAGGGCGACCTGCTCAAGGTCGAGGGCGGCCGCACCGAGCTCGTCGGGAGCTTCCCTGCCAAGCTCTTCCGGCGCGGCAAGGAGCCGTGGCTCCTCCAGCCGGGCGATTTTCTATCCGCCTAGCCGAAGGATAAGAGAACAAAGATAGTTCACCACGGAGACACGGAGAGCACGGAGAAAAGAGAAAGAAGGGTCTTGCGAAAGGCATTTCCCAAGAGGTCGATCTGCCTTTCTCCCGTCCTTCCTCCGTGTCCTCCGTGCCTCCGTGGTGAGGCTTTAGCCCTTTCTTGGTCTGGTGATGCGCCAGGTGGCGAAGGCGAGGAAGGTGAGGAGCAGGGCGAAGGCGAGGAGGGGGATCAGGACGACGAGCACGGAGAGGAGGGTCGAGAAGGCCGCCTCGAGCGTGGAGACCACCCAGTTCGCCAGCCCTCCCGTGAAGAGCGACGAGAGGGCACGCGTCTTGACGGTCAGGAGCTGCACGATGCCCGCGGCGCCGCCGCCCGCGATGATGGCCAGGGTCCACTTGAGGAGGGGGCTCACGTCGGATATGCAGGAGGCCGCCATGACGATGCCGGCCACGACGGCGATGGGCGTGGCGGCCGTGTCGAGCAGGTTGTCGAGCCAGGGGAAGTAGTACGCGGCGATCTCGAGGGCCGTGGCCACGGCGAAGGCCGTGAGCGCGGGCCACGTCCCCATCCACTCGAAGCCGTGGGCGAGGTGGAGTTGCCCCGAGAGCGCCGCAACGCTCAGCACCAGCGGCGGCACGAACACGCGGAACCCGCACGCCGCCGCCAGCCCCACGCCGATCACCGCGCTCAGCACCCATTCCATAAAAACCACCTCAAAGACAACTCACCACGGAGGCACGGAGGACACGGAGAAAAGATAAAGAAGATTCATTTCTCTGAAGAAGGAACCAGGTCCTTCTCTTGTTTTCCTCCGTGCTCACTGTGTCTCCGTGGTGAAGATCCTTTTTCCCGGCGGCGCTAAAAAACGGAGGTCTCGCGGTACTCCCCGAAAACCTCCCTCATTGCATTGCTCGTCTCCTCGAGGGTGCAGTAGGCGCGCACGCAGTCGAGGATGGCGGGCATGAGGTTTTCGCCCGTCCGGCACTTGGCGGTGAGGGCGTGGAGCGTGGACGCCACGGCCTTTCCGTCGCGCGTCCGCTTGACCTCGGCGAGTCGCGCCTTCTGCTTCTCCTCCACCTGGGGCGGGATCTTGAGGAGGGGGATGGGCGTCTCCTCGGCCATCTGGTACTTGTTGAGGCCCACGATGGTCTTCGTGCCCGCCTCCACCTGCTTCTGGTAGCGGTAGGAGGCCTCCGCGATCTCGCGCTGCGGGTAGCCCGCCTCGATGGCCTTGATGATGCCGCCGAGCTCGTCGATCTTCGTGATGTACGCCATCGCCTGCCGCTCCATCTCGTTGGTGAGGCTCTCCACGAAGTAGGAGCCCGCGAGCGGGTCGATGGTGTTCGCGACGCCGCTCTCCTCCGCGATGATCTGCTGCGTCCGGAGGGCGACGGTGACGGCCTGCTCGCTCGGCAGGCAGAGGGTCTCGTCCATGGAGTCCGTGTGGAGGGACTGACAGCCGCCGAGGACCGCCGCGAGGGCCTGGATCGTCACGCGCACGACGTTGTTCATGGGCTGTTGCGCCGTGAGGGAGCACCCCGCCGTCTGCACGTGGGTCCGGAGCATCCAGGAGCGCGGGTCCTTGGCGCCGAAGCGCTCGCGGAGCTGGCGCGCCCAGATGCGGCGGGCGGCGCGGAGTTTGGCGATCTCCTCGAAGAAGTCGTTATGGGAGTTGAAGAAGTAGCTCAGGCGCGGGGCGAAGGCGTCCACGTCCATGCCGCGCGCCGTCCCGGCCTGCACGTAGCCGATGCCGTCGGCCAGCGTGAAGGCCAGCTCCTGGGCCGCCGTGCTCCCCGCCTCGCGGATGTGGTAGCCGCTGATGGAGATGGTGTTCCACTGCGGCACCTCGGTCGCCGAGTACTCCATGGTGTCCACGATCAGGCGCACCGAGGGCTCGGGCGGATAGATCCACTCCTTCTGCGCGATGTACTCCTTGAAGATGTCGTTCTGGATGGTGCCGCGCAGCTTCTTGAAGGGCACGCCCTGCTTCTCCGCCACGGCGAGGTACATGGCGTAGACCACCGCTGCGGGGGCGTTGATCGTCATGGAGGTGGAGACCTCGTCGAGCGGGATGCCGTCGAAGAGGATCTCCATGTCGCGCAGCGTCGCGACGGCCACTCCCTCCTTGCCCACCTCGCCGTCGGCCAGGGGGCTGTCGCTGTCCTTCCCCATGAGGGTGGGCAGGTCGAAGGCCGTGCTGAGGCCCGTCTGGCCGTGGTGGAGGAGGTACTTGAAGCGCTCGTTCGTGTCCTCCGCCGTGCCCATGCCGGCGAACATGCGCATGGTCCAGAGCTTCCCGCGGTACATGGTGGGCTGGACGCCTCGCGTGTAAGGGTACTCGCCGGGCCACGCGATGTCGCGGTCGAATTCGGTCCCCTGCAGGTCCTCGGGGGAGTAGAGGCGCTCGACGGGGAGCGAGGAGATGGTGCAGTAGTCCTCGTCCCGGTCCGGGTGCCGTTTCACGTGCGGCTGGAGGGTCCTCTCCTCCCACTGTTGCTTCGGGCTCTTGCGATCGGGGGTGTCCATCCAGTGGGCTCCTCAATGGGGGGCGGCGTGAACGGGGGGGCCGCCAAAGCCCTTAATAATGACATGCTTCGGCAAAGGGCGAAAGGGAGGGGGCGGGCCTCGGGATGCCCGACCGCGCGCCTCTTCACCAGGCCCAGCGCCGGGCCATCCGTGCCATTCTGGCGCGCACAAGTGTGCCACGCTGGCGTGCGGCACACCGGCCCGTCGTGGGGGCAGTTTTCTAAACTGTCTTTTAAATAAAAGCAAAATGCGGGAAGTGGAGAATTGGCATCGACCTTGCTTCTGTCAGGGCGTCCACGGAGGGCGGCACCAAGAAAGAAGGAACCCTCCGGATAGGACGAAAGCCCGGTGCAATCCCAGAGCTTCACCGGGCGAGAGAAAGACCTCCCAGAACCCCTTCTCTTCCCACCCCCGGGCCTGCCGCTCCCACGGCAGGCCCACCTCCTTTATGGGGCATGCCGCCGCGAGTCTCACCCCATCTGCTTTGTCAGGCTCGGCGCCCGCATCCTCAACGTACCCTCCGGGTACGCCTCCAGTGCTCGGGGCTCTGCTTCCTTGCATCTGGCCCGGTCCGGGCGGCAGGCATTTGATGGCTGTCCCGGCTGGAAGAGGCCAAACGGTGCGGTGGGGGATTCGAACCGTGCGTTCGGTGCAAGACTCAAGGAAACCGATTCCTCCGGATTCCTTGGAGGTCGTTGGGTGGGCAAGAGCAAGGGAGCAGCGTTGCCCACTATCTCGCTATTCTCCCGTGGCGCGCCTGAGTTCGGCGATGCGTTCGTTGACGTCGCTCAGGCTCATGGCGCGGAACTTCTCGGGGAGGAAGCGGCCGTCGGTGCACTCCTTCACGGCGAGGAGGTCCATGAGCTCGAGGCGCTCGGTGTGGGCCGAGGGGCGGAAGTCCGCTACGGCGCCCGCGAGAATCTCCTGGAGCGTCCGTCGCGGCGCCCCGTCGGGCTGGGTCTCGAAGTCGCGCAGGGCGCGCATGAGGAGGCCCTCCATCTCGTTGCCGCCGATCTGGTCGCTGTCCGGGAGCGTCGGGAGGTCCTCGGGTTTGAGGTCCATCTTGAGCTTGCGGGCCATGCCGGCCATGAGGGCCTGGCGGCTCGCGGCGTCCTGCGGCGGGAAGAGGGGGATGTGGACGTCGAGGCGACCCTGGCGCTTGAGGTCCACCTCCACGAGGTCGGGCCGGCTCGTGGCGAAGATCCAGATGATCTTGCCGCGGTTGTCGGTGTTGCTCATCTCCTTGGCGAGCATGGCGTAGATGCGCCCCGAGAGGCCGCCGTCGCCCTCGCTCACGCCGCGCTTGCCCGTGGCCTGGTCCGCCTCGTCGACGAAGACGATGACCTGGCCCAAGGCGTGCAGGACGCTGAAGACCTTCTCGAGGTTGCCCTCCGTGGCGCCCACCCACTTGTCGCGGAAGTTCTTGAGCTCCACGCAGGGGATGCCCACCTCGCCCGCGAGGCACTGCACGAGGAAGGTCTTGCCCGTGCCGATGCGCCCCGTGAGGAGGTAGCCCATGGGGATGGCCTGGGTGCGGTTCTTCTTGAGGAGCGCCGCGTCCTGCCTCAGCCAGGCCTTCGCGGCCACGTGTCCCGCCACGTCGTCGAGCGTGCGGGTGGACTCGAGGAACTCGAGGCGGCCGAAGGCCTCCCGTTCGATGAACTCCTTCTTCATCTTCATGAGGTACTTGCCGGTGATTTTCTCGCCGCCCGTGAGCGCCCGCTGGACGAGGTTCCGGACGTTCACGCGCGTGAGCCCGACGAGGCGCTCCGCGAGGGTGTCCACGGGGACCTCGCAGGCCGCATCGAAGTCCTTCGCTTCGGCCGTCAGGTCCTTCAGGAATTCCCCGATCTCGCCGGCGTCGGGCAGGGGCACCTGGATCTTGGTGCTGTAGGGGTTTTCCACGAGGACGGCGCTCAGGTCCGAGAGGTTCTCGGTGATGAGCACCGTGGCCACGAAGGCCCCCGTGATGGCGGGATCGCTCGACCAGTCGAGGATCTGGATGATGGACTGGCTCAGGTCCCCCGAGACGTAGAGCGCCTCGCCCGCGGGCGCCACATAGTGCGCGTAGTCGATGAGGACCGCGACCTTGAGCGGGTCCGCCACGCTCTTGCCGCCTTCCACCTTCGTCCTCGCGAGGCTCGCGCGCAGGAACCGGTCGATGAGCTCGAGGGCGCGCTTGGGATCGCGCGGCAGGAGCCCCGAGAGGTCGAGGGACTCCATCTTGTCGGCGCCGGTGTCGGGGAGCGAGGCCCACGCCGTGCCCTGGAAGGTGTCGAAGGCCTTCAGGAACCGGTGGAAGTGGTCGCCGCCCTTGCGCACGCGGATGCCCTTCCCGCGGTCGTAGTGCAGCACCACGTCGAAGGGAGCGAACATCACCTCCGTCAGGAACTGCCGCAGGGAGACGAAGCGCACGCCGCCCTTGCCGTCGGGCGCGGGTTGGAGGTCGAAGACGCTGCCGTAGACGATGAACTGTCCCGTCGTCCCCGAGCGGAACGCCTGCCGCATCTCCTGGGCCCATCCCGCCAGAACGTCATTAGGCATTGAGGACTCCTAGAAATACTTCACCACGGAGGCACGGAGGACACGGAGGAAAGATGGGAGAAAGGGCCGATCGTCATGAAGACATGACGATTCTTGGAAACGGACTGCCTTTGACCTTCTCCGTGCTCTCAGTGTCTCCGTGGTGAGGATTTCCCTGTCTTCTCACCCGCCCTCTCGCTGGCGCTTTCTCGGTGGCGGCGCGGGAGGCGGCGCCTGCGGGGGCGCGGGGAGGGTCGGCGGCGCGGGCGCGGTGAGGCCCGCTGCGAGGGGCTCGTCCACCGAGAGGGACGAGAAGAACTCCGCGTGCTGGTCCATCCACTGGGAGGTCTCGCTGAGCGTGGCCGAGACCTGGTCGAGGCGCGCCGAGATGAACTCAGGGCCGCCCGAGACGGCGGACTCCTCGCGGATGAGGCGCACCTGCTGCTCGATGCGGTCCAGCTCCGACTCCACGACCTCCAGGTTGCTCTTGGCCTTCTGGAGGTTCTCGAGACGCTTGGTCTGGATGTCGAGGGTGGCCTTGAGGGAGCGGCCGAGGGGGCTCTCCGGGTCCGCCTGCGCGAGGCGCTCCTTAAGCTTGGCCACGTCCCCCTCGAGGTTCGCGGGGTTCACCTGCGCGAGGGTGCCGATCATGAGCTCGCGAGAGGAGAGGAGCCGGATGAAGAGCCAGAGGAGCTGGTTCAGGCTCCCGCCGCGCAGGTCGCCCAGCGTGCCCGACGGGTCCGCCGGCCCGTGGAGGCCGAGGATCATGCGGCACTGGTCGAGGAGGCGGCGGTAGCGTTCCATCGAGGCGGGGCTGAGGCTCTGCATGACCTGCTGGATCTTCTGCTCGCCGCCCTTCTGCTGCTGGAGGAGCGCCTCGCCCTGGATGAGCTTCTGGAAGCGCGGGCTGTTCGCCTTGAGGACGAGGTAGGCGATCTCGATGGCGATGCCGAGGAGCCAGAACCCCGGATTCCAGAGCCCCAGGAGGCCCACCGCGGCGAGCCCCGTGAGGTTGAGGGGCATGTGGCCGAGGGCGGGGAGCTTGGCCCGCCTCAGGAAGGCCGCCTTCACGTAGTCCAAGAATCCGTAGGTCGGCGCGGTCATCGTCCCATCGCCCCCCTCATTCGCCCTTCTCCAGGGCCCGGAACGTGTGGGCCACGTCGGCCACCACGTCCTTAAAGGCCTTGCTTTCCTGGGCCGTGATGGGGTCCTCGCTGCGCGTGTGGGGGATGGTCTCGGAGAACTCCTTCCCGATGCGGCCCGGCGCCGGCGTGATGACCCAGACGCGATCGCCCAGGTAGACCGCCTCGGCGATGGAGTGCGTCACGATGAAGACCGTCGCCTGCACCTCGCGCCAGAGCTCCATGATGAGGCGCTGCATCTCGTAGCGCGTGGGCTCGTCGAGGGCCGAGAAGGGCTCGTCCATGAGGATGATCTTGGGCTTGAGCGCCAGCGAGCGCGCTATGGCCACGCGCTGCTGCTGGCCGCCCGAGAGCTGGTGCGGGTACTTCTTCTCGTGGCCCGCGAGGCCCACCTTCTTGATCCACGACGCGGCCTCGTCCTCCATGGCGGAGCGCGACAGCTTCAGCTCCCGCTGGTTGAGCTCGAGGCCGAAGGTGACGTTCCTCAGGACCGTGCGCTGGGGGAAGCTGCTGTACTTCTGGAAGATCATGCCCCGGTCGCGCCCCGGCCCCACGACGGGCTGGTCGCGCACGAGGACCTCGCCCTCCGTGGGCGGGTACACGTCGGAGAACCCGTGGATGAGGTTCAGGATCGTAGACTTCCCGCAGCCCGAGGGGCCGACGAGCGCCACGAACTCGCCGAAGTCGGGGAGGTCGTCCACGCGGAAGGTCACGCCCTTCAGCGCCGTGAACTGCGTGGGCTCGCCGGG
This sequence comes from Acidobacteriota bacterium, assembly GCA_037440125.1. Taxonomy (GTDB): domain Bacteria; phylum Acidobacteriota; class UBA4820; order UBA4820; family DSQY01; genus JAKAJA01. The sequence continues at coordinate 7,629 of JBBIUU010000032.1, forward strand.
GTTGAAGGTCTTGCTGACGCTGCGGAACTCCACCACCGGGGGCAGGGCGCCGTTCACGCCGGTCGTCTCGGGCGCGCTCATCGCTCCTCCCCCTCGCGGTACGGGAACAGGGCCTTCTCGACGGTGGCCCACAGCTTGTCGGTGAGGAACGCGAGGACCACGATGCAGAGGAGGATGAGGTAGATGTGCTCCCGCGGGCCGCGCCTCTGGGAGGTGATGACGAGGCCGCCCACGCCCTTGCCGATGTCCACCATCTCGGCGAGGAGGATGTAGCTCCATCCCACGCCGAAACCCATGCGCAGCGCGCGGAAGATATCGGGCCACGCGAGGGGGAGAAGGACCTTCTCCACGGCCTGGCCGCGGTCCGCGCCCAGCGTGTAGGCGGTCTTGAGGAACATGTCGTCCACGCCGTCCACCGCCGCCACGATGAGCGGCAGGAGGTAGATGGCGAAGGCCAGGGCCAGGAAGAGGATCTTCTGCATTTCGCCCGTGCCGAAGAGGCTCAGGGTCAGGGGCACGAGGGCGGGAATGGGCAGGTACGCGCCGAGAACCGAGAGGGGCGAGAATGCGGCCTTCACGCGCGTGAAGGAGCCCATGAGAAGACCCAGCGGAAAGGTCACGGCCACCGCGAGGCCGAAGCCGCCCACGACCCGCCCGAGGGAGATGAGGAGGTTCCTCGCGAGCGCGCGGTCGAACCAGAGCTCGGGGAAGGAACGGGCGACCTCCACGGGGCTAGGGAGAATCGTGGGGGAGATGACGCGCTCCTCCGCCGTCCCGGTCGTCACGAAGAACCACGCGAGGAGGATGAGGCCGATGGGGATGACCCCGTAGCCCCAGCGCATCCACTGGGGGATGGACTCCCGGATGCCCAGGCCCAGCAGGCCCGGGGAGGGTCTGGACCGGCCGTGCCGCTCAGCCACGGCGCGGGCTCACTTCGCCTCGGGCGGGTAGACGGAGATCTCGACCCGCCGGTTGAGGGCCTGGTTCATGGGGTCGTCGGCGTCGGCGGGCACGTCCCACGCCTTGCCCTCCACCACGAACTTGTTGGGGTCGAACTTGTACTTCGCCACGAGCGCCTTCTTCACGGCCGCGGCCCGGTCGAGGGAGAGCTGCTTCACGTCCTCGTAGCGCGTGCCTTTGCCCTTCATGGAGGAGTCCGTATGGCCCACCACCGCGATGACGGCGCGCTCGTACTGCCCCGAGAGGCGCGCCACCTTCTCCAGCGTGGCCTCCACCGACGGGTCGTAGAGCGTGTTCGGCAGGGGCGCTCCCACGTCGTCGTGCTGCGGCTCGTAGACGTTCGCCGAGTTGGGGTAGAAATTGATGCGGATCGTCTGCGTGAGGATGGGCTGCTCGGCCGGGAGCTTGCTGTAGGCGGTGGGCGCGAAGGTCGTGCGGTACTCGTCCTTCTGGTTCTTGAAGGCGCCCTCGGCGTCGAGGGCCTTGATGACCGAGAAGTCCATGACCTCGTCGAAGCGCGTGGGCGTGCCCACGAGGTTGAGCTCGCGGTAGACGAAGGTGATGTTCTTCCACGTGCGCTCGAAGTTGGCGGGGTCGTTCTGGTTGAGGAAGAATCCCTTGTTCTCGGCGAAGTTGGTGGAGTGGGCGTCGTTCTGCATGCCCTTCACGTCGTCCACCTGCATCCCGTAGCCCTCGGCCATCCACTGGAAGGCCTTGGCCTTGAAACTCGGGTCGGCGAGCTGCTCCATGCCCTTGAAGATGCCCGCCACGAGGCCCTTCACGATGTCGGGGTGGTCCTTGGCGAAGTCCGCGCGCGCGGCCCACACGTCGGCGATGAGCTTGTTCGCCTCGGAGGTGGTGGTGAGGATGCGCGTCCCGGGCACCTTCTCGGGGATGTTGTAGATGTCGGGCGCCCACGACACGCACGCGTCGATGCGCTTGTCGGCGACGAATGCCGCGGCGGCCTCGAAGGCGGTGGCGGTGTACTTGTGCGTCACCTGGCTGGGCTGGATGCCGGCCTGCAGCAGGAGGTTGTTGATGAAGTACTGGGAGGGGCTGTTCTGGGCGTAGACCACGACCTTGCCCTTGAGGTCCTTCACGGAGTGGATGTTGCCCCGGACCACGATGCCGTCGCCCCCGTTGGACCAGTCGACCTGCTGGTAGACGCGGGGCGCCGTGCGGGTGTCCTTCATGAGGTCCGGCGCGAAGAGGACCATCATGTCGAGCGTGCCCCAGAGGATGTGGCTCTCGCCCGAGGCGAAGGCGTCGCGGGCCACGACGGGGTCGTCGATGAGCTTGAGGTTCACCTTGAAGCCGAACTCCTTGTAGAAGATGCTTTCGGTGTTCGGCGAGAACCCGTGGTTCGCCGCCACGATGGGCAGCCAGCCGATCCAGACGTTGATGGGGAACTGGACGACCTTCTCCTTCGGGTCCCACTTGTAGGCGCTCACGCCCTTCACCGGCGGCAGCTTCTCCGAGGGCTTGTAGGTGTACTCGTTGACGGTGGTGATGCCCTTCGTGTCGGGGGCCTCTACCTTGCCCGCCTGATCCTTGAAGGCGGCCATGTCCACCGGCTTGTCGCCGCCCTTCTTGCCCGACGGCAGGAGCGTGTCCTTGAAGAAGAAGGCCGCCCCGCCCAGCAGCGCCAGGATGAAGATGACCAGCACGACCTTGCCCAGAACCGTCATCCCGACTTTTTGTTCGTCCGCCATCGCCGCTCTCCCTTGCTCCACCCGTGGGAACAGGTGATCTCGTGATCAGGTGATAAGGTGATCAGATAACCGAGAAATCTCCAGTTCCTGGTCTCTGTCTTTCCCCTCTACCACTGGCTCTCTGGCTCGCTGTCTCGTTCTTTCTTTTCCTTCACCAGTTCTCCAGCTCCCCAGCTCCCCAGCTCATTCTTTGATCGGTCCCATGTCCTTCTGCGGGGGCGCCACGGGCGCCGAGGGCGCCGCCTCGGCGGCGGGCGCGGCCTGCGCCGGAGCCGGGGGCATCTCGAGGCCGTAGGAGGCGGCGAACTCGGTCAGCGCCTGGTCCGCGAGGGCCTGCTGCTCGGCCTCCATGAGCTCCACCTTGTTGGTGTCGATGGTAGAGGACGCCACGCGGGCGCGCCCGGCAGCCTTGTCGCGCCGCTCGGCGAGGTACTCCTCCACGCGGGAGATGGTGTCGCCGCTCCCGCCGATGGAGGAGATCATGCCCTGGGCCATCTCCTGGAGCTCGGCCTGGGCCTCCATCATCTCGGCCTCGGTGAGCATGCGCTTGAGCGATTCGATCTTGGCCTGGGCCTCGCTCACGGCCACGTCGCGGGACTTGACGAGCTTCTGGTAGGTCTCCTCGGCGGCCTTGAGCTGGGTGCGGTTCTCCTCGAGCTGCTCCTTGACGGTCTTGAGCTGGAGGGCGTACTGGCCGGCGGCGGCGCGGTTGCCCACCTTGAGGTTTGCCGCGGCCTTGGCGGCGAGGTCCTTCTCCTGCGCCTCGAGGTTCTTGATCTGGCGCATGAGGCGCTCGATGAAGGCCGCGTGCGTGGCCAGGCTGTCGTTGAAGCGGGCGATCTGGAGCCGGAGGTTCTCCTTCTCCGCCTCGATGAGCGCCCGCGGGTTCTGCTTTTCGAGGCCGCTGATGAAGAGACTCATGAAACCTTTGAAAAGGTTTTTGATCCTCGCCCACATGGGATGTGCCCTCCGTCTTCCCTGGTACTGCCTCAGATGGGGCAAGGATAACACAGGCCCCGCGGTGCTTTCTGCTATCACCCGCCAGTCTGACCCCATCTGCGTTGTCAGGCGTCGGCGTCCGCGTCCTCAACGTACCTTCCAGGTACGCCTCCGGTGCGGCCACCTCGCCTTCCTAGCATCTGGGGCCATCCGGGCGGGATCGGTTTCGGGAAAAAACCGGACGCACGTTCAACGCTGTCCGCACTGCACCAGGAAATGCGAGACCCAGAACGACTCGCCGCGGCTCGCAACTCCTTTAGAATGAACTTTCTGGCCCCACTGCTTTGCTTCGCGGGAGGGGGCTGTTATGCTCTCTTTCGGAGGTGCGCATGAGGATCGCGCTGGCGTCCGACCACGCGGGGCTGGAGCTCAAGGAGCACGTGAAGGGCCTGCTGGCCGGCCAGGGGCACCAGGTGGTGGACGTGGGTACGCACACGAAGGACTCGGTGGACTACCCCGACTTCGCCCAGGCCGCCTGCGGGCGCCTCCTCGCCGGCGACGTGGACCGGGCGATCCTGGTGTGCGGCTCGGGCGTGGGCATGAGCATGGCCGCGAACCGCTTCAAGGGCATCCGCGCCGTGCTCTGCACGGACCTTTACCTCGCGCGCTACTCGCGCCTCCACAACGATTCGAACGTCCTCTGCCTCCCGGGCCGGCTCATGGGCCAGGGCCTGGCGGAGGAGGTGGTCAAGGTCTGGCTCGAGACCCCCTTCGAGGGGGGGAGGCACCAGAAGCGCGTGGAGAAGTTGGACTCGTAAGGAAATGTCGAATGGTGAATGTGGCATGGTGAATGTTGAAGAGGTCCAGACCTTACATTCGACTTTCGCCATCCGCCATTCGACATCGATAACTTGGGGGCGACCATGAAGATCGAAAACCTTTGGACCGCCGACCCGGAGATCGGGCGCGCGGTGGCGAACGAGATCATCCGGCAGGACGACCACCTCGAGATGATCGCGAGCGAGAATTTCGTGAGCGAGGCCGTGCTCGAGGCCGCCGGCTCCGTCTTCACCAACAAGTATGCCGAGGGCTACCCCGCCAAGCGCTACTACGGCGGCTGCGTCTTCACCGACACGGTGGAGAACCTCGCCATCGAGCGCGCCAAGGCGCTCTTCGGGGCCGAGCACGCTAACGTCCAGCCCCACAGCGGCTCCCAGGCCAACATGGGCGTCTACATGACGGTCCTCCAGCCGGGCGACACGGTCCTGGGCATGGACCTCAGCCACGGCGGCCACCTCACCCATGGCCACCCGCTCTCCTTCTCGGGCAAGCTCTACCACTTCATCGGCTACGGCGTGAAGAAAGACACGGAGACCATCGACTACAACGCCCTCGAGGGGCTCATGAAGGAGCACCGGCCCAAGCTCGTGGTGGTCGGCGCGAGCGCTTATCCACGGTTCATTGATTTCCCAAGGATCTGGGAGATGGCCCAGCGGAACGGCGTCCTGGTCATGGTGGATATGGCGCACATCGCCGGCCTCGTGGCGGGCGGCGTGCACCCCTC
>JBBIUU010000032.1:12903-21580 GCA_037440125.1 Acidobacteriota bacterium
GCGGGCATGACCGTGAACAAGAACACCATCCCCTTCGACACGCAGAAGCCCTTCGTGGCCTCGGGCGTCCGCGTCGGCACGCCCGCCATCACGACGCGCGGCATGAAGGAGCCGGAGATGGTCCAGATCGCCGGCTGGATGGACCGCGCGCTCCGCAACCACGAGAACAAGGAGACGCTCGGCGCCATCCGCGCCGAGGTCGAGGCCCTCTGCGCCCGCTTCCCCCTCTACGCTCACCTGCGGGAACAGATCCCGCCCAGGATGTAGCATGTTGCCCCTCCTCCTCGCCGCACCCGCCGGCAAGCCCGCCCGCATCCTCGGGGCGGGGAGCGAGGTCGTCCCCGTCCTGCAGGACCTCGACCGCGTCGCCTGGCCCGTGGTGCTCCACGAGCCCTCGGGCGGCGGTCCCCTGAAGGGCTTCCCCGGCGTGCAGTTCTCCACCACGCCGCCCGCCGCGGCCAGCCTGAGGCAGTCCTCGATCGTGTTCATCACCAACTCGTGCCCGCCACCCTGGCGCGACGCGGCGCGCAAGGACCTCGAGGGCAGCGGCGTCCCGATGTGGGACTCGGCCGACCCCAAGGGCTCCACCGTGCGCTTCCCCGTCTGGGTGCCCGGCGTGCCCGTGTCCATGGCGCTCTGGGGCATCGGCGGCGCCAGGCCGTGGGAGGCCGTCCTCGCGGAGGACTTCGCCCGCTCCCTGGAGGGGCTCTACGGCGGTCTGCTGGACCTTGCGGCGGAGCTGAGGAGCCTCGTGTTCGAGAACGCCACCGACGAGGTCTTCCGCGAGAAGGTCGTGGCCCAGCTCACGCGGCCCGAGATCACCACGCTGCTCATCCGCGGCGAGTACGAGCAGGCCAAGACCCTCGCCCTGAAGATCGTCGGCACCACCACGCGGTCGTTGGAATGAAGCAGGCTCGAGCCACGAGGCTCGAGGCGGAGCCGTCAAAATGGATAAGACTCGTGTGACTCTCGTGCTGGAAGCGCCCTTAGCTCCTCCGTCCCAGTGCCAATCGGAACGCCTTGTCGGATTTTTCGCGCCTCGCGCCTCACGCCTCACGCCTTCCTTATAAGGACTCCCATGCCCGTCACCGAACAATCGGTCCTCGACGCGCTCCGCGTCATCGAAGACCCCGACTTCCACAAGGACATCGTCACGCTCGGCTTCGTGAAGGACGTGAAGGCCGGCGAGGATGCCATCTCGGTCCGCATCGTCCTCACCACGCCGGCGTGTCCCGTCAAGGAGCGCTTCAGGGCGCAGGCGGAGGAGGTCCTGAGCGCGGCCTTCCCCGGCGTCAAGAAAATCGAGGTCGTGATGGACGCGCAGGTCGTGGCCGCGGGCCGCGCGCCTCTCATCGAGAACCTCCTGCCCCAGGTGAAGAACACACTCGCCGTGGCGTCGGGGAAGGGCGGCGTGGGCAAATCCACCGTGGCGTCGAACCTCGCCGCGGCGCTCGCGGCTTCGGGAGCGCGGGTGGGCCTGCTCGACGCGGACATCTACGGCCCCTCCATGGGCGTCATGCTCGGTGTCCACTGCAAGCCCCAGGTGGACGAGGCCACGAACCTCATCCAGCCCGTGGAGGCCCACGGCATGCTCGTCATGTCGCTCGGCTTCCTCCTCGCGCCGGACGAGCCCGTCATCTGGCGTGGTCCCATGGTCATGAAGGCTCTCGAGCAGCTCATGAAGGACGTGGCCTGGCCCGAGCTGGACTATATGGTCGTGGACCTGCCCCCCGGCACCGGCGACGCCCAACTCACGCTCACGCAGAAGGTGCCGCTGTCGGGCGCGGTCGTCGTGACCACGCCGAACGAGGTGGCGCTCATCGACGCGCGCAAGGGCCTCGCCATGTTCCAGAAGGTGAACGTGACGGTCCTCGGTATCGTGGAGAACATGTCCTACTTCTCATGCCCGCATTGCCGCGGCGAGTCGGACATCTTCTCCCGCGGCGGCGGCGAGCGGACCGCGAAGCAGATGGGCGTGCCCTTCCTGGGCGCCATCCCGCTCGACCCCTCGGTGCGCATGGCCGGCGACGACGGCATGCCCGTGGTGCTCGGTGCTCCCGACTCGGCCGTGGCCGCGGCCTTCCGCGACCTCGCCGGCCGCGTCGCCCAGCAGACCTCCATCGCCGCGTTGGCGAAGAGAGGATAAGCAATTCACCACGGAGACACGGAGAGCACGGAGGAAGATAAAGAATCAGGTGAGGTCAAAAGCGGTTGCAGAGGGAGAGATTTGGTTTTGCCTTGTCCTAACCTTTCATACTCTTTTCTCCGTGTCCTCCGTGCCTCCGTGGTGAGGATCCTTCTTTAATGGCTAGGAAGAAGAAAGAGACGATCGAAGCGCCGCCGCAGGACGTCAGCATCCCCATCCGCTTCGGCGAGCTGATCGGGCACGGGCCGCACGTGCACTTCATCGGGCGGAGCCTGGAGCGCGGCGTCCTGCCCCAGAGCCTCCTCCTGACGGGGCCCGCGTCGGTGGGCAAGACGACCCTCGCGCGGATGATCGGCGCGGCGCTCGAGTGCGAGGCGCCCTCGCCCGGCGCGTGCGGAACGTGCGGCCCGTGCCGCAAGGTCGAGCGGATGATCTACCCGGACCTCAAGGAGGTCCATCTCGGCGTCACCGACAAGGGCCGGCTCCGCACGGAGATCGTGGTCGACCAGATCCGGGACGAAGTGCTGGAGCCCTTGTCCCTCCCCCCCTACGAGGGCAGAAAACTCGTCGTCATCATCGAGCCCGCGGACGCCCTCAACCTGAACGCGCAGAACGCGCTCCTCAAGTCCCTCGAGGAGCCGCCCGCCTACGCGCAGTTCCTCCTGGTGACAGCCAATCCCGCGGGGCTGCTCCCGACCATACGCTCGCGCTGCCAGGAGATCGTCCTCCAGCCCGTGCCCGCGGAGGAGATGGCCCGCGCCCTCGACGCGCGCGGTGTTTCGGGCGACGACAAGGACCTGGCCCTCGCCATGGCCGGCGGCTGCCCGGGGCTCCTCGAGGCCTACAAGAACCAGGCGCTCCTGGGCCAGCGGGCGGGGCTCCTCGCCCTCGTCGAGGGCGGCCTCGAGGCCTCGGCCTTCCCCGACCTCAACCCCATCCTCGAGGCGCTCGCCAAGGAGCCCTCCCGAGCCGTGGTGGGCCTCGCGGTCAGCCTCACGCGCGACGCCATCCGCGCGGCCCTCGGCCTCGAACCCCGCATCCACCGCGACCAGGCCGTGGCCCTCGCGTCGGCCGCGAAGGTGCGCGGCCTGGGCGGACTGCAGCGCCTCGCCGACCGATTGGCCGAGGCTCCGACCCAGCTCGACCGCAACGTCAACGCACGGCTCTTTCTTGACAGGCTGTTTCTCGTTCCCTGATCCCGCCGCCTCGGCCCGGCGAGGGGTGTGGGGAACGGGGAGGTTCCTTCTCTCCGTTCGTGCGCCAGCGGATTCGGCTAAGGGACAGGGGACAAGGGACAGGGGAGGGGACAGGGGACAGGGGACAAGAGGCGAGGCCTGGTCAGCCCTGCGCCTCACGTGTCACGTCTAGCGTTTCACTCCTGATCCTTTCGCTCCGGCACGGCGTCCCTCTTGACCATCCGTATCTCGGTGCCGCCGCGGTGGTACTCCACCTCGTCCATGAGCCGGTTGATGAGGTAGACGCCCCTGCCGCCGCCGCGGTAGATCTGCTCGCCCTCCACGGGGCTGGGCACCTTGGCGGGGTCGAACCCCGAGCCGGGGTCCCTCACCACGACGAGCATGCCGCGTTCCGGGTCGCACTCGACGCAGATGTTGACCTTCTTGTCGGGGTCGCCCTTGCACCCGTGCAGGACGGCGTTCGCGAGGGCTTCGGACACGGCGAGACGGATTTCGAACTCCTGATCCCGGACGCACCCCATCTCGCCCACGACCGTCATGATCTTCTCGACGACGGGGGCGATGGCGCCGGTCTCCCCGGGGATCGTCGCATTCAGCTTGAGCGCGAGCGCCTCGGGGTCGAAGGTGCAGGTGTGGAGGTGCGCGTCCGGCGTGTCGGTCGAGGGGCGGTCGCTCATGCTCGGCTCCTAGGGACAACGTTAGGTTATGGGGCCCCTGGACGCAACCGCGGCCCAGGCCGCGCAGGCATTTCCCGAGGGCTGCGCCCGTTCACTCCGAGGCCGAGACTCCGGCCGTGGATTGGAATAAGACCCGCCATCCCCGCTGTTCCACACGAAATGAGCCTTTCCCGGCGCAGGATCCGACCGGGGCGGGCCCCCGGAATGAGGAGGAGTCATGATCGTTTCCCGGAATGGCGCGGCCCTTCGCCTCGTGCTGGCGGCCGCGGCGGCCTTGCTCGCCGGTCTCTCAACCCCGGCCCAGACAACTTGGTCCAAGACCTACGGCGGCCCCCTCCAGGACCGCTTCTCCCAGATCGTGCCCTTCCCCGACGGGAGCTACGTTCTCCCCGGCAGCGCCATGAACGCCTCGGGCAACTGGGATGGCCGGCCGATGCGGGTGGCGCCCACCGGTGACGTCATCGGGGCGCTGACCATGGGTGGCCCGGGGAACGATTACCTCTACCGCATGGTCCCCTCCTCGGACGGGAACTACATCATCGCGGGGACGACGGCCTCCTACGGCGCCGGCGGAGACGACGTCTGGGTCATCAAGCTCGACGAGCACGGCGACCTGATCTGGCAGAAGGCCTACGGCCAGGCGGGGAGCGAGGAGCTCGAGGGCCTCGTGGCCACGCCCGACGGCGGGGCGGTCCTCGCGGCGGATGTCACCCTGCCGGGCCATGGGGTCGACGCCTGGGTATTTAGAGTGGATGCATCGGGCAACGTGCTCTGGTCCGAGACGGTCGGCGGGGCGGGCAACGACTACCCGAGGGCCCTCACCCCCGGACCGGACGGTATCGTGGCCATGCTCGGCTCCACCGAGTCGGCGGGCCCCCTTGCGAAGGGCTGGATCGTGGGATTCAAGCCCGACGGTACTTTTGACCCCCCGAGCGCATTCGGCCCTTCCGGTACCGAGCTCTTCGTCGAGGATGTGACCGCCTCCAGCGACGGCAACTTCTTCATCCTGGGGGAGGGCTACGAACCTCCTGGCAACGCGGCCCAGGTCTTCGTCGTCAAGATGGACGGGCAGGAGACGATCTTCTGGCAGGAGTCCATCGGCGGGGCGCTCAACGACGAGCCGTCCCGGGTGGTGGCCGATGAAGCCGGAGGCTGCTACATCGTGGGGCGGACGGCCAGCTTCACCGGGGGAGGAAGCACCACCGACGGATGGGCCACGCACCTCGCTGCGAACGGCCAGGTCCTCTGGCAGAACCGCTACGGGGAGGCCAACACGGACGTCTTCGAAGACGCTGTGCCCATGCCCGACGGCGGTCTCCTCGTCGCCGGCACCAAAGCCTACGAAGGTCCCAACCAGGGCGACGGCTGGCTTCTGAAGGTGAGGGCGTCGGACGGAGCCATGGATTCATCGTGCAACTTTGCCAACTCCACCAGCTTCGCGGTCACCTCCACCTCCGTGGTGCACACGAACCTGAGCATGAGCCCAGCGAACTACATGGCGCAGACCACGGTGACCACGGCGGTGGCGGCCGAGGTCAACATGACCCCCACGGTCATGTGCTCGGCGCACCTGTATTGCACCGTCGACGGTTCCGCCAACGCGCCGGCGAAGGCCAGCAAGGGCGCCCCCGTTCTCTTCACGGCGACGGCGCTGGCCCCGGACTGCCCTGACGTGCCGACCTTCGCCTGGAGCTTCGGCGACGGCGGCACGTCCACGCGCCAGAACCCCTCGCACACCTACACGGCCGCTGGGACCTTCAACTGGTCGGTCGTGATGTCGACGGGGGGGCACTCGGTGACGAAGACGGGGTCCATCACGGCCGTGAACCCGCCGGTAGTCTCCTCCCTCCGGAAGGTGTCGCCTCCGTTCTCCATCGTCGTCTCGGGGAGCAACCTGCAGAGCGGCATCAAGGTCTACATCAACGGCCAGCTCTGGAGCGGCGTGCTCTACAAGAGCGCGACGAAGCTCAAGCTGACGGGCGCCACACTCAAGACGACCGTGCCCAAGGGCGTGCCGGCGAGCTTCCGCTTCGTGAACCCCGACGGCGGCCAGGCGGTGCAGACCTGGCAGTGGTGAGGCCGCCGCGTTGTGGGGCCGTGGTCATTCTCCGGCGGCGGTCTTCGGGACCTCGGTGCGCTTGAGGATGACGAGGGTCCGGTCGTCGGTGTAGGGGACCCCCCGGACGAACGCGGCGAGGTCGCCCTCGATGGCGCGGGCGATCTCCCGGGCCGAATCGGAGCGGTGCTCCGCCGCCACGGCCTCCAGCCTCGCGGAGCTGTACTCCTCGCCCTCGGAGTTCCTCGCCTCCACGATCCCGTCCGTGAACAGGATGAGCACATCGCCGCGGTTGAGGTTCAGGGTCTCGGAGCGGTAGTCCGCGTGCGGGAACATCCCCAGGGGCACGCCCGTGGCGCGGAGCGACTTCAGCGACCCCCAGGACCGCACCAGCAACCCCGGGTTGTGTCCGGCGTTCGCGAAACGGACCGTTCCCGACGCGGGGCGCAGCGTCGCGAGGAGGGCCGTGGCGTACTTCTCCGGAGAGGTCCTCCTGTGGAGGAGGGCCGAGACCCTCGCGAAGACCCGGTCCGGCGTGCGGCCCACCTCGAGGGGCGCGGCGCAGAGCGCCTCGAGGGACGCCGTCAGAAGCGACGCCCCGATGCCCTTGCCCGAAACGTCGGCGACGAAGAACACGCACTCCTTCCCGTCCTTCCGCGTCATCACCTGGAAGAGGTCCCCCGAGACGGTCCTCGACGGCAGGTTGAACGCCACGATCTCGTAGCCGGGTAGCTCCGGCAGGCTCGTGGGGTAGAGCGCCACCTGGATCCTTCGGGCCAGGGCCAGCTCGTCGTCGAGGCGCCGCCGCTGGGCGGCCTCCTCGACCAGAGCCACGTTCCGGATGCGCAGGGCCGCCACGGCGGCGAGGGAGGTCAGGAGCTCCAGGTCGTCCTCGTCGAACTGCCTCGCCGCGGCGCGCGAGCTCAGGACGATCATGCCGAGGGAGGTGCCGTCGGGGTCCTGGAAGGGCGCGGCGATGAGGCTGTGGACGCCGGCCTGCACCACGCTGTCGGCCGCGTGGAAGCGCTCGTCCAGCTGGGCGTCCTGCACCAGGAGCGCGTGGCCCCCGCGCACGACCTCCTCGGTGAGGGTCTTGGAGGAGAAGAGGACCTGGCCCTGGGGCTCCAGGGTACGGGTGGCGGCGCGGCGGACCTCTCCGTCCTGGCGCGTCAGGAAGACGGCGCCCTCCTCGGGCTTCAGCTGCTGGAAGGCCGTGGTGAGGATGAGCTGGAGGAGCTCGTCCAAATCCGTGAGGCGGGAGAGGGCCTGGTTCACCTCGATGAGGGGCTGGAGCCTCTCGGCGAACTTCCGCAGGCGGGCGTGCTCCGCGGAGGCGATGGCCTCGCGGCTCAGGCGCGCCGCCTTGAGGATGTCCGAGGCGGGCCGGAGGAGCGACTTGCCCCGGATGGCCCCGCTGGCCGAGGAGGGCGTCTTGGCCTCGGCGGTGGCGAGTCCCACGGTGATCTGGCATCCGCCCAGGAGGAGGGAGTCGCCCGCAGAGACGGGCCGCGGCCCGTCCAGCGCCTGGCCGTTGAGCCGCGTGCCGTTGCGGGAGTGAAGGTCCTCCACGAACCAGGACCCGTCGGACCTGTAAAGCCTGGCGTGCTCCCTCGAGAGGAGGGCGTCGGAGACCACGAGATCGGCCTTGGAGGACCGCCCGATCACCGTGGTGGCGCCCTTCACCCGCCACTCGAAGGGCGGGCCCTGCGAGGGCTCAACGGTCAGGACCAGGGCGTCTTCAGCGGAATCATTCATCGCAAGAGTCTCCGGCTTCCTGGGCGTTCCACATCGGGAGTGATGATGATCCTCCTGCGCACAATGTGGGGCCGATCACGGCCGGTTGCCACCTCTGCGACCTCGTCGCGGCGAAAGGCAACGCCGGGGGTGGCTTGAGCTCACTCGCCTCGTCCGGGCGCTCCGGCGCCAGGAGGGTGCGCGATCAGCCCGGCAAGCTTCCCGAGCGCGTCGGCTAACAAGGGCCCGCCGGCGACCTCCCTCCTGAGGGCCCAAAGGGCTCTCGCCTTCAGGGTGGCGCGGTTGAAGGCGCAGAGGGCGTCGGGTACGCGGTCGGCATCGCCGGCGCCGGGCGCGAGGCGGAGCGTCGCCGGACAGACGAAGCACTCCTCCTTCCACGGGCAATGCCGGCAGGGCCCGGGCGACGCACGACGTCTCGCCGCGTCCGTAAAGAGCGGTTCCTCACGGGCCCTCTGGGGAAGCTCCGCCAGATGACGGGCGAAGCTTGGAGCCTCCACCGGACCCAGATTGAGCAGGCGGGAGGCCGCGAGGGCCCGATGGGGCAGGTGTTGGAGTGAGCCCGCCAGGAGGGGGCACGCCCACGCATGCCCGTCGGGGTCGACGCAGAAGCCGTGCCCGCGCGGGGCCCCGCAGAGGAAGCCGTCGCCGGTGCTCGGGGAGGGAGTGGTGCGTGGACGGAGGAACTCCACCGGGACCTCGCCCGTCGACCGCCAGTGCGCCTCGGAAACGTCGAGAACCTCTATGATCTGCCGGTCGAGCTCCTCGTCCGTCCGCTCGTTCCAATCCGCGTCGAAGGTCATTTTCGGGTAGACACGAATGGCTCGGACGCCCTTGCTCATGAGATAGG
>JBBIUU010000032.1:21680-25406 GCA_037440125.1 Acidobacteriota bacterium
TCGGCGGAGACATCGATGTCGAAGACCTCCTTGTCGGGTCCGCTCGGGCTCGCGGCGGTGAAGGGGATCGGGGCGCCGCCGTCGGGGGACACCTCCCATATGCCGCGGTCGGCTTTGCCGAAGAAGCCGGAGACGAGTAACTTTCCCGAGGACCGGTCCCAGACGAGGACGAGAGGGTCCGTGTCCTCGGCGATCTTCCGCGGCGGCTTGGCCTCGGATACCTCGGCGATCCACACGCCCCTCTCGTTCCCCGAATCCAGGAGGAATGCGATGCGTGCGCCGTCGGCGGACCAGGAGGGCGAGGTGACCGAGCCGTCGGGCGTCGCGATCCGCCGCGGTTCTCCCGCCGGCGCGCCGTCGGCGACGGGCGCGACCCAGAGCTGCTGCGCTCCGCCGCGGTCGGACACGAAGGCGATCCGGCGTCCGTCGGGAGACCATTCGGGCTGCACGTTCACAGTCCCCTCGCCCGACAACCTCCTGGGTGTCCCGCCCCCAGAGGGGATAATCCATACCTCACGCCTTCCCGACAGGTTCCTGAAGAAGACGATCCAGCGGCCGTCGGGAGACACGGAGGGATGGACGCACGTCCCCGCCAGGGCCGTCAGGCGCTGGGGAGGGCCGTCCGGGCGACCCCCGCGAAGAGGCTGCTTCCAGAGGTCGTAGGTCCCCACTTTGTCGGACACGTAGACGAGAGCGCCGCCGTCGGGCGCCAGCGCCGGTTCGAGCAGGAGCGGCGCGTCTCGCAGGATGCTGCGCTGGCCCGTGTCGCGGTCGATGAGGGTCAGGCCCGCGCGGTCCGAGAAGGTGGTGTAGGCCATCACCCTGCCGTCCCGCGAGAGGGACGGGGTCGTCTCGGGCCCTGTGCCCAGGGTCACGCGCTCGGGTGACCCGCCTCGGAGCGCCTGGCGCCAGATGGCGAGGGTGCCGTCGCGGTAGGAGGAGAAGTAGATGTGCCGGCCGTCGGGGGCCCAGCACGGGTCCTGGTCCGCCTGGTCGTCTCGCGTGAACGGATGGGCCTGACCGCCCGCGGCGGGCACGCACCACAGCCCCCGTTGGGCCGTGTAGCAGAGGGTGTGGCCGTCGGGAGACCAGGCGGGATAGCCGTGGTCGAAGAGGCCGTCCCCGTCGCCCGTGATGCGGCGTGCCTGGCTGACGTCCGAGAGGGGCGCGGTCCAGATCCGTTTGAACCCGTCAGGGCCGGGTCTGGCGAATGCCAGGCGGTCGCCGCCGGGGGAAATGGCGGGGTCTGTGGCGTCGGGCACGACGAGCATGGGTGTGCCGCCGAAGCGCGGGACCGTCCAGACGGAGAGCGTCCCTCCCTCGTCCGAGACGAAGGCGAGGGTCGTCCCGTCGGGGAACCACGTGGGCAGGAAGTCCTTCGCCGCCCGGCTCGTCAAGCGGAGCGGGGTGCCCCCTCGCACGTCGGTGACCCAGATGTCGGCATCGCCGCTCTCCGTCCGGGTGTACGCGACCTCGGTTCCGCCCGGCGAAAGGGCCGGCTCCGAAGAGGCCCCGGGGAGGTTCGTCACCCGTCGGGGGTGAGTCGAGGGAAGGCCCCTGGCCCACGAGCCGCCGAAGACGAGCCACAGGAAGGCCGCCGCGCCGAAGGCCGCGGCCGCCGCTGTCATCGCGAGGTAGAACTTGCGTGCGGGCACAGCGAGGGTAAGCAGGCGCAGGTCGGGAGACCCATTCCGCCCGCAGCAGGCCTGGAGCGCGAAGCCCGCCTCTCGGGCCGACTGGAACCGATCGGAGGGTCGCTTCTCGAGACACCTCCGGACCACGGCGTCGAGCGGGGGCGCGACGGCCCGCGCGTAGGGGGCCGGGTCCTCCTTCAGGACGGCCGCCATGACGTCGGGCGCCGACTCGCCGGGGAAGGGGCGCCGGCCGCAGAGCATCTCGTAGAGCACGCACCCGTAAGAGAAGATGTCCGAGCGTGCGTCCGCCGGGGTGCCCCGGATCTGCTCGGGGCTCATGTAGCCGGGCGTGCCCAGGACCCGGCCCTCCTGCGTCGGGTCGTCGGCGGTGGAGGTCTCGGAGTCGACGGTGGTCCGGGGGGCCCGTTCGGGTCTGAGCCTGGCCAGGCCGAAGTCGAGAATCTTCACCCTTCCGTCCCGCGTGACGAACAGGTTGTCCGGCTTGAGATCGCGGTGGACGATGCCCTTCTCGTGGGCCGCGGCCAGGCCGAAGGCGATCTGGACGCCCAGCTCCGCGGCCCTCGCGGGCGCCATGGCTCCCCCTTTCAGGCGTTGGCGGAGGCTCTCCCCCTCGAGGAGCTCGGTGACCATGTAGGGCGTACCTTCGTGGGTACCGAGATCGTGGAGTACGAGGATGTTGGGGTGATCGAGAGCTGCTACCGCACGAGCCTCCTGCTCGAATCGCCGAAGCCTGTCCGCGTCCGCGGCGAACTCCGGGGGCAGGACCTTCACCGCCACCTCTCGGCCTAGCCTGGTGTCCCTCGCGCGGTACACCTCGCCCATGCCCCCCGCGCCGAGGGGCGAAAGGATCTCGTAGGGGCCCAGGCGGACACCTGCGCTCAACGCCATCCGACGGCCCTCCCCAGGCCGGAGGCTGAGATGCTGTCTTCGAGTACTCTGGGATGATTCTAGCCCAATCGGCGGAAGGCGGCCACGGGGAGCGCGCCCGGCCTCGGCGGATGACCTGCCCGAGGGGTGCGCCCCGCCTACGGTTTCAGCGCGATGGTCTTGCGGAAGAAGAACCAGAAGGCCGCGACATGGGAGGGGTCCCAGCCGCTGCCTTCGACGTGGCCCTGGGTGCTGTAGCCGGATCCCTGGATGAGGCCGCTCCGGGCGATGTAGCCGAGGGTGCGGTAGGAGGCGTCCTGCACGGTGCCGTCCTCGCGGATGTGGCCGATGGTTTTGTAGGAGGCGTCCTGGACCGTGCCGTCCGACTTGATGTGTCCCACGGTCCTGTAGGAGGCGTCCTGGATGGAACCGTCGGACTTGATGTGGCCGACCGCCTTGTAGGAGGCGTCCTCCACGGTCCCGTCGGCCTTGAGGTGGTAGAGGACTTTGTAGGCCTCATCCTTGATGACAGCGTCCTGGGCGGGGAGCAGGAGCGGCACGGCGAGCAGGGCGAGCAGGACGAGGGAGGCGAAGGCCAGGCGGCGGGCACGCGTCATGGGACCCTCCATC
This sequence comes from Acidobacteriota bacterium, assembly GCA_037440125.1. Classification (GTDB taxonomy): domain Bacteria; phylum Acidobacteriota; class UBA4820; order UBA4820; family DSQY01; genus JAKAJA01. The sequence continues at coordinate 24,833 of JBBIUU010000032.1, forward strand.
GAAGGGGATAACAACATCAATATGGGCTGGAATTTCAGGGGCGTCCACCCGGGGCGGCGCTCAGGAGGCGACGTAGACGACGAGCGCGACAAGGGTCGCCACGACGGGTAGCAGGCACCCGCAGCCGAAGCATCCTCCTCCGCCCCGGCGCAAGACGGCGTTGAACATGCCCCGACCCACGGCGGTGCCCACGACGGGGAGGGCGGAGATGGCCACCTGGGCCGCAGTCTGACGCCAGGCCGCGGCCTCCTCCCGCTGGAGCTCGTTCTCCATCTGGAGGCGCTGGACCTCCACGCGCTCCTTGCGCTTCATCTCCTCCCGCGTCCGGACCACCTCCATCTCCTGCGTGCTCGGCACGAAGGTCAGGCGGGACTCGCAGAACTCGCAGAGGACGTCCACCTCGCCGGGCGGAACCTTGAGGGGCGCGGAGCAGTTGGGGCAGTGGAGCTCTGTCGTCTCCATGGGGAGATGCTAGCACGAAGGGGAAGGCGTGAGGCACGAGGCGTGAGGAGAAAAGCAGAAGGCGGAAGGCGTGCGATGTGAGACGTTAGACGCTAGACGTTAGACGCTAGAC